>CALLUH010000256.1 GCA_938011445.1 uncultured Hyphomonadaceae bacterium
CCGATCCCCTGCCCAAACCACAAATACCCCTTGCTATTTGCCGTCAAAGCGCGGATAGGGTGAAGCTCGACTTTTAGCCGGACAATCAGGCATTGGTGGCGCGCATGCGGGCCGCAGTTTCAGAGACCCCTCAAAAAATTCGAATTCCGCGGTGAGGCGCAGTGTCTTACCGCAAACCAAACTCAGGAGTGTTCTCATGAAAAGTGGCACGGTAAAATTCTATAATGACCAAAAAGGCTTCGGCTTTATCGCACCAGAAGATGGCGGCACCGACGTCTTCGTTCACGCAACAGCGCTGGAGCGTGCGGGCATTTCCGGCCTGTCCGACGGCCAGAAAGTGTCTTTCGACACCGAGATTGACCAGCGCAGCGGCAAAACCGCCGTCAGCACGATCCAGCTCGACTAGCTCGCCCTCTACCGAATTAAGAAAGGCCGCTCCGGCAATGGGGCGGCCTTTTTTGTGCCCGCCACACGCAACGCCCCTCACCTTGCCCGTGGCCAAGCCGGTCTGTTATCTGTAGAAGCGGAAGCTCAAAGGGGTTCTTCATGTCATATCTGTTTATCGCAGGCGGGCTGGTCTTATTGTTTGTCGGCGGCGAAGCGCTGGTGCGCGGCTCGGTTGGCGTGGCGCGGCGGCTCGGCCTGTCCGAACTTGTCATCGGGCTGACCCTTGTCGGCTTTGGCACCTCGGTTCCCGAGCTTGTCACCAGCCTGCGCGCGGTAAGCCAGGATGCGGTCGGCATGTCGGTCGGCAATGTTGCGGGCTCGAACATTGCCAACATCCTGCTTGTGCTTGGCGTAGCTGCGCTGATCAGCCCGATTGTCACCCATCCAAGGGCGCTGGCGCGGGATTTCTCGGTCATGGTCGGGGTGACACTGCTCTTTAGCTGGCTTGTCTATATGGACCTGTTCACGCGGCCTATTGGCACGGTGCTGGTCGTCTTGCTTGTCGGTTATATGCTTGGCTCGCTCATGCTGGACCGCGCCCAAGGGGGCGAGGGGGAGACGGCGGTTATGCACACCGAAGAAGGCGAGCTGATCGAGACGCCAGACCCGCTGCCCATCGCAGCGCTTCTGGCCATTGGCGGGATTGTCGGCGTGGTGTTTGGCGCGCGGCTCCTGGTGACGGGCGGGATAGATGTCGCCGCGCAATTTGGCGTCTCCGAAACGCTGATCGGGCTGACCATTGTTGCCTTTGGCACCAGCCTACCCGAACTGGCCACGGCGGGTATTTCTGCCCTGCGCGGCAAGTCGGACGTGGCGCTCGGCACGGTGCTCGGCTCGAACATATTCAACATATTGGGCATTATCGGCGTCACCGCCATTGTTCACCCTTTCTCGCTCTATGAAGGCGGACCGGGGCTGGCCGGCGAAGGCTTTGACATTGGCGCGGCGATTGTCGGCGCAACAGACAATATCGGGCTAACATGGACAGACATTTCAACGCTGATCTTGTCCATCTTCCTTGTCTTCCTATTCGCCTTTACCGGCAAACGCATCGCCCGCTCCGAAGGCGCGATCATGCTCACCGGATACCTCATCTATATGGGCTTTCTGTTCAACCTCATTCCAACCCCCTTTGCATCATGACCGACAATCCAATCTACAAAAACATCGACCAGCTGGGCCAACAAACCGCCCTCCCCCAAAGCCCAGAAGAGGCCGTGCTCGAACGCGTGCCCAACCCCCATCCCGATACCGATTATCTCGCTCGCTTTACTGCGCCGGAATTTACCTCGCTCTGCCCTGTCACCGGCCAGCCGGACTTTGCCCATCTTGTGATTGACTATGCACCGGGCGATTGGCTCGTCGAATCCAAGAGCCTGAAGCTTTACCTGTCTTCGTTCCGCAATCATGGCGCGTTCCATGAAGACTGCACAATCGCGATTGCCAAAAAGCTTGAAGGTTTGCTCGCGCCGAAATGGCTGCGCATGGCGGGTTACTGGTATCCGCGCGGCGGCATTCCGATTGATGTGTTCTGGCAGACCGGCGAGCCGCTTAAGGGTCTATGGGTGCCAGACACAGGCGTTGCCCCCTATCGCGGGCGCGGATAGGGTTTTTGCTTGGCCACTGCCCGAAGCGACAAAGACCAAAATCCGCTAGAGTGAACCCCAGCCATGAGCCCGCAACGCGGCTATCCATCGCGAGGCGAAGCCGAGGCGGGGATAAAACAAAAAAGCCATGAGCCCGCAACGCGGCGTCCCATTGCGCTTTAGCGCAGGGGACAAACGAGGAGCCATCTAAATTTCATCCGCCATCACAATAGCGCCCGAGCGCTCAAGCCGCGCAAGCAACAAATCGCGTTCTTCCGGTGGCGGACGATTGATCGCGGTATAAATCCGCCGCTCGATAAAATGCCCTGTCAGCGTAAAGCCCTGTCCCAGCGCATGCGGTGTGATCGGCGCGGATGGATCGGTCAGAAACGCCGGCAGCCCGAACAGCCGGTCAATATAGTCTTCCGCCTCGGAGCCTCTCACAGCACGGCCCGTGCGCGGGGACACATGGGTCAGCCCGTCATTTGCGCCAGAGACGGCGCAACGCGACAGATCCAACCCAAAGCCCAGCGCCGACAAAACGCCCAATTCCCACCGGACATAAAGCGCAGGCCATATCTCCGCCTCGCCAAGCAGGTCTAGCAAGACCGTCGTCGGTCCGTACAAAGAAGACCCACCCGCATCACCCTCCTGCAACCCGTCGCGTAAAAGCCCCGTAATCGCGGCTATTGCAGCCAGCGCATTGGCGTCATCCATATGCGCGCCTGCGCGTTCGCTCACCGCTTCGGCGACATCGAACTTGCCAAGCTGGTCTTCCCCGCGCGCGCTCCAAGATAGCTCCACCGTATTGCCCGTCTGCAATTGGCCGCGCTTGCGCCGCGACGCGCCGCCATAGACATAGCCCGCACGCCGTCCCCTGGTTTCGGTCAGCACATCAAGGATCAACCCGCCCTCGCCATGGCGCCGCCCGCCCAAGACAAGCCCCGATGACTGCCAAGCCGTCAAACGTCAAACTCCAATCCGAAATCGACATAACGCTCGCGCTTCTCCTGCCATTTCTCGTCCACCTTGACGAACAGGAATAGATGGACTTTCCGGTCGAGCAGGTTTGAAAGCTCCTCCCGCGCGGCCATGCTCACCGATTTGATGGTCGCTCCGCCCTTGCCGAGCGCCATCGCCTTGTGTCCGGCGCGGCCAACAATAACTGCCTGCTCGATCCGCACACTGCCATCTTTGAAATCTTCCCAGCGCTCGGTCTCGACCATAAGCTGATAGGGCAATTCCTGATGCAATCGAAGCATAAGTTTTTCGCGTGTAATCTCGGCCGCCAGCACGCGCATTGGAACATCCGCCGACTGATCGGTTGGATAGAGCGCCACCCCTTCGGGCATCTTGGCGGCCAGCGCGGAAACCAGCGGACCAACCCCGTCGCCGTTTAGGCTGGAGATCATGAAAATCTCCTCATAGACATCAAATCCACGCAGCTCTGAGATCAGCGGCAAAACTTCATCATGCGCAAACAGATCAATCTTGTTGAGCGCCAGAAAGACTTTCCGGTGACTTTCCTTAAGCGCTTCGATAACGCGGCGATCATCCTCGATGGAAAGTTTCTGCGCCGCGCTAAGCTGGACACCCTTGCGCTCGTCCACCCAGGCGGCAGCGTCAATCAGATGCACCACGGCATCACCATCCGACGCGCCCGCCCATGCCGCTTTCACCATCGCCCTGTCGAGCCGCCGCCGCGCGCGAAAAATCCCCGGCGTATCAATCAAAACAATCTGCGCATCCTCATGCTGGAATACGCCGCGCAAAGGAAACCGTGTGGTCTGCACCTTATGCGTCACGATGGAGACTTTACCGCCAACAAGCCAATTGGTCAGCGTAGACTTGCCTGCATTCGGCGCGCCGATAATGGCCGCAAAGCCAGCGCGCTTAATCTCTGCTTCGATCATATTTTATGTGTCTCCAGCCGGTTCAGAAGCGCCGTTGCAGCGGCCCGTTCGGCATCCTGTTTTGATGGGCCTGTGCCGGTTTCGGGCTCTGTCGGGCCAACGCGAACGCGCACCGTAAACACCGGCGAATGATCAGGGCCAATCCTGTCAAGCGTCTCATAGGTCGGCAAATCATGCCCGCGCGATTGGGACCATTCCTGTAACAGGCTTTTGGCGTCTTTGGTCTGCGCGGCCGGGTTTGCAAATTGATCCGCCCACGCACGTTCAATGAAGCGCCGGGCCACAGTCAGTCCGCCATCAAGATAAAGCGCTGCAATCACTGCTTCACACAGATCGCCAAGAATGCTGGTCTTTTTCGCGCCACCATTCTCGCGTTCACTGGTGCCAAGAATAAGAAAATCTCCAAGCGCCATCTTGCGGGCCGCAGCGGCGCAAGCGGATTTATTGACCAGCTGATTAAGCCTCGGCGCCAGCGCGCCCTCGCGTTCACCCGGCCTGCGCTCATAAAGGCGTTCGCAGATCACAAGCCCAAGCACGCGGTCCCCAAGAAATTCAAGCCGTTGATTGGACCCGCGCCCCGCACTGCCTACAGGCAAAGCGCTTGGGTGGGTCATCGCCGTGTCAATCAAGGCACGCTGCTTGAAGACATGTCCAAGCACGGTCTGTAATTCGCCAAGCGCTTTGTCCGAAAGCCGCGGCAATTTCGGGGCGGCGGCTTTGCGTAATCTCGTCCGTTTGGGGCGCGCCGGTTTCATGAGCCGGTCTCTGGCAAAGCTTCAATGATCACCATAGCCTGCGCCCATGGATAATCATCGGTAATGGTCAGATGGATGTGTGCAGCCATGGCCTCGGGCAGCATCTGGGCAAGCCGCACTGCCGCACCGCCGGTTAGCGCCATGGTCGGTGCGCCTGACGGAAGATTGACCACGCCCATATGTTTCCAGTGGACACCGCGATTGGGCACGCCCGTCCCAAGCGCCTTGGCGCAGGCTTCTTTGGCCGCAAAGCGTTTTGCATAGGTCTCCGCTTGCAGTTTGCGGCCATCGGCCTTGGCAATTTCCGTCTCGGTATAGACACGGCGTTTGAACCGGTCGCCCCAGCGATTAAGGGCGCGGTCGATCCGCTCGATATTGCACAGATCATTCCCGATACCGATAATCATGTCACCGATACTCCACGCGCTTCATCCATTAAAAGGCGCATCTTTCGAACCGCCTCGCCAAGCCCGACAAACACGGCCTCGCCCACCAGAAAATGACCGATATTCAGCTCGGTTAACTCGCTGATCGCCGCAATTGGCTGGACCGTTTCATAAGTCAGCCCATGCCCCGCTTGCGGCTCAACCCCCAGCTTTACCGCTTCCTTGGCGCATGCGCGCAGCCGCGCCAACTCTCTTGCTGCAAGTTCATCCTCACCTGCGAGAGAAAGCTCGACATAGCGACCAGTATGAAATTCGGTAATGTCCGCACCCATACGATATGCTGCGAGGAGCTGCACTGGGTCAGGCTCGATAAACATCGACACGCGCGAGCCATTATCTTTCAGCTTGCGCACATAATCAGCCAGGTGATTGTGCCCGCGCGCAGCATCAAGCCCGCCCTCGGTGGTGAGCTCGGCGCGTTTTTCCGGCACGAACATCGCCGTCTCCGGTTTGAAGCGAAGTGCAATATCGAGCATGTCTGGCGCGGCCGCCATTTCCATATTGATCGGCAGATCGGTCGCCGCGCGGATGCGGTCAAGATCTGCATCCTTGATGTGCCGGCGGTCTTCGCGCAAATGCAGGGTGATCCCGTCCGCCCCCGCCGCCGACGCCAGTGCTGCGGCGCGTTCAGGGTCAGGATGCACACCCCCACGCGCATTGCGGATGGTTGCCACATGATCAATGTTTACGCCAAGACGGATGCGCGCTGCCATGCCTAGACGATGGCCCGGCTGCCGGGCTTTATCGCCGGAATGGCAGCCAGTTCAGCCGGCAAATCATCGGCGTCATAGTCCGGCAGGTCGAGGCTCGCCAGCGCCACGAGCTTGCAGCCCACATCGGCCTTCCCGCCGGAGCGATCAATAAAGCAAGCCCCGCCAACAATCTCCCCCGCCTCGCCCGCCAGCGCCGCCACCGTTTCGCGGAATGACAGGCCGGTTGTGACAATATCCTCGACAATCAATGCTCGCTCACCCGTCCTGATCTCGAAACCGCGCCGCAGCGTAAACTCGCCTTCGGGCCGTTCGGCGTAAATCGCGCGGCAGCCGAGGTGTCGCGCCAACTCATAGCTCGGGATCACCCCGCCCATGGCCGGACCGACCACAACATCAATCTGACCAAACGCGGCTTTCACTCTTGGCGCCAGCGCCTTGCACAAGGCTTCGGACTTGTCCGGCTGCGAGAACACAAGGGCCTTTTGCAAGAATACCGGGCTTCGCCGCCCCGACGACAAAATGAAATGCCCTTCCAGCAAAGCTCCCGCAGCCCGAAACACATCCAGCACTTCATCCGTCGTCATGGGTCTCATTTCCTTCCTTTGGCGACGCCTGCAATCGGCTCGCATCTTCAACAACCGCGAGCGATTTAAGCGCGGTCAATATCTGCGTCAGCCTTTTAACATCCTCAACCTCAATATCCATAATCAGATCAATAAATTCCGCCCGCCGCACGCCGGTCTCAACGCGCACAATATTGGCATTGGCCTCCGACACCGCCGAGCACAAAACCGCAAGCACGCCTTTTTGATGGAACGCACAAATCTTGATCCGTGAAACGCCAACCACGCCCGTCTTGGCAAGCTCCGTCCAGCGCAGATCAACCCATTGATCGAGATTGTCTTCATAATCGGCAAGCCGCTCACAAAAGCTGGTATGCACGGTAAGGCCGCGCTCTGGGGTCTTGATGCCCATGATCCGGTCCCCTGGCACCGGATAACAACACTCGCCCATGTGCAATGTAACACCCGGCGTCAGATCTGCGCCAGTGACAAGCCGAGGCGCGCTCTGATCGCTCACGCTCAACCGGCCATGCCAGTCATCCTTCTCTTCACTCGAACCGGGGAACGCCGTTTCGAGGAAATCGCGCGTCTGATAGCGCCCGCGCCCGACAGCCTCATATAGATCATGGGCAGCGTCATAGCCGGCCTTGGCTGCAATCTCGGACACTTCCACAGACACCGGATCAATGCCCGTCCGCCGCAAGGCATGCTCGACCAATTGCCGCCCCAGCGTGCGAAACTCTGCCGTCTCACGCACCCGTTCGAGCCGTCGCAGATTGGACCGCGCCCGCGCCGTAACGGTCAACGCCTCCCAACCGGGCACCGGCGCAGGCGTTTTCGAGCGGATAATCTCAACCACGTCTCCGTTTTCCAGAGGACGGAGCAGGGAGCGCGGCTCGCCATTAATCTTCACACCAATGCACGTCTCACCCACCGCTGTGTGAACCTCATAGGCAAAATCAAGGGCCATCGCGCCTTTAGCCAGAATGATGATCCGGCCGTTCGGCGTAAAGGTGAACACATGGTCTCGATACATTTCAAGCTTGGCATGTTCGAGAAACTCGTCCGGATCGGCACTGTTTTCGATCAGCGCTGAAAATGCCTGTAAGGACCGCTCCGCATCAAGCCCGGCCTTGCGCGCAGACTCCTTGTCAAAACCATAGGAATTACCCTTATAAGACCAATGCGCGGCCACCCCGCGTTCGGCCGTCTCATGCATTTCTTCGGTGCGGATCTGCAACTCGACAATCCGATTCCCTCGCGTGCGCACCGTTGTGTGCAGCGAGCGATAGCCATTCTGCTTGGGCACCGAGATAAAATCGCGAAATCGCTCCTCGATACAGTCCCAAGCCTGATGGGCCGCACCAAGCACACTATAGCACTCATCCACGCTGTCCTTGATGATCACACGGAAAGCGAAAATATCAGCCACCTGCCGCAGCGAAATCGATCGGCGCTCAAGCTTGCGCCAAATTGAATAAGGCTGTTTACGCCGATGCTGAACGCGGCCCTCAAGGCCATGTTCGGCGAGCAATTGATAAAGGTCCGCCTCCACTTTCTCCATATTGTCGGTATGTTTGGCCGATAGCTTTTTCAACTCAGCAAGCACCGCTTTGCGCGCGGTGGGGTTAATCTGTGCAAATGACAGATCTTCCATTTCCGAGGCGATATTATAGAGCCCGATCCGGCGGGCCAGCGGCGCATATAAATCCATCGTCTCGCGCGCGATCCGCTCACGCGAGGCTGCTTTCTTCTTGAAATGCAGCGTGCGCATATTGTGGAGCCGATCCGCCAATTTCACCAGCAGCACCCGGATATCGCTGGTTGTCGCAAGAATAAACTTCTGGAAATTCTCCGCCTGTTTGGATGCGTTGGAGCCATATTCGATCTCCGACAGCTTGGTCACCCCATCAACCAGATGGCGCACGTCGCGGCCAAACAGATCCTCGATCTCGTCAAGCGTGGCATCAGTATCCTCAACCGTGTCGTGCAAAAGCCCGGCAATAATCGTATGCGTATCGAGCTTGAGATCAGCCAGCAGGCCGGCCACTGCGACGGGATGGGAATAATAAGGGTCGCCCGAAGCGCGTTTCTGCACACCATGCTTGGCCACTGCGAACACATAGGCCGCGTTCAGCGCATGCTCGTCGGCCTCCCCGTCATAGGCTTTAACGCGGTCAACCAGTTCGTATTGTCGCAAATAACGCACAGGCGTGGTCGGGGGTGCCTCCGTCTGGCCCTCCCCCTGCGATATGCCTGTATCACCATCCATGATGGCGCACCTTTGCGTTGCTAATAGCGGTCGTCGCGCCCTGCTTCAAGCTCGACCTGATAGGCCCGCAACACGTCTTCTTCAGACGCAACCGGCGGCGCAACGAGCGCGCGTTCGTCTTCCTCGCGCTCGGCCTCGTCTTGAGGGCGCACTTCCTGCAAGGTCGCAAGCAGTGCTTCGCTGACGGACTTCATATCGACCGATTTCTCGGCAATCTCCCGCAAGGACACAACAGGGTCTTTATCGCGGTCCCGCTCAACGGTCAGGGGTGAGCCTTCACGGATCATGCGAGAGCGATGGGCCGCCATCAGAACAAGCTGAAAACGGTTTGGAATCTGCTGTACGCAATCTTCTACGGTGACGCGAGCCATATGAATCTCCTGCTGGTTGGCCTGTATAGTCCGCAAAGCCAATGGCTGCAACCGCAAAACGAGCACTCGCCACACATTCGCCAGAGGCCCATAGCACAGACAAATCCTACACATCTACCTCGGCTTCAAGCGCATTGGCCTGTATAAATTCGCGGCGCGGCTCAACCACGTCACCCATCAGGCGCGAGAACATATCGTCCGCCTCATCGGCATGATCGACCCGCACGCGCAGCAATGTCCGCGCATTGGCGTCGAGTGTCGTCTCCCAGAGCTGATCGGCATTCATCTCACCAAGCCCCTTATAGCGCTGGATGTTCAAGCCTTTCCGGCCAGAGGCAAGCACCGCTTCAAACAGGCTGGTCGGCCCGGTCACCTCAATATCGCCAGACTTTTCATGACGCAAAATCGACGGCTCGGGATAAATCTCGCGCACGGTTTTCGACCGCTCGGCGAGGCGTTTGGCGTCCGCGCTTGCCCGCATCTGCGCGTCCATCACGGCGCGCTCCTCAACCCCGCGCACGGTGCGCTTCAAGATCAGATCGCCATTATCAAGCTGGCCTTCCCAAGTGTTCTCGCCCTCTTCGGCAATCAGGTTGAGCCGCTCGGCAGTGGCCTCGGCCTCGGCCTGCCCGGCATCAACCTCAAGCGCGCCGGCAATCGCGGCATGTTCTACAAGGCTCGCCGGCGCTCGTAAAGAAAGCCGCCACATCGCCTGTTTGAACAAGGCCGCCTCGCGCACACGCCCGCGTAGGTCTTCACCCGCAATCTGGGTGCCGTCGCCAAGGATCAAGGTCTCGCCACTGGTGCCCTCCTCGATCAGATAGGCTTCCATTTCCGGATCATCCTTCAGATACCGCTCCGAACGCCCCTTGGCGACTTTGTAAAGCGGCGGCTGGGCGATGTAGAGATAGCCGCGTTCGATAATCTGCGGCATCTGGCGATAGAAGAAGGTCAGCAAAAGCGTACGGATGTGTGCGCCATCCACATCGGCATCGGTCATGATGATGATCTTGTGATAGCGCAGTTTTTCGATATCAAACTCGTCACGGCCAATCCCCGCGCCCAGCGCCATGATCAGCGTGCCGACCTGATCAGACGACAGCATCTTGTCAAACCGCGCCCGCTCGACATTCAGGATTTTCCCGCGCAAAGGCAGGATCGCCTGATTTTCCCGCGACCGGCCCTGTTTGGCAGAGCCGCCCGCACTGTCACCCTCCACAATGAACAGCTCGGATTTTGCTGGGTCTTTCTCCTGACAGTCCGCCAGCTTCCCCGGCAGCGAGGAAATATCGAGCGCCGTTTTGCGCCGCGTCAAATCGCGGGCCTTGCGCGCCGCTTCGCGCGCCGCTGCCGCTTCAACAATTTTCATCATGATCTGCTGGGCTTCTTTGGGATGCTCCTCAAACCAGTCAGACAGTTTCTCCGCCATCAGGCTCTCGACCACAGGCCGCACTTCTGACGAGACGAGCTTATCCTTGGTCTGGGACGAGAATTTCGGGTCTGGTACTTTGACCGACAAAACGCAAGTCAGCCCCTCACGCGCATCATCGCCCGTAATCGAGACTTTCTCTTTTTTGGCCACGCCGCTTGTCGCCGCATATTTATTGATGATCCGCGTCAGCGCCCCGCGAAAACCCGCCAAATGCGTCCCGCCATCGCGCTGGGGGATATTGTTCGTAAAGCACAGGACATTCTCGTGATAGCTGTCATTCCACTCCATCGCCGCCTCAACGGTAATTCCGTCTTTCTCGGCAATTGCATAAATCGGCTCGGGGATCTGCGCCGTCCGCGCGCGGTCGAGATGCTCGACAAAAGCTTTCACCCCGCCCTCATATTCAAGCACAATCTCCCAAGGTTCCGCCTCACGTAGATCGCGAAACAGAATCCGCACACCCGAGTTCAGAAAGGCCAGCTCGCGCAGTCTGTGCTCAAGCGTCTTGCGGTCATATTCGACCATGGTGAAAGTGCTGTCGGCCGCCAGAAAGCGCACCGCCGTCCCCGTATAGGGGCCAGACCCATCCTCGCGCTCAGGGCTCTCGCCCTTCTCCACCAGCGGCGCTTCGGTAAACCCGCCATTGATGAAGCGGCAATAATGCTCCTTGCCATCGCGATGGATGGTCAGGTCGAGCCAGTCCGACAAAGCATTGACCACAGACACGCCCACGCCATGAAGCCCGCCCGAAACCTTG
>CALLUH010000257.1 GCA_938011445.1 uncultured Hyphomonadaceae bacterium
AACACCGCCCGCGCCTTTGAGCGGTTAACCCGCATCCTCGGTGACGAGACGCCACATCCGGTCGATAGTACGGCCAATGATTTTGTTCGCGAACGGCTCTTGGCCGAAATCAGAACCCTTGGCTTCGACCCCATCATCAGCGACGTATTCCACTGCAAAGAAGGCCCGCGACGCGGCACGTGCGCCCGGCTGCGCAATATCGCCTTCTGGGTCACAGAGCCCGCCCCGAACGCCGTCCTCATTGCCTCCCATTATGACAGCGTGCCCGCAGGCCCCGGCGCGTCTGATGACGGGGCGGGGGTCGCCGCCAGCCTTGAAATTGCGTCGCACCTGAAAGGGCAGAGGCTGAACCGTCCCGTGCTTGTCCTCATCACCGATGGCGAAGAGATCGGTCTGATGGGCGCAGACTATTTCGCCGAGCATGACCCGTTTGCGCAAATGGTCGGCGCAGTCGTCAATATGGAAGCGCGCGGCGTGGCGGGCCTCTCTGCGCTGATCCAGACGAGTCGCCCCAATGGCCGCGATCTGGCCGCATTGGACAGCACCACGCGCTTGCCTGCGGCCAGCTCTCTGAATGCCGACATTTACGATCTGTTGCCGAACGACACCGACATGACTGAATTTCTCGGCCTCGACATTGATGCGGCCAATCTCGCTTTTGCCGGACGGCCCGGCCTTTATCATACGCTCGGTGACAATCTCGCCAATCTCGACCAGCGTGCGCTGTTTAACCTCGGCGCAAGTGGTCTTGCTGCGACCCAAGGCTTTCTCGGTCAAAGCGGGGAGGAGGGGGAGGCACAGCTCCTCTATGTCGATATTCTTGGCCGCGCCGTCCTCAAATTTCCCGTCTGGCTTGGCGGCGCAATGTTGTTGCTGTCGCTTATCGCTGTGTTCACGCTGCTCTGGCGCATCGGTGACACGCTCCACCGTCGGCTCAAATTCCTGACCCTGCCGCCGCTTGCTTTCGGCCTTGGTCTCTTGCTCGCCATATTGGCCACCATGCTGGTCGATGCCATCCGCCCCGAGCGCTTCTTCGGCGCAGCTCACCCCATTGCTTTACGCGGACTGCACATCGCCGCCGCCCTCACAGGTGCGCTTATCCCATACACTTTCCTCGCCCGCGTGAACGAAGCGCGCGGCCTGCTCGCAGGCTCGTGGACGCTGTTTGCCGCGCTCGGCCTTGCCGCCTTCTTTGCCGTGCCCGGAGCCGCCATAGCTTTCGTGCCGTCAGCCGCAGTCTTTGCCTTTGCCGCAGCTGCATTCCTGCTTGGCCGCCTGATGCTTGCTCATGCCGCAAACTTGATCGGCATTGGTGTCTTTCTCGTCCTTGCTCTGCCGCTTTCGGCGCTTGGCGAGGTCGGCCTCTTCATCGAAGCCTCTGCGCCTTTCGTGGCAATTGGCGTCCTTACCTTCCTATTCGCTGTGCCCCTTGTCTGGCCCGAAGAGGAACATTTCCTGCGCCGGTTCTGGCTGTCAGGCTTGGCCACCGCTGCCGTCGCCATAGGGTTTCTCGCCGCCAGCGTCTTTGTGCCCGCCTATTCGCCAGACGCCCCGCGCGGACTTTCGCTTGTGCATGTCCAGGCCGACGGGCTGGAAGGCGCCCACTATATTGTCTCTGGCACCGATCCCGTTCCCGCCCAAATGCGAGCCCTGGCAAATTTTGAAAGCGGCCCGCTCGAACCGGTCTATGCAAGCGCCGTCCAGCATGCTCCGGCCCCGATCTTCGAGAGTCCCGGCATCGCCTTCACCCTCGCCGCAGACCGCATCACGGGCGACACGCGCACTTTGTCGATGGATGTTTTCGCAGCCGACAGTGACCGCTTAGTGTTGGCCTTTGAGGGCGATACCAAATTGACCGCCGCGTCCCTCAATGCTCAAAGCTTTGACCCTGAAGACGGCGTGCCAAACCTCTATATGTGTCAGGGCCGCGCCTGCCGCATTGCGCAGATCACCGTTGCTTTCCATGCCGAAGACCCCGCGCCAGTGCTCAAACTCTACGCCACACGCTTTGGCCTTGGCGAAGAAAGTGCGGAACTGCTTGCTGCCCGACCTCAAAATGCCATTCCGCGCCAGAGCGGCGACCACAGGCTGATCATCAAAACGGTAAAATTCGACCCCGACGAAGAGGCCGCTGCCTCGCGCTAGAACAAGGTCTATATGTCGGGGTCAAAGGTGTGCTCTAGCTTTTGTTTCTGTTGCATTTTAGCCACGAAACTGGTTGCCATTTCTGACAAATGGACTCTCGCGAACGCGGCCGAACAGAGCTTGCCAAGGGCTGTGTCCCCAAGCCAGAAGCACTTGCATATGTCGGTTGTATCGGTCTGATTCGAGACTTGCAGCTTGAGGCTGCCAAATAGGTGATTTGGTATATTTTATTGCCCGCAAAGACTGTTGCTTTTTGGACACATTCCCGAAGACAAATTTTACACAGCTTAAACTGCGCTGTTTTTATTTAATATTATACCTGTCACTTTTTGGAGAAAGTGTAAGCTTTTTGTTCGCTTTACAGCTAGGGTGCGGACTGGAAACCGTGCCGTTTTGGTACGCTGTGAAACTGATTTCGGGCGTGCTGAATGGCGCGTCATCTTGTTGGAGAGAACTCTTGGCCATACGGAAAAATCGCAAATTTGCGCTGCTCGCATCGACTGTTTTGGTCGCAAGTCTAACCATCCCCACTGTGGCCAATGCGCAAGAGCGTATCCGTCAGCGCGTGGATACAGACCGCGTTCTCGACACGGTGGAGGTGACCGCCCAGAAGCGCAGCGAGAACCTGCAAGATGTTCCGATTGCCATCCAGACCTTTGATTCCGAAAGCCTTGCAACGTTCCGCATTGATGGCTTTGACGATTTGCAGACCTTTACGCCGGGCCTGACCGCTTCTCCCAATCCGGCGGATAGTTCGGGTTTGCGCCTTTCCATTCGCGGCATCGGACAGGATGATCCGCAAATCGGCCTCGACGCGACGGTCGGGCTATACGTCAACGGGGTCTATATCGGAAAAACGCCCGGACTTGCCTTTGATACGCCCGATCTTGAGCGCGTCGAAGTGCTCAAAGGTCCGCAAGGTACGCTTTATGGCCGGAACGCGGTCGCGGGCGCGATCAATATCATCACCAAGGGCGCGGAAATTGGCGGAGAATTTTCTGGCAATGCGACTTTGGAGGCGGGTAATTTCGGCCAGTTTGCGTTTAAGGGCGCGGTCAATATCCCCATCGGCGAAACGGCGGCAATCAAGGTTTCCGGACTGACCTCGGAGCGTGATGGGTATGTCGAGAATATTCCAACCCAGTTCCCGCTTGGTTCATTGCCCGGTGTCCCTGCTGCGGCAGGTTTTTTGCCCCAGGGCGGTGGCTCGGACTTTGGCGGAATTGACCGGCAGGCCTTCAATCTCGATCTGGCATGGCAGCCGACATCCCAACTTTTGCTTGAATATGGGTTTGATACGTCCCAATCCCTGAATGAACCGTTTTTTCAACAGCTTGTCGAGAATCCGGATGTGACGGAAAACTCCTTTGGCAGTTTCCTTCTGCCAGTTCCGCCTGGAACGCCAGCGGGTGTGCGTGCGCCAGCTCCGGCGGTGCCGCTTATTCCGTTTGCCAATGATGGCCGTCAGGATGAGGCCGTTTCGACCATCCCGATCGAGGAGGGCCGAACGGATGTTATCGGGCACCGTATCTCGGCCAATTGGGACTGGAATGAGGATCATAGTACCAAGATTTTGGGGGCGTATCGACGCGCTGACAGCACTGCGTTTACGAGCTTTTTCCCTGAGCTGAACCCGTTCGTGCTTGGCGGTGTTCTGGGAGCCGGTACGGTCGATCCAACCGCTGCGGCCGATCCGGTGGCCAATCCGTCGCTCATTGATCTGGTTGGGACGGTTTTGCCGGGGCTTCTTGCCAATATCGATCCGCTTCTGCCGGATACTGATCTCACGGTCCGCCCCGACTTTACAGCATTTTTCACGACGCCCTTTGACCCGCCATTTTTCAACGGGCCGTTTGCAACCTTTGGGACTAGCCCATCAGGCGGTATCCCGACGCTTGACAATCACGAGCAATTCTCGATCGAGCTGACCCATACCGGCTCGATTGGCGACCGCCTTGAATTTACAGGTGGGCTTTTCTATTTCGACGAGGATACGGCTGCGGGTCAATTCAGTGATCGGCCGGGCGATGCGCTCGGGATTGCGCAGCTTTTGCCATCGCTCGGGCTATTGCCTCAAATCCAGGGTGTCCTTGCTGGCCCAGCGGGGGATCCAGCCAATGGGTTGATCGGGACGGGCGCTCAGATTCAGGCCCTTGCCGCCGCCTTGCAGGATCCGGCCACGCCGCCCGCAGCGCTGCCCGGATTACAAGCCCAGCTTGCCGCCCTTCAGGCGCAATTGGCGACTTTGACCGGACAGCTTGACGGCTTGGCAGGGGAGACCGGACTGGCTGCTATCCTTTCGGCTGCGCGTTCGCCCGGTGCACGCCTTGAGCTTGATACGCAAGCCTTTGCCGCCTATGGCGAAGTGACCGTGCGCCTATCCGACGAGTTCAGTATCACGGGCGGTCTGAGATATTCGCGCGACAAGAAAGAAGCTTTCCAGCAAGGCTTCAGCCCATTTTTTGTTGATACGACCGATCTCTTAGGAAACCCGATTGAGGCGCTTACGGGGGATGAGACCTTTGACAGTCTCGATCCGAAAGTTGTGATCGAATATACGCCGACCGATGATTTCCTTGTCTATGCCAGCTATTCGCAAGCCTTCCGATCTGGCGGGTTTAACCAGGCGTCGGTCAATTTGGCTGACTTTGTGTTTGATGAAGAACGTATCCGGTCGGGCGAGATCGGGGTCAAATCTGACTGGTTTAATAATCGCATCCGGCTAAACGCCAATGTGTTTGCTAGCTTTGTTGATGATCAGCAATTTACCTTTATCAATCCCGATGTTCCTATTGCCCGCTTTATCGAGAACAATGATGCGGAGTTTATCGGATTTGAAATTGATGGCCAGTTTGTCGTTGGTGACTTCCTGACAGCGAGTTTCTCATATGCTTTCCTTGATGCAGAGGCGGATGAATTTATCAACCCGTTTACCGGCGAGATTACCGGCGGGGTCGATAATGCGCCGCGTAATTCTTACGCTGTGAATCTGGACTATGTTCGCCCCATTGCGTTTGGCGAACTGGCGGCGCATCTGGGCTTTAATCACAAGGATGCAACCACTGTGATTGGCGTGCCGCGGACCAATTCCAATCTGCTCGATGCGAGGCTCGCCTATACGTTCGGGGGTGACAATGGCCGCGCCGTGACTGTGTTTGCATACGGCCAGAACCTGACCGATGACGAATACACGATAGATGCGCTGGACGTTCTGTCGCCTCTGGTCGGTGTTATCAACGTGTTTGGTCAACCCCGAACTTATGGAGGCGGGGTGTCTGTCACTTTTTGAGTTCGGGCGGGAGGTCCGGTTAGCCGATCAAGCTAACGGCCTTTGCAGAGCTCAAAAGCTCAGGAGGAGATGTTGAACTATTATTCGGTAATCAGCGAAATTGCGACGTTTAGGTCACAGTTGGCTCACTCTTTCCTGTCTCCTGAAAATTGAACATTGACCTATTTCCCCGTATCGGTGCAAATCAAAAAATAAACTGCGGTGACTCGCTGCAGAGCATATCTTGAGGAACAAGTCTATGAAGAGAACGATGGATAAGAGCGGTGGGCTCCGGCAGAAATTATTGGCAAGCTCTGTTCTTGCAGCCATGATGGCCGCAATGCCGATGAGCATGGTGCAGGCGCAAGATGTCGAACGGGTGACGCAAGATGCCGACGAGGACGAGGACGCCGTTCAAGATACTATTGTTGTAACCGGCTCGAGGCTGACCGAGGTTAACATAACGTCGTCCAGCCCGGTCTCGACCCTTGATGCGGATGCTTTCCGGTCGCGCGGGACAATTGACGTTGTTGACCTTGTCAATACGCTGCCGTCTGCGATTGCTGGGCCAGACCAGCGAGGTCTCGAACGGTGCGACAGGGACGTCGACTTTGAATTTGCGCGGTCTGGGTGCGAACCGGAACCTTGTATTGATTGATGGCAAGCGGCTTGGGCCTGGCCGCCCTGATATATCGGTTGCCGACTTGAACCAGATCCCCACACAGCTTGTCGAGCGCAGCGAGATCGTGACCGGCGGCGCGTCCGCCGTGTATGGGTCTGATGCGATTGCAGGGGTTGCAAACTTTATTTTGCGCCGTGATTTTGAGGGCTTGGAAGTCTCTGGTCTGGTCGGGTTCAATCAGGATGGTAACAGTAATGCAACCGCGCAGGCGATTAATGAAGCGACTGCAGTAGACGGGCTTAATCCGACGGAAGGTGTCGTGGATGGCTTCACTTGGGATATAAGCGGTATTTTCGGCACCAGCCTTGGTGATGGCAAGGGCAATGTGACCGGCTATGCGCGCTATGTCGATCAGAACGCGGTTCTGCAAGGCGATCGCGATGTTGCCGCTTGTGCGCTGGGCGACTTCGGGGATACGATTGGCCTTGGGAGCCAGCAGTGTTTTGGGTCGAACTTTGGACCGTTCCCGACGACGATCACACTTCCGGCCGTTCTGGTTGATACCGATGGCGATGGTATTGGTGATACGCAGATACCTGGTGGCTTGGCCGGAACTGTATCGCTTGATGCGAACGGTAATGTGCCGTTCGATGCGGCAGGTGATGTTGCGCTTGGAGCGACCAACGCGTTTAACTTCAATCCATTGAATTTCTTCCAACGTCCGAGCCAGCGTATTAATGCCGGCTTCCTGGCGCGTTACGAAATTGCGGACTTTGCTGAAATTTACACAGATTTCGGGTTCACGCGGAATGTCACCGATGCCCAGATCGCGCCAACTGCAACCTTTGGCGAAGTATCTGAGATCAATTGCGATAATCCATTCCTTACGGCAGATTTGGTGCAGATTATTTGTACCGATCGTGGCTTTGGCCCGACGGATCTGGCAACAGCACAGATCAATCGCCGCAATGTCGAAGGCGGGGGCCGGAACTCGTCCATCGAACTGACAAATTTCCGCATTGTGTCCGGAGTGCGCGGTTCGCTTGATGCCTTCGTCCCAGGTTGGTCTTATGATGCTTTCGTTCAGTTCGCTGACACGGCGCAGTCCGACATTAATGAAGAAGACTTCAATATCGAGTTGCTCAATGAGGCTCTGCTCGTAACAACAGATGCAAATGGCGATCCTGTCTGTACATCAGGTCGGGATGGGTGTTTGCCACTTAATCTTTTTGGTACGACCCCTGTAGATCCGGTTGCAACGGCCGCGATCTCTACCGCGACGATCCTGACGGGTTCAGTTCAGCAAACGGTTACAGGTTTTACGACCCAAGGCCCGGTTGGTTTCAGCAGTCCTTTCGCAAGCAGTGAGCCATTTCTTCTCGCTGGCTTTGAGTGGCGGCGGGACGCTCTGGACAGTACGCCAGACAATATTCTGCTGATTGGCGGTTCAACGGGGCTAGGTGGGCCGGCTGATCCGGTAGACGGAGAGTCGCGTGTGTGGGAACTGTTCGGCGAAGTCGCTGTCCCGCTCATCGAAGATCTTCCTTTCATTGAGGAACTGTCTTTCACCGGTCAATACCGCTTCTCAAGCTTCAGTTTCAATAACCGGCTCCCAGGGGGAGACCAAAGTGATGGGTTTGATACCAATACATTTTCCGTCGGCGCTTCGTGGATTCCAGTTGACGATGTCCGCTTCCGCTTCCAGTTCCAGCGCGCGGCTCGTGCCCCAAATATATTTGAACTTTTCGCACCTGCCAGCACGCAGTTGTTTAACGGAACTGACCCTTGCGAAGGGCCAACGCCCACAGGGACGCTGGACGGTTGTGTTGCATCGGGCCTGCCAGCGGTATTGTTTGGTTTGGTGCCTGCGGCAGCTGGCCAGCTTCAAGAACTTGCTGGCGGGAATATTAATCTGCAAGAAGAAGAGTCTGATACCTTTACGGCAGGCATTGTGCTTCAGCCGCGCTGGTTGCCTGGTCTGACGGCGTCGATTGATTATTTTAATATTGAGGTGAATGACTTTATTACGAATATTCCGTCCCAGACAATTCTGGATTCATGTAATGATACGTTGGACCCTGTATTCTGTGGTCTTATCACACGAGATGCTCTGGGCACCGTGCAGATTGACGGCTTTGTTCAAGCGAATCTGCAAAATGTTGGTCAGAGGGCAACGGAGGGTATTGACTTTGATTTCCGTTACAGTCTGGACTCCGCCGACTTCGGGTTTGGTGATTTTGGTCGGTTCAACCTGTCATATAATGCCACATATCTGACAGAGTTCGTTCAGTCCAACTTTACCGGTGATATTCCGACAGACTGTATCGGATTTTTCGCAGGGGCATGTGATGATATTGTAGGACAACCAACCTTTGAGTATCGTCACGTTGCAGGCGTGAACTGGCAGTCAAACTATGATGTGGATGTGAACCTGTCTTGGCGCTATTTCAGCGATGTTGAGCGGATTGGGCCTCGGAATAATATTCCAGGTTCCTTGGGTGACGTGCTTGAAACGGAAAGCTATGTTGATTTGTTCCTGAGCTACAATTTCACTGACGACATTAATGTCAGCTTTGGTATAAACAATCTGCTTGACAATGATGCACCGTTTACTGACTTCCGTGATACCTCCAATGGTAATACTTTTCCGGGTGTCTTCGATGCGGCTGGTCGCTACATCTTCTTTGGGACACGGCTGAACTTCTAAGCGTTTTAACGCAGCCCCTTCGAGAATGGCGGGCCTTTGGGTCCGCCATTTTTGTTTGTGTCTGGGGGGAACGTGGTTAGTCTTCCCGTGCGATCAGGATGGCTTGATGCACGTGGGGAGGTTTTTGTGACTATATCGAAGACTTATGCGGGACGGCTTGCGCTGGTGACTGGCGCGTCTGCCGGCCTTGGGCGGAGTTTTGCCGGGCACTATGCGAGGGCAGGGGCGGATTTGGTGCTGGTTGCCCGGCGGTGCGAACGGCTTGAGGATATTGCGCGCGAGCTGGAGGCGGCCCACAAGATCACGGCCAATGTCATTGCGCAGGATCTGTCCGTTCCCGATGCACATGAGCAGGTGATGACCGAACTTGCGAGAACCGGACGCAGCGTCGATATTCTCGTAAACAATGCAGGGTTTTCCATCCCGCAGATGTTTGCGCAGACTGACTGGCCCCGCCAGCAGGCCTTTATTGGTACGCTGGTCCAATCCGTTGCCTCACTTACCCATGCTGCCTTGCCATCCATGCTTGAGCGGCGCTGGGGGCGGATCATCAATGTCTCGTCCATGCTCGCTTATGCGCCCGGCGGGGTCGGGCATACGCTCTATCCGGCGGCCAAAGCGTTCGTGCTGCGCTTCTCCCAAAGCCTGCACCATGAGCTACGCGGGACGGGTGTCCACTGCACAGCGACATGCCCGGGCTCGACGGCGACCGAGTTCAAACAAGCAAGCGGCATAGGCGAAGGCGGGGAGGTCAAGCCGAGCCTTTTCGTGCAAAGCGCCGAGCAGGTCGTCCGCGGGGCGTTGCGCGCGAATGAGAAGGACAAAGCTGTGCACGTCTCCGGCTGGCATAATAAGGTCGCCGTCAGCGCGATGCAGTTTCTGCCGGATGAATGGTTTGCGCCGTTTGCACGGATAGCTGCTGATAAGTCCTGACTGGAACTGGCTATCGCTCAAGGCTGTCGATCAGATTATCTATTAGCGGGGTTAGCTCGGCCTGGGATTTAACCGAAAGATGATTTGCGTCCGCGAACTCAATGTAGCGACTGTCTAACTCCGCCTTGATAAGGGCTTTGTGCAATCTACGCGCAAGCCGGACGGACAGTGTTTCGTCTTGTCGGGCACCAAGGACAAGGATTGGAGGCTCAAACCCTCTCAGCATGTCAGAAATCCGATAGGCGCTAAGACGCTCATCAGGTTTCAGGCGAACAAAGGGCTTTGCGTAAAGCGGCACGACGGCGCGTGCTATTTCCTCAACATCATTGCCAGTTGTCTCAAGGACCAAGCCATCTATCGTGTTTAGCTTAGTGGCGAGGTTGGCGCAGACAATGCCGCCAAGCGAATGGCCCCACAGGATCACGGGCCGGTTTGCACTCCGAGCGTTCAGATCCGCCGCGAGCGCGTCTGTCATGGGGTCGAAGTTTTCAACCTTGCGAAGCGCGCTGCGCTCTTCCTCGCTTGCACCGGCAAAGCCCGGATATTCAAATTGGAGGATATCGCCATAGGGCAGCAAAGCAAGCGCCGTGAACGCCGCATTGTTGTAGAGGCTGGCACCGTTTCCATAGCAATGCACGAAAACCGGCCTGGTCTGGCCTTCGGTTCGCATATCGGCCGCTTCGACATAGAGTGTTTCAACGGTTCCATAGGCCGTGGGCAGATGGCGGCGTTCATGGCGGGTTGGAATGAAATCCTCTGCCTTCACGTTCCAGTCCGAACTTTCATTGTTTGCGCTGAGCTCGAATTCATAATCGTCAGCCTCCTCAAGCGCGATGCCGAAGAGAAGCTTGATGCGCCCCTCATGCCTCTGATCGGGGCCAAAAAGATCGGTCAGCTCCTGATAATCCTCGTCGTGCCTGTCAAGATCAAGCTCTACGCCCTCATTCGCTTGGTTTTGAATATCGGCGACCTGATCGGCTATAATATCTCCCAAGGGTGGAACAGCGAACAGGATATTGTCACTGACCGGAATTGCTACGCAGGCTGATAAAAGAAGCGAAGAGGCCGCGAGCAAGCTCATGGGTTTTACCAAGTTGCTCATGGCCGTTGGGTGACAGTGGCGGTATAAGCCACCAGAACGAGCGGCGCGATAACGCAAATTTTTCTGGACGGTAACATCATGTTTCACCTTTCGGGGTGACAGTTTTCGACTTCCCTGATAATGAGAATAAATAATCACTAGTCAATAATAAATTATCAAAAAATAACAAAAACAGGAAATTGTTATGAGTTTGATTATCCGGATAATGCAAGCGATTAGTTATTTGACGGCCACCTTGGTCACTGTGTTCCTTCCTCTCGTCCTTATTGGCGGCGGCACGGTCGATTATAGCTTTGGAGATGGGGACAAGCCATTTGTCATTCGTGGCGAGGCGGGCGATCTAGGCTCGGACCCAAGCCTTTGGGCCTATCTCTGGCTGGTTCTTGGAGGGGCTATGTTCGCTTATGCGTTCTATCGCTTGGGGCGTTTGTTCGGCTTGTTTGCGAAGAGGCGTTATTTTTCCTCCAAGGGGGTGCAGCATATGCGTGTTTTCGCGGGCATCTATCTCACCCTTGGTCTAGTGAATTTTGTCGAAACCAAGTATGAAATTTACAGGGGCGGGGATCGTGCGGACCTGTGGAATATCTCGGGGGAGGATATTGTCGGCGTTATGTTGAGTTTGACATTTCTGATCATTGCCCACGTGCTGAACGAAGCCCGCAAGAAGAACGAAGAGCTGGATAATTACTTCTGATGGGGATCGTTTTGCGCATAGATGTCATGCTTGCCGAACGGAAGATGAAGGCTAAAGATCTTGCTGATGCCATGGGGCTCACCGAGGGGCAGCTATCAAAGATCCGAAACGGGCATATGAAAGGCATCAAGTTTGATACGCTCTATCGGCTGTGTGAGTTGCTCGATTGCGAACCGGGCGATTTGCTCCGGCTCGACCGTCCGGCCCTTTGACTGTTGTTTGCCCATTGCGACCCGATGCAATCACGGCATGACAGCGTTACAATCCTTGTCTAGTCTTGGCCAAAGAAACAGAAGGTCGGGAGATGGCAATGGAACATGCGAACCATTATGATTTGATCGTCATTGGCTCGGGTGCGGGTGGGGCGACGGTGGCTCAGGCGCTGGCGGATACCGGGAAGCGGATTTTGATCCTTGAGCGTGGCGAGCATTTGCCGCGTGAGGCGGATAATTGGTCAGCT
>CALLUH010000258.1 GCA_938011445.1 uncultured Hyphomonadaceae bacterium
CAGGGCCACCACACGCGCACGTTCGGCCCGTTGCAAGCTGGGCGCAAGCGCGAGCGTCATCGCCATATGGCCCAGATGATTGACGCCGAACTGGGCTTCCCAATTATTGCCGACACGGGTTTCAGGGCAGGCCATAATCCCTGCATTGTTAATCAGAATATCGAGCTTGCGATTTGTGGCGTTATAGTCATTGGTGAACTTTTCAACAGTGGCCAATTCGGCAAGATCCATGCTGGCAATTTCAATGTCTCCGGCAACGTCCCCAAGCGCAGCTTCAGCGGCCTCGACACGGCGCGCAGGCACGGTGACTTTGGCCCCGGCTCCGCCAAGAGCACGCACGGTCTCAAGCCCGATTCCCGAATATCCGCCCGTAACAATGGCATTTTTGCCGGAGAGGTCTTTGCCTTCGAGCACTTCGCTTGCGGTTGATTTGGCGTGAAAGCCCGATTGGGTTGGAACTTGATTGGCAGCGGACATGGGCGAACTCCTGTTGTTTGACCAAGTGTAGCGTCAATGAAGCACGCGCACAAAGGGGACAATTGCAGCGCCCCCCACCCTACTTGCCCGCTTGCTTCATCTTCCTTGGAAATTGGCGCGAACCCTTCTAATCTCTTTTCATGCGAAACTATTGGTCTCTCATTGGAACTTTGGCCCTTTTTGCCTGTCACTTTGAGCCGCCAGGGTCCATCAAGCTTGATACAGTCTATACCAATGGTGTGATCTGGACGGGGGCGGATGGCGCGGCGGGTGCCAGCATGCTTGCGGTGAAAGACGGGGAGATCGCTTTTGTCGGGACGGAATTGCCCGCGAACATGTCGAGCAACAGAGTGATTGATCTTGAGGGCCGGTTCGTGATGGCGGGTTTTATGGACAATCATGTCCACTTCATGGAGGGCGGCGCAGCGCTGGCGAGCGTTGATTTGCGCGACGCAGACACGCCGGCGGAATTTACGCGGCGCATTACCGATTACGCGACAGGACTGGCCGAGGGGCGCTGGGTGCTCAATGGCAATTGGGATCATACGCTTTGGGGTGGGGAATTGCCCAGCCGCGATTGGATTGATGCGGACACGGGGGAGGTGCCGGTCTATATTATCCGGATTGACGGGCATATGGCGCTGGCCAATTCAAGCGCGCTCGCAGCGGCGGGCATTAAGAAAGAGACGCAAGCGCCCGAGGGCGGCGAAATATTGCGCGACGAGGATGGCGAACCGACCGGTATATTGAAGGGCAATGCGCTTAATCTTGTGCTCGATGTCATCCCTGCCCCATCGGATGACGAACTAATGGAGCAGTTTGCGCTTGCCCAGTCTCATGCGCTGAGCCTTGGCTTGACGAAAATCCATGCGGTGACGGCGTATCCATCGGAGACGACCATGCTTGATATTTTCCAGATGGCGCGGGACCGCGGGCTGATGAAATTGCGTGCGCAGGTTTCGACACCGATTGAGAGCTGGAGGGATATGAAAGCGGAGGTCGAAGTGGGCAGGCGCGGGGACGGTTTGTTAAAATGGGGCGGAATAAAGGGGTTTATTGATGGCTCGCTCGGGGCGCGAACGGCTTGGATGTATGAGCCTTATACGGACGCCCCTGACAGTACTGGCTTGCCGCTCAACGCACCTGACATGCTGGGCGGCTGGATGGAAGACGCCGATGCGGCGGGGCTGGAGCTCTCCATTCATGCGCTGGGGGATCGCGGGATTGATGCGGTGATGGACCAGATGCGGGAAATTGCGGGCGAGGATATTCGGGCACGCCGCTACCGGATCGAGCATTTCCAGCATCCAACCCCGGTGGCCATTGGTGTTTTGGCCGAGACCGGCATTATTGCGTCGATGCAGCCCTTTCATGCGATTGATGACGGGCGCTGGGCAGGCGAGCGGATTGGCCCTGAGCGGCTGAAGACGACTTATGCGTTTCGCTCGATCCTCGATGCGGGCGGCATTTTGACATTTGGCTCGGACTGGCCGGTCGCGCCCTTGTCTCCGATTGAGGGGGTTTATGCGGCGGTGACACGCCGAACGCTCGACGGGGCCAATCCCGATGGGTGGATACCGGAACAGAAAATCTCGGTCGAAGAGGCGCTGACGGCTTATACCGCGACCAATGCTTATAGCTTTGGTGAGGAAGATGAGGCTGGCACATTGGAGGCGGGCAAGCGGGCGGACTTTGTTGTGCTTTCGGCTGATCCGCGCGTGATTGCGCCGGAAGCTATCAGGGAGATGCGCGTTCTTGAGACAATAATTGGCGGCGTGTCGGTTTACACAACGCCCTAGCCTGAGGCAGCGTCGATGATGCGTTGATAGGCCGCCAAGGAGTCGCGGATGAAAACGGCTTTGGTGAACTGGGCTTCGTAGGCTGCGCGGCCTCCGGCGACGAGCTCGGCGGCTAAGGCTTTGTCTTCGATCACTTTTTGCATGGCTTCGGCGAGGGCTTCATCGTCATTTTTGGGGATGAGCAGACCGGAGACGCCATTTTCGACATAGGCGGCAGGGCCAACGGCATCTGCGGCGACGAGCG
>CALLUH010000259.1 GCA_938011445.1 uncultured Hyphomonadaceae bacterium
GCGCGGTAATGGTCGATGTTTCAGGCAAGCCGGACACGGTGCGCTTTGCCGTGGCCACGGAGGCCTTCGAGCAGGCGAAAACAGCCACCAAGAAGGGCAGTCCGATCATGATCGCCGAGCTTGCCGGCATTATGGGCGCAAAGAAAACTTCTGACCTTATTCCGCTCTGCCATCCCTTACCGCTCTCGAATGTCAAAGTCGAAATTTCCCCCGACGCGGCACTATCAAGGCTGCATGTCACAGCGCGCGCCAAGACAACAGGCAAAACCGGCGTCGAGATGGAAGCGCTTACAGCCGTCAGCGTGGCCTGCCTGACCCTCTACGATATGCTCAAAGCCATAGACAAGTCGATGGTCATTGGCGCGATCACTCTGCGCGAGAAGGCGGGCGGCAAATCAGGCCACTTTACCAATGAGCAAACGACATGATCTCTTTTGACGAGGCGCTCGCAAAACTCTCTGACTTATGCCCAAAACGCCCGACCCAAACCGTTCATATTGACAATGCGCTCGGCGCTCGCCTTGCAGCGCCGGTCATGGCAAAGATCAGCCGCCCGCCCGCAAATGTCTCCGCGATGGATGGCTATGCCGTCCGGCTCGCAGATGTTCGCCAGGCCAACACCAAGCTCTCAATGATCGGCGCGGCGCCTGCGGGCACACCCTTTGACCAAACGCTCGGTCAAGGCCAGACAGTACGGATTTTCACCGGCGGAGAATTGCCAGACGGGGCCGACCACATCATCCCGCAAGAAGACACGCTGGCCAATGGCAACACAATCACCATTATACCCGCATCAGACCGCATCCGGTCAGTGCGCTTAAAGGGGCTTGATTTCGAAGAGGGCGACAAGATCCTTGATCAGGGAGCCCGTCTTGGTCCGGCAGAGCTTGCCATCACGGCGGCAGCCAATTGCGACGAGCTGCCCGTTTACAAACGTCCTGTCATAGCGCTCCTGGCCAATGGCGACGAATTGAAACCGGCAGGCACACACTTAAAGCGCGGTGAGATTATCAGCTCTAACCCGACGGCGCTAAGCGCGCTGATCAGGCAATGGGGCGGCGATCCGATTAATCTTGGCATTGCCGGAGACACAATCAAGAGCATCCAATCCTACATCGCCAAGGCAAAAACAGCGGACATTATTGTACCCATTGGCGGCGCATCTGTTGGCGATCATGACCATATGTTTACAGCTTTCGAGCAGCTCGGTTTTACGTCCGTGTTTCGCAAAGTCGCCGTCAAACCGGGCAAGCCGACATGGTGCTCTGTCAAAGACGGACAAAGTGTTCTCGGCCTCCCGGGCAATCCGGCGTCGGCGCTTGTCTGTGCGCATCTGTTTCTAAAGCCGCTCGTTACAGGCGTCCCGGCCCACTCCTTTGCAAACGCCCAGTTGACGGAGCCTTTGCCCAAATCTGGTCCACGCGCAGAGTTCCTCAGATCGCGCGCCGCAATAAATGCTTCAGGTCAGCTTCTTGTTAGCCCGCTTTCCGATCAAGACAGCTCACTGCTACACCCGTTTCTGGAGGCGAACGTCTTGCTTTACAGACCGGCCAATACACGCGAAGCGAATATTGGCGAAAGTGTACCCGTCTTGCCGATAGGGCCGCTAACGTCCTAGTCCGCAAACCGCGTTGCCAGATCAAACGTCTGTTCCGCGAGCAGCTTCATCTGTCGGTCGCCTGAAGCAAGGGCAATGTCGGAGCGCTCTATACTGCTAAACGCAAAGCCGAACGGCGTTACAAATCCGCGCAAGGCATGGCCAATATCTCGCAATGCGCCGAGCGTCGTCATTGCGCCCGCCATGCCTGCACCCGAAGCAATCAACCCCACAGCGCGGCGGTCGAAATACACCCGCTCATCGCCGCTCATATCTTCAACATAATCGAGCGCATTCTTGATAAGGCCCGACACACTGCCATGATAACCCGGCGAGCCGATCACAATGCCATTGGCCGAGCGCAACGCCGCGATCAGATTTAGCGCCTCAGGCGTGCGCCCGTCACTCGCCGGATTATAGAAAGGCATGTCGAGCTCAGGGCCAGAAATCAACTGAACCTCCGCCCCCATCGCTTCAGCATAGCTCAAGACCTGTGCCACAGCCCGTTCGGTTGATGAGCCTGCCCGCAGCGTCCCGCCCAGTCCGACGATCTTGATGCGCTTTGTCATGCTGACCTCCTCCGAGCTTGCCTGTCAGCCGCTACTGCTAGACCAGTTTCTTCCCGCTGCATAGCGCAGGGTTGAGCCTCGAACCGGTTTAGCGTCCGCTCTGTTTCAGCGCCGCCAATATGGTTTTGCTCATGCGGGCATTAAATTGCACAATGCTCGAAACCAACTCATGAGAAAAGGTTGCGCCCGTATACCAGGTGCGCTGCTCGCCTTGCATGTCCCGCAAAACATCAAGTAGCCCATTTCTGAGCGCATCTGGCTCATACCGTGGGAAATAACGCCAACTCCTCTGGGTAATCACGCTCTTGAGCCTTGCACCCTGCTCTGAGATATCCGCGTCCAGAATCTCGCGCAATTCCGGATCCGTCAGACCGTCAGACACTTGCCCGGTCACATAAAGATGCCCACCAAGATCGTTCTCAAATCCCTCATAGCGGCCACCGATCATCTTACCCCCCTCAACTCCAGGCGCGAGCGCGGCCGAAAGCCCCGAGACACGATGATCAGTGAACCAGTTCTCGACGCTCACCAGACACGTTGTATAAGTCGTCCATTGAACGCTCCGAGCGACCAGATCTTCAGCACCCGTCGGATCCGTCAACGCATTAAACTGATCAAGCGGAATGGCACAGATCACCATGTCAAATGTCTCGCTGCGATCTGACTGGACGATTTCAACGCCGTATTCATGCCGGTTTATCATCAGGACATCGCTATTGAGCTCGACTTCAAACTCTTCGGCGACCTTCATCCAAAGTCGCGACCAGCCTTCGCTCGGCATATTCAGCCGGTTCAATACCCCCGAAGCGATAAATTTTGGCGTACACCAGAGCGCAGTCTGCCCAATTGCGGTCTCATCCAGCCGGCCATATCCTTGAGCTGTCTGCAGCCGATAGAGTGCCAATTCTATCTTGGGCAGATCGCGCTCACGAATCCAGTCGAGCACGGTCATAGAGGCTTCATCGAGGGTTTTCTGGTCCGGTACGGCCTTGTTCAGCCGCTCGCGTAAATCACCAATATAGCGGATAAAACGAATAGCCTGTATTGGAAGTGACGGTCCGCCACCCTTTTTTACGAAATCGACAACTTTTGCGCCATCAAATCTCGCCTCTCCAAGTTTCGACAAGGGCTGTTTATAGTCCCGCAGCCATTTTTTGACGATCTTATGCTCAAGCGTCGTGTATGAAGTCCCCATTTCAATGAGGTATTCACCCATTTGTAAGCTTTCAGATTTTCCGCCGACGCGGTTGGTAGCCTCAAAAACCTTGCAGGTTACACCCGCTTCGGTCAGAAATTTAGCCGCGCTTAACCCCGCCGGGCCGCCCCCGATAATGGCAATGTGATTTGCTACTTCTGCGCGCATCTTATCTTGACTTCCTCCACCTGAATACGGTCATATAAGACGGATAATAACGGGGATTCTATTCGAGCATTAACCGCTTGTATCGAAATTTCTACTATAGAATCCGGCCTTATGATGCGCTTTGCGAAATCCCTCGAATTATTGCTGGTCGTATTCCAGCCTATACAACCGAAAAGCGATAATGTGTCGATAGGCATTGCACAGGCTCAACACAGGCTGCTAGCGCGCAACCTAAACTCGATTGCAGCTCTCTCGATCATTCTGGCAACGGCGCTCGTGGTTTCACTTATCCGTCATCAACCCCCGCTCATCCCGTTCCTGTGGTTCGGGCTTACACTGCCAATCCCCATTGGGCAATTCTTGATTGCTCATCGACGACGCAGCCGGAAAACCAAGCCGCAAACCAATGCAAGACCATTTCGCTGGGATCTCTTGCAAGCAGCCGAGCGGAGCATCCTCTACTCGGCAGTCATTTGGGGGTTTGTCGCTGTTCTGTTTGGTAATCCCAATATGGAAGCGCTTTATTTTACCACGCTTATCCAGGTTTCGATGTGCACCGGACTTGGCATGATGATAGCGCCACTCCCGCGTCTGGTTATGCGGTTTACAATTGTCAGCCTTGTTCCGCTCGCTTTTGTTCTCGCCGCGCAGGGCACAACTTTCGGCATCACACTTGCCCTACTTATCTTTGTGCTGATTGGCGCGATCTTCAAGGGTTCGATGACAAGTTATCATCAATTGCGGCGCATCGTTGGTTCTGAAACAAAAACCCAACAAACTGAATCCATTCTTCGTTCCACATTGGAAGCGATGCCGGACGCAGTTGCGCTTTTTGACACGCACGGGAAATTGCTTTTAACCAATGAGAACTATGAGACATGGGATGTACCCAATGTGGCTCCGGCAACATTGGAAGGCGAAGAAACCCGCACGCCGGGCGAAAACAAATGGTTTCACCATAAATGGCTTGATATTCCGGACATCGGAACGCTTTCCCTGCACAGCGACATATCCATTCAGAAAGAGCGTGAGAATGCGTTGATCGCCGCCATGCAGGCTGCTGAAGTGGCCAATGGCGCACGCGCGCGTTTTCTATCGCGGATGAGCCATGAACTGCGTACACCGCTTAACTGTATTCTCGGATTTTCCAGCATCCTGACAGAAGGTGGCCCCCAGCCTAGTTCGGTGGTCAAAGAGTATGCCGAATTCATACGGGACTCCGGCGATCAACTTCTAGCAATGATTGAGGATGTTATTGACTATTCGAAAGTCGGTACCGAAACGCTGAATAAGGACGCAAGCGCAATTGATGTCCGCGCGGCCATCCTCGCGGCCATTGAGAAAGCGAAGAAAAAACCCGGGTGTCAGGCAGAGATGTCTTATAAAATCCGCATTGGGCAAGGCGCAGAAACGCTGGTTGCGCATTTTACGATTATCGACCGTATCTTGACCGCATTGATCTCGAACGCCATCAAGTTCAGCCCGGAGGCTGCAGACATTATCATTACCTCGCGCCTTGGCCCCGACAATCGGCTCTCAATCATCGTGCGTGACTTCGGCAAGGGCATGAGCCAGGAAGAGGTAACGGATGCATTTTCCGTGTTCTATCAGGCCGATGAAACTCGGAAACGTGCCCAAGATGGAGCTGGACTGGGTTTGGCGCTTGTCCGCAAGCTCACCATTCAGGCGAACGCAAAGATTAAAGTCATGAGCGAGCCTGGCCGCGGAACCGCAGTGATCCTTATGTTTGAAGAACCAATTGCGGATGTCCGTTCGAAGCTTACCGCTTGAAGCTTCCCCGTCCGCGTTTCTTGCTCTTAGCATAGCTTGTTGGTTTCGAGGGCGTAGCTTTGTGCGCATATGGGTTCGCCCCCTGGCGTACAACCAAACGGATTGGAACCCCGCGCATATCGAACGCCTCGCGGATGCCATTCACAAGATAACGCTTGTATTGCTCAGGCATATGTTCCCCGCGAGACGCGATCAGCACAAAGCTTGGCGGGCGCGCTTTCATCTGTGCCATATAGCGCGGCTTGATACGTTTGCCATGGATAGATGGCGGCGGATGCTTTTCGATAGCGTAGCGCAGCCAGCGGTTCAGATCCCCCGTTTTGACACGTGCATTCCAATTATCAAACACAGTCGCAACGGCCGGCATCAGTTTTTCAACGCGCTTACCGGTAAGCCCTGACAAGGCGACGAGAGGTGCGTCCCCAGCATTTGGCAAAAGCCGCTTCAAGCGATCGCGCAATTCAGCGAGCGTCTTCTCCGGCGTTTTGATCTCGTCCCATTTCGACACCACCAAAACAAGACCGCGCCCCTCACGCAGGCACAAATCAGCAATCTGCAAATCCTGCTTTTCGAGCGCATCGCGCGCATCCATTACCAGTGCAACAATATCTGCATATTTGAGCGAGCGGACTGTCTCGCCCGTGGACATCCGCTCAAGCCGCTCTTGCACTTTGGCACGTTTGCGCAAGCCCGCCGTATCCACCAGGCGGATGCGCCGCCCATCCCAGTTCCAGTCAATCGACACCGAATCCCGAGTGATGCCCGCTTCGGGGCCCGTCAGCAGACGGTCGGACTCTAAAAGTGTATTTATCAACGTAGACTTACCCGCATTGGGCCGACCGATGATGGCGAGCCGTATCGGCTTAGCCTCGGTTTCCAGCATGGTTTCAGGCTCGATCTCTTCGACAATGCCAGCTTCTTCAAGGGCAGCTTGCAGAGCTTCATCGGTCAGATTGGGGTCGTCAACATTGATGCCTTCGAGTTTGGCCAGAATGTCTTCGCCGCGTTCACCAAGCTCTGCGTCCTCTTCGGCCCTAAAGGCTTGCGCCAGCGCCTCTTCACCCAGAGCCGCGCGGAACGCCTCAAACAGATCTCCAAAACCCTCGCCATGCTCGGCCGATAGAGCAACTGGCTCGCCAAAGCCAAGTCGAAACGCATCATAAAGCCCGGGCAACCCCGCCTTGCCCTCGCATTTATTTGCCGCCAGCACGACGGGAATATTCGAACGGCGCAGGATTTCAGCAAACCGCTCGTCCATACCGATGACGCCAGCGCGAGCATCTATCAGAAACAGAGCGATATCCGCCTCAGCGATCGCCCGTTCGGTTTGCGCGCGCATACGGGCTTCGAGCGAGCCATCATTAACATCTTCATAGCCCGCCGTATCCACCAATAGCAAAGGCAAGCCTGCCAGCTGTCCGGGGGCCTCCTTGCGGTCTCTGGTTACACCTGGCTGATCGTCAACGAGAGCCAAACGCTTTCCGGCCAAGCGATTGAATAATGTGGATTTCCCAACATTCGGGCGACCAACAATGGCCAATTTCAAAGACATCTTTACATCCAGACGGACTAACGCACAGCGATCAGACGCCCCTCATCTGTTAGAATGATAAGTTTGTCGCCAACCGCTATTGGTTCAAGGAAAACAGGTGCACCCAGCTTCAGGCGCGCCGTCTCTTCGCCGGTTTGGGGGGACAATGCAACCAATTCTCCCTTTGAAGAGGCAACAATTATCTGATTGGACGCGATGATGGGTCCAGCATAAGTGATCCGGCCTGACTTCTTCTTCTCATTCGAGAAGCGACGAAGCTGCGTCGCCCAGAGCACCGCACCATTATTTGCTGCCATGCATACAATCTGGCCCTCAACACCGGAGACGAAAATGTATTCTCCGGCAACCGCTGGCGCGAAGACCGATCCGATGGGCTGGGACCAAACTCGCTGTCCACTTCGGCCATCAATCGCGGTGGTCAGGCCCGACTGGTTTGAAGCAAACACCAGCCCCGAGCTCAAGACGGGACGAGAGGACACATCGTTGATCGCCGAGATCGGCGTAAAACGCCCCGTCCGCACCAATGCGTCAGTCCAGAGACGACGCCCGTTTAGCGCCAGATAGGCAATCACCTCGCCAGACGAATAGGGCACGACCACCAATTCCTCAACCGCAGCAGGACTTGGTGAACTCAACACACGCGCTGATTCGGAGATCGCCTGATCGGTCCATTCCAAAGAACCGTCCGCCACCGATAACGCGAAAATTTCATTATTCTGGCTAAGAATGAACGCGCGGCCATCCTTGATCGTTGGCGCTCCCGTCGTCGGTCCGGCAAAAGCCCTGCGCCATTTTTCCTCGCCAGTCTCGACATCAAGCGCGACCGCGAAGCCATAGCTGCTTGTGGCGATGACAACGTCGCCAGCCACCGCAATGCCGCCGCCAAAACTACGTCTGTCACGCCGTGACCCGGATTTCAGGGCCACCGACCAGCGCCTGCTGCCGTTTTCCACTGAAAAAGCGCGAACAGTTTGTGAGGAATCAATTACGAACACCGTATCCCGATTGGCAACAGGAGGCGATGTTAATGCCGAATTTCGGCTTGTTCCGCTGCCCGCATTTGCCCGCCATGCAATTTCCAGATCAGCGCCCGCAGCGACGTGTCCGACCACTTTGCTCGCCGTCGCGCCGGTTTGTGGCCATTCTTCCAACAGGCGGCTATCAGGCAGGATGACGGCAACATCCACCATTTCAGGGTCCGCTTCGAGCGGCTTATCACCGATCGCTAGATCAATACGCCCTGCCCTGTCTTCTGCACGCGTGGCCTCGCGTTCTGAACGTCCAAAATCCAGAACCGAACAGGCCGTCAGCAGTCCGGACACTAGAACGACAGAAAGCCCGATATAAAAGGGACGCTTGATCATTGGTCAGCTCCTTGCGTTTCTGGCTCAGCAATGTCTGGGTCAGACGCGGCCGCAACTGTTTCCGGCACTTCGGTTTCAGGGGCTTGCGTTTCAGACGCAGTTCCGGTGGCGAGCGGGATGACGCTTAATGCAACACCCGCCCTTTGAGCCACGCCTGGTGGCGCATTGGCTGCAAACTGCAAATAGGAAAACTCCTCTCTGGCGCGCGCCAGATCTCCCTCGCTGAAGGCCTTGGCTGCAATTAATTCGTTTGCAAGGACGCCAATCGCGGTCGGCCGATTGGGAAGGTCGCCAAGGAATGCCTCAAGCTCCGAAAGGCCTAGCGTTTCGGATTTGATATAAGCGGCTTTCAACAGAGCAAGCCGTTCGACAGGGCCGGCATCTCCTCCGCTGGCTTCAAGCGTGCGGGCAGCATTCTCTGTGTCGCCACTGCCTTCATACTGGGTCTGGGCCAAAAACTGTGCCGCGAGCGGTGCAATGTCGGTGCCGGTTTCCACGAGTGCAGCGAAGCCACTTTGGGCACCGGTATAATCACCATTGGTCAACATGGTCCGCGCAGCCTCAAACGACATCACCCGTTCGATCGTCGCCCTATCTTTCTGCCCGGTTGACCATTCATTATACGCCACAAGAGCAACGATGCCGATACCGACAATCCAGACAAATATCCCGTAGCGTTTCCACCACATCGTTGCTTTGTCCTGCCGAAGGCTCTCTTCGACTTCCTCAAAAACATCACTCACGGTTCATTAGCTCCACGCACAGAATCTATTTGAATTGACAATAGCCGTCCCCATGGATCGCGGCAACGCACTAACTGGTATCCTTTTGAGGGCGCTTGATATGGTATAGCTCGTCACGGCCCGGAAAGGCACGCATCCGCACCGCTTCGGCATATTGTTGCGCCGCTGTCTCAATCTCGCCGCGCAAATTGGCGAACTTGCGTACAAATTTTGGCGTCCAGTCAAACATGCCAAGCATATCATCCGTCACAAGAATTTGGCCGTCGCAACTCGGAGATGCTCCGATTCCAATGGTCGGGCACGAAACCGAATTGGTAATCTCGGCGGCCAAATCCTCAGACACACCCTCAACAACGATTGCAAACGCCCCCGCCTCTGCCGCCGCCGCCGCTTCATCCAGTGCCCGCGCCCAGCCTTCATTCGTGCGTCCCTTAGCTCGGAAGCCACCTTCGACATTGACAGCCTGCGGCCGCAAACCAACATGGCCCATGACTGGCACACCACGCTCGACCAGATGGGCAATCTGTGCACGAGCAAAGGTTCCACTTTCGATTTTTACCGCCTGACAACCGGTCTTCTGCATCAGTTCCGCAGCATTCAGAAACGCCTGATCTGCATTGGTTTCGTAAGAGCCAAACGGCATGTCCACCACCACAAACGCCTGTTTGGAGCCGCGCATCACGGCTTGACCATGCAAGATCATCATCTCCATTGTCACGCCCACTGTCGATGGCAAACCATGGATCACCATGCCAAGACTGTCACCGACCAGAAGCACATCGCAATGCGGATCAAGTAATTCGGCCATGGGGGCTGTATAGGCTGTTAAACAGACAAGTGGCGTACCGCCTTTTGCAGCGGCAAGATCGTTGACTGTTTTCCGGCGATTTTGTTTTTGAGCAGACATTCAACAGCGCTTAGCGCGACATCAGCCAAGTGGCAAATCTGTTTGCCCCATGCGCAAGCCAAATGGCCAGAATTGATCGGCGTGAGCTGATTGACCCTACCAAAGCGGCCGGTCGGGCGATGCCTGTTCGGATAGTTTTTCGAGAATTTGATTGAGCTGCGCCATTTCGTCGGTCGAAAGGGTAATGGCAATGCGCTCAAGTTCAGCCTGGGCAATCGGAACGATACGCTCATAAACGGTTTTTCCGGTTATGGTCAGGTGCAAATATGCGCGGCGGCCATCATCACTGGCAATTTTTCGCTCAAGCAGCCGGTTATCTATCAAGCTTGCAACCGCACGGCTGACGGCCACTTTATCCATGGCGGTTCTTGCGACAATCTCGGATGCGCTTAGCCCGGGCCTTTCGCCAACCACAGCCATCACCCGCCACTGCCACAGGGTCAGGCCGAAGGCTGACTGATATTTGCTCGCGATTTGTTTGGAAATTGTATTTGATAGAACAGAGAGCCGGAACGGCAGGAACTCGCCAAGCCGGAGCGCTACGTCTTCTAAAATCTCTGCCATAAGAACAACCCAGTTTCCTCTTGTTTCCCTAACAAAAATGTGGTTTCAAAGCAAATTAGTTTCAGATGAAACCAAATGAAAGACTCCAACCTATGGCTGACCTATTCGAAAACCCTGCCGGGCTTGATGGTTTTGAGTTTATTGAATTTTCTGCCCCAAAAAAAGGTGTTCTGGAGCCGGTCTTTACAAGCATGGGCTTTACGAGAATTGCCCATCATCGTTCAAAAGATGTCGAACTTTGGCGCCAAGGCGGCATTAATCTGATCACCAATTATCAACCCGGCTCACCTGCGTATTTCTTTGCCCGCGAACATGGCCCCTCCGCGTGCGGCATGGGGTTTCGTGTGCGCAATGCGACCGAAGCTTACGACCATCTGCTTACCAAAGGCGCTGAACCTGTCGAACTTGAAACCGGACCGATGGAATTACGGCTGCCGGCCATTCGCGGAATTGGCGGGGCGCTGATCTATCTGGTTGATCGTTATGGCGACGATCTGTCGATCTATGACATTGATTTTGAATATATTGAGGGGCTGGATCGCAATCCGTTTGGCGCAGGTTTTCACACGATCGACCATCTTACACACAATGTTTATGGCGGCCGAATGGAGTATTGGGCAAATTTCTATGAAACCCTGTTTAATTTCCGTGAAATCCGGTTTTTCGACATCAAAGGGGAATATACCGGTTTGACCTCGAAGGCGCTGACCGCGCCCGACGGGAAAATCCGTATCCCGCTCAATGAGGAAGGCGAAGGCGGCAAGGGTCAAATCGAAGAATATCTGCGCGACTTTGGCGGGGAAGGCATTCAACATATCGCATTCAATTGTGACAATCTATACGAGTGTTGGGACAGGCTCAAAGGCATGGGCATCCCCTTCATGACCGCCCCTCCGGACACTTATTATGACATGCTCAGCGCCCGCCTACCCGATCATGGCGAGGACGTTAATGGATTGAAATCACGTGGACTTCTGCTCGATGGGACAGTAGAAGGCGGACAGCCCCGGCTGCTCTTGCAGATCTTCTCCGAAACCCAGCTTGGCCCTGTCTTCTTCGAATTTATCCAGAGAAAAGGTGATGACGGGTTCGGCGAAGGGAACTTCAAAGCGCTGTTTGAAAGCATTGAGCGCGACCAGATCAATCGCGGCGTTCTGAACGTGTCAGAACCGGCCAAATAGGTTTCCTCCTCACCGAGGATGCACTTGGGCGTCGCTTATCTCTTAAGCGGCGCTTTTTTTGCGCATTACACTCAGCCGGGTGGCCCGGAATTGGCAACCGGGAGGCTCAAAACCGTGCCGGGCTATTTGCGCAGGACGATGCGCAAATCTTTCACGTCCACACGCTTGTCATCCTCGCCGACAAAACCGGCTTTGACTGCCCCGCCCGATTTCTGCGTAAAACTGATCGGCGGATCCCCTGTCCCTAGCCATTGGTCGCCCCATTGGGTCAACGCGATGAGGACCGGACGCAGATCATTGCCCTTTTCTGTGAGTACATATTCCTTGCGCGCACGGCGGCCTTGTTCGCGATAGTCACGCGGCTCCAAAAGGCCCGCATCGGTCAGGCGTTTAAGCCGATTGCTGAGCACGGTGCGCGGCACACCAAGCTCGACATGGAAATCATCAAACCGCCTGACCCCATAAAGCGCCGAGCGCAGGATCATCA
>CALLUH010000260.1 GCA_938011445.1 uncultured Hyphomonadaceae bacterium
CTCGGTTAAATCGGATGTCACGCCGACAGACACACCCGCTTTGCCATCATTGACACCGACAAAAATCACCACGCCTGAGCCAAGCTGCGCCTTCGCCTCATCAACCAGGGTCCGCAAATCCTTCCCGCCAACGCCTTCGGCAATCCGTGCAATGAGCTTTACGCCGCCAATCTCTTCCGGCCCTTCCGGCGCGCCCGACGAGCCGCCCATAGCCAGTTTGCGCTTCGCCTCGGCAAGATCGCGCTCAAGCTGTTTGCGTTCGTCCATCAGTGAAGAAACTTTCCGCTCTACATCTTTAAGCGGAACCTTCAAATGCTCGGACAGGTCAAGTGCCACTTGCCCGCGCGCTTTGAGAAAAGCCAGAGCCTCAGCGCCGGTTGCCGCCTCGATCCGGCGTATGCCGGCGGACACACCCGTCTCGGACGTTACCGTGAACACGGCAATATCGCCCGCATGCCCGACATGGGTTCCCCCGCACAGTTCAACCGAATAGGGCCGCGCGCCCGGCATCTCCTCTCCGCCAATTGACAGCACACGGACTTCCTCATCATATTTTTCGCCAAACATGGCCAGCGCGCCCGCATCAATTGCGTCATCGAGCGCCATATGTCGAGTTTGTGTCGGGGCGTTGCGCCGAATGATAGTATTGACCTGATCTTCGACCGCCTCAATCTCTTGCGGCGTCATCGGCGCGCCGTGCGAGAAATCAAAACGCAACCGGGCTTCTTCAACCAGAGAGCCTTTCTGACTGACATGCTCGCCAAGCACATTGCGCAAAGCGGCATGCATCAAATGTGTCGCCGAGTGGTTGGCCACAATGCGTGCGCGGCGATCGGCATCAGCATGCAACTGGGCCGTCTCTCCGATTGCAATCTTTCCCGATACCAGCTCACCGATATGAGCATGCAGCCCGCCCGCACGCTTTTGCACATCGCGCACGATAAACCGTCCGGCACCGGAGAATATTATTTCGCCATGATCGCCCGCCTGTCCGCCGCTTTCGGCATAGAAAGGCGTGGCATCAAAGACGAGTTCTGCCTCCCCGCTTTCGAGCGCATCAACAAACGCCCCGCTGGCGACAATCGCTTCGAGCACTCCGGTTCCTGCCGTCCGTCCGTATCCGGTAAACTCCGTTTTCCCGAGACGGTCAGCAAGATCAAACCAGATCTTCTTGGCAACCTCATCTGTAGCGGTGCTCGACAGCGCGCCCTTGGAGCCATCTTTCTGGCGTGCCATGGCGGCATCAAAACCCGCTTCATCAACGTCGCGCCCTCGCCCGCGCAAAATGTCTTGGGTCAGATCAAGCGGGAAGCCGTAAGTGTCGTAGAGCTTGAACGCGGTTTCGCCCGGCAGCGCCGCGCTTGCGGGAAGCTCGCCGATCGCCTCATCAAGTAAATTGAGCCCACGCCCGAGTGTGCGCTGGAAGCGTTCTTCTTCCTGCTCGAAAGTGGTTTCAATCAGAGCCTTGGCGCGGCCAAGCTCGGGGAAGGCCGCCCCCATTTCCGCGATCAATGCGGGTGTCAATTTATACATCTGGGGTTCGCGAGCCCCGAGAATATGCCCATGACGCATCGCCCGCCGCATGATCCGGCGGAGCACATAGCCGCGCCCCTCATTGGATGGAGACACCCCGTCGGCCATCAGAAAAGCGCAGGCGCGCAAATGGTCGGCAATCACACGGAAAGAGGCCAGCGCATCGCCGCTCGCTTTGGCTTTGTAGATCTCCTCGCCAGCCCCGATCAGCCTTTGAAACAGATCAATCTCGTAATTATTGTGCACGCCTTGCAAAACGGCGGCGACCCGTTCTAGCCCCATGCCGGTGTCAATGCTCGGGCGTGGCAGGTCGGTGCGGTTGCCGCCGGAGTCCTGGTTGAATTGCATGAAGACCAAATTCCAGATCTCGATGAACCGGTCGCCATCTTCATTGGGGCTACCCGGCGGCCCACCAGGAATGTCTGCGCCATGATCAAAGAAAATTTCCGAGCACGGACCACAGGGGCCTGTGTCGCCCATCGACCAAAAATTGTCTGATGTTCCGATACGGATGATTTTGCTGTCTGGCAGGCCTGAAATCTTGCGCCAAAGCTCAGCCGCCTCGTCGTCTTCTGCATAGACCGTGGCAAGCAATTTATCGGCGGGCAGTCCCAACTCCTTGGTGACGAGCTCCCAGCCAAATTTGATCGCATCTTCCTTGAAATAGTCTCCGAAAGAAAAGTTTCCAAGCATTTCAAAAAACGTATGATGGCGCGCCGTATAGCCTACATTGTCAAGATCATTGTGCTTGCCGCCAGCGCGGACACATTTTTGCGAGCTTGTCGCGCGCGGTGCCGGAGCGCTCTGGGCACCGGTAAAAATATCCTTGAAGGGCACCATGCCTGCATTGACGAACAGCAGGCTTGGATCATTGTCCGGCACCAGTGGCGCGGACGCTCTGCGGATATGTCCTTGCCCTTCAAAATAGGAAAGGAAGTTTTCGCGAAGATCATTTACGCTGGTCATCTTGCATCCTGCTTTTGAACCAGCTGGTCAATTGCCCGGCTGGACCCTATCTGCCTTAAAACAGCAGATATTCAAGCTGCGCATATAAAGCGCGAATGATGAGACGCCAAGCATTTGCCGCCTCCTCATCCTAGTTTTTCGCATAAAATCGCCTGAAACAGCGATTAACCGTCCGCCGCAACATCGACATCTGAAACGCCGCCCGCAATGGCCGGATCGTCGCCGATCAACATTTCCTCAGATAAGAGCCCCGCTTTGTGCCGAACCAATTCTTCGATTTTGTCAGCAATGGCAGGATTGTCTTTCAGGAATTGCCGGGTCTTTTCGCGGCCTTGCCCCATTCGGTCACCATTGAACGAATACCAGGAACCGGCCTTGTCCACGACTTCACTTTTAACACCAAGATCAATCAACTCGCCCGTTTTCGATATGCCTTCGCCATAAATAATATCGAACTCGACCACCCTGAACGGTGCGGCCACCTTGTTTTTCACCACTTTCACCCGGGTCTGGTTCCCGATCACTTCGTCACGATCCTTGATCGCGCCAATGCGGCGAATATCGAGCCGGACCGAGGCGTAGAATTTTAGCGCATTACCGCCGGACGTGGTTTCCGGGCTGCCAAACATCACACCGATCTTCATGCGGATCTGATTGATAAAGATGACCATGCAATTGGACTTGGAAATCGAACCGGTCAATTTCCGCAAGGCCTGGCTCATCAGACGTGCTTGCAGGCCGGGCAGGCTGTCACCCATGTCGCCCTCAAGCTCGGCGCGCGGCGTCAAAGCCGCGACTGAATCGATCACCAGAACATCGACTGCGCCCGAGCGCACAAGCGTATCAGCGATTTCAAGCGCTTGCTCGCCCGTGTCCGGCTGCGAGATCAGCAAATCGTCAAGATCAACACCGAGTTTAGCCGCATAGGCCGGATCCAGCGCATGTTCAGCGTCTACAAAGGCGCAAACACCGCCGCTTTTCTGGGCTTCGGCCACGACATGAAGCGACAAGGTTGTCTTGCCCGAGCTTTCCGGACCATAGATCTCAATCACCCGTCCTTTAGGCAAACCGCCAATGCCGAGCGCGATATCCAGCCCCAAAGAACCTGTCGAAACCGCTTCAATATCGAGCGCCTCGCGCTCTCCAAGCCGCATGACAGCTCCCTTGCCAAAGGATCGTTCAATATTACTGAGCGCTGTTTCCAGGGCTTTTTGCTTGTCCACGCCGCTATCCTTATCAACCAGTTTCAAAGCTGCTTTACTCATGAGTCGTCTCCACCTTCTAGGGGTAGAGCGAAATATGCAAGCCCTACCATTGCCATCAATACCACGCTTGTACCACATTTGTTCTTGAGAACAAATAGAGAATATAAGAAATTCCTCACGCCCTGTAAGCATGGTAGAAATTTGGCACATACTGACTATTCCGCTTGGCATTAAAGCAAGTTCTGGGGCATAAACTGCCACATGCTTACCTCGATTTCTGAATCAGACCGCCAAGCCAGCGTGCGCTATTTTGATGGTCACTATGAGACGCTTGTGTCCGGCGCTTATGTCGTCTGTGCCGCGACCGATAGAAAGATCCCCATTGAAGCGCTGCGCTATTGGAGTGTGGACTTGCAGGAGGCGTATTATGACGCGGCCGCCTCACAAGCGCGGATGGCCAAACGCGTCCAAGAGCAGACATGATGCTGAAGGCGCTACTGTTTCCGGCAATGCTGACAGCGCTTTCCCCTGCGCCGCCGCCATTGACGCCGCCGGAGGGCAATGTCTCTGAAGCCCGCGAGCCCTCCGCAGACACAGAGGCTTTGCCAATTGGTGAAACGTCCACTTGCAGCGGGGTCTTGGTACAAGGCGGCTTGATCATCTGTCATGGTCGGGCCGGAACACGGTTTCGTCTTGGCGAGACCGAACTGATGGCCGGAGCGAGCGCAAGCGTGGCTTTTGGTCTTGGCCGCAAGGCCGATCCCACAATATCTATCCAAGTCATACCGCCCCAAGGCATAGCGCCTGACATTCTGACATTCGACATCGCGCCACGTCAGGATGAAACCGCTATTTTGCGCGGGATTGACTGTGACAAGATCGACGCGCGCACCGAAGCGCAAAAAGCGCATGCCGGCCGATCATGGGTGAAAAAGCAGGATGGCTGGCAGAATTTCAATGAAGGGCGCGGTGGTCTTGATGGGTTTCTACGCCCCGCAGAGGGGCCGGTATCGTCGCCTTTTGGCTATATCCGAAAATATGTTACCGAAGGCTGCCCGACAAAAGAACGACCGCATTTTGGGTACGATATTGCTGCGCCAACCGGCGCGCCCATTATTGCACCGGCTGCCGGTATCGTCACACTGGCTGAGCCGGATCTTTATTATGAGGGAGGCACCGTATTTCTCGACCATGGGCACGGATTGGTCTCGTTATTCTTGCATATGTCAGCGCTTGATGTGGCGGTGGGCGATGTGCTGGAGGCAGGGGATCCGATCGGCAAAGTTGGCGCGACGGGGCGGGTTACGGGTGCGCATCTGCACTGGGCGGTCAAATGGCGCGACACCAGCCGAGCCGACCGGGACAGGGACTTCTATATAGATCCGGCGCTGCTTTTGGACCTGCCAAGAGCGACGGCACCATGAAGGCGCAGGCCAGCGCTCCCTTGGCGCACCGCTCCCGTTTGCCTACCCCCTAGAGATCTGCAGCGCTCCAAAGCACGGTGTAATCTTCGCAATGGATCAAAATTGAGCGATAGCCGTCAAGCGAGGTAAGATCCGGTATGGCGTAGCGTTGGGCGCCCTTATTGCTGTCGAGCAATGAAATCAGAAGCGAACCGTTCACCGCAGTCTCCCTGGTCACATCGCTGGCCGGCAGCGGGGACAGGAACAGTTTCAAATCCGGCGCATTGCGCGTGCTGAAATCCTCGTCAAGCTCAACAAACAAAGCGCCATTTTCGCGGACAATCGACCATGAGCCCTTCGACGTTCGCTTTTTCTTGATCCAGTTGCCGGATGTTACAATGCCATCGGCTGGGACCGCGGCGGCGGAAGCGGCAGCATCTGCTTCTGCGGCTCTGGTTCGGGCTGCGGCAGCCTCTTCTTCCGCTTGGGCTGCTGCCTGCGCTCTTGCAGCTTCAGCCTGTCGGGCTTGCTCGGCGACAGCTTGCGTTCTGGCCGCTTCGGCCTGAGCTTCCTGTTCCTGCCTGCGACGCGCAGCCGCTTCGGCAACAGCGATCTGGTCTGCCTCGGCCTTGCTTGCAGCCAAAGCTTCGGCCCCTGCCTTGCGCTCGGCTTCGGTGCGGGCTGCATCCTCGGCGGCGAGGGTTTGGCTTGATTTGGCGCGCTCGGCCTCGGGCTGGGCGGGTGCGGGCGGAGGCACCGGCTCACCGGCATCTATGGCCGTTACATCCGCTTTGGCCAGAGTTTCGGGACGCGGCTGCACCGTTGCCTCTTCCTGTGCTGCTCGCTCAATTGCGGCGGCGGGTACGGCTTCGGTAGATGCTGCAATTGCTGGCGTGTCTTGCGACGTCACACGTGCGGGAGCTTGAACTGCGCCCGTGTCGGCAGGAGGCGGGGGGTTCTCTGAGCAGGCTATGACAAGGAAGCCCGCCAGAAAGCTGCCGGGAAGATGTTTCCAAATGTCTGTCATGTTTGCACTCCTGATCGTTTTCGAGAGGACACCATTTAGCATGGCTCCGCTGGGCATGGGCATCACTTTATCGCTCACGCCAAAGTGTTTGCGCATTATCCCATCCTCGCGTCCCCAATACCGTTTGTGTGCCGTTTCTGTTCGCTTTGCAAAAAATTGTTCTTTCTTTGTTCCAGCATTCATGTTAACACCTCTGACAGGGAGGCTCGGTTTTATGGTTAGCAGGATCACAACTTTTGCATTTTCCGGCGTTGAGGCGAAACCGGTCGATGTGCAGGTCCACATGAGCGGTTCAGCACCCTATTTTACGATTGTCGGCCTGCCAGACAAAGCCGTTGGTGAGAGCCGGGAGCGGGTTCGTGCCGCTTTTGCGTCGATTGGACTGGCTCTGCCGCCGAAACGTATCATCGTCAATCTTGCGCCTGCGGATTTACCCAAAGAGGGCAGTCATTATGATCTCGCTATTGCGCTCGCCATGCTGGCAACCATGGGAGCCATTGCACCAGATGCGCTTGATGGTTATGCGGCGATGGGGGAATTGTCGCTCGACGGACGGCTTGGTGAAACAATTGGCGTTTTGCCAGCGGCCATGGCGGCTGAAAGTCTTGATTTACGTCTGATCTGTCCGGCGGTGTGTGGTGCCGAGGCCGCTTGGGCTGGCGGGGCGGCAATTGGCGCAGACAATCTGATTGCGCTGGTCAACCATTTTTCGGGACGCTCTGTTTTGCCTCCGGCCAAGGCTGGCGAGATTGCCGCACCGAAGGCCGGGCCAGACCTACGCGATGTCAAAGGGCAGGACGTGGCCAAACGCGTGCTCGAAATCGCTGCTGCGGGTGGGCATAATCTACTCTTTTCCGGCCCGCCGGGATCTGGCAAATCCATGCTCGCGCAACGCTTACCAGGCCTGTTGCCCCCCTTATCGGCGCGTGAACTTCTGGAGGTCAGTCAAGTCCAATCGATTTCCGGCCTGCTTGAACGCGGTGAACTGTCGCGAACACGACCCTTCCGTGCGCCGCACCATTCAGCTTCGATGGCAGCGCTTGTTGGCGGCGGTATAAAGGCCAAGCCGGGTGAAGTCTCCCTCGCTCATCACGGCGTCTTGTTTCTGGACGAATTGCCGGAATTTAACGCGCAGGCGCTCGATGCTTTGCGCCAGCCACTTGAAAACGGAGAAGCGGTCATCGCACGGGCCAACCGGCATGTCCGCTACCCTGCCCGCTTTCAACTTATCGCGGCAATGAACCCGTGTCGCTGTGGGGGAGATGCCGCGTCGGAAATGAACTGCCGGATCAAACCAGCCTGCCAGCAAAAATATCAATCGCGGATCTCCGGCCCCTTCATGGATCGTATTGATTTGTTCTTTGATACCCCGCCAGTCACCGCCGTTGATCTTGCTTTACCAACGCCGAGCGAAGGCAGCGAACATGTTGCTGCCCGGGTGCATGATGCCAGAGCGCGGCAAGCGGCGCGTTATGAGGGAGAAACATTGGGAACCAAGCGTGCGCTGAATACTGACGCTGCCCCGCCAGAGCTTGAACAGTTTGCAAAGCCGAACGATGCTGGCGCAGCCCTTCTGGCCGATGCGGCGGTCAAGCTCAATCTATCTGCGCGCGGCTATCATCGTGTTCTGAAGGTTGCCCGCACCATAGCCGACCTGGAGGGTGCAGGCGGGGTGAACCGGTTACACATTGCCGAGGCGCTTACCTATCGCAAACGAAGCTATGGAAATAGTCCAATACAGAGCACTGGTCAGATGGTGTATTAAAGGTTTGGTTAATCCTTTCGGCGACACTGATGGGAATGGCAGATTTTCCCCCCACACCCGCTTCGTCCGAGAGCACCGATGGCCACAATACCGGCCGGTCCGACCAACGCGTCGAGAATGCCCTGTTGGCGACGGCCAGCCATGAAATCCGCACGCCCCTTAACGGCATACTTGGCATGGTTTCGTTGCTGCTGGAATCCGAATTGCAGCCGGCCCAACGCGATTATGCCGAGGCCATCCAGCTTAGCGGATCTCGTCTGCTTAACCTCCTGAATAATGTGCTGGATTATGCCCGCCTCGATGCAGGAGATCTCGAGCTGGAAATCAGCCGGTTTTCTCCGATAAATCTGGCGCGGGAGGTCGTCGAATTGCTGGCACCGCGCGCCCATTCTGCCAATATCGACATTGCGTTACGAAATCTGCTCGGGGACGAAGTAACGGCGCTTGGCGATGCGGGCCGGATCCGCCAAATATTGTTTAATCTTGTCGGAAATGCGCTGAAATTTACCGAGACGGGCGGTGTGCTTATTGATGTCCGCCATATGGAAGGAAAACTGATCTGGTCTGTAACCGATACCGGACCCGGCATTGCCGCCGAGGCGCAAGGAGATCTGTTTCAGGCTTTCCAGCAAGTTTCGGCAACGGATGCCCAGAAGGATGGCGGTGTCGGGCTCGGGCTGGCCATTGTTCAAAGGTTGAGCAAGGCGCTTGGCGGAACAGTTAGCATTGACAGCAAATGCGGCTTGGGGAGCCGGTTCCGGTTCTGCCTGCCAATTGATATTGAACGCGATGACGGGCCGGAACATTTGACCAACCCGCGCGCCCCGAACGTGACACTGGTAGGCCTGCCCGAGCCGACATTGCTTGCGGCTGCATCTGCGCTTGATGCCGCTGGCCACGCGCCCATCATCCGTAAGCCCGGCAGCATGATTGAACGCAAAGGTGTTATTCTGGCGGACGCGCAATTGCCGTTTCAGGAGATAGCAAGGCTCGCTTCACTTTCGCCGACTCTTGTGGTTTTGCGCCCGGAAGACCACCAGACGATTACACGCTACAGACTTCTGGGCTGCGCGGGATGGCTTGTGCGTCCATTACGCGAGGCCTCTTTAACCGAACGGGTTCGATTGGCTTGCGCCGGTCAACGCAATCTCGGAGACGAACGTCGCCGCCAGCAACTTGTCGGCGCACGCATCCTGATTGCCGATGACAATGCTATTAACACCTTGATTGCTCAAAGCGCGCTGGAGCCATCCGGTTTCGTGGTATCATCTGCGGTGACAGGCCTCGAAGCAGTTGCCGCAGCCGAGGCGATGGATCACGCCTTGATCCTGATGGATTTGCGAATGCCAGTAATGGACGGGTTCGAGGCCATGCAGAAATTGCGCGAAAGCGGCCATACAACGCCGATCATTGCCGTATCCGCTGAAGTTAATCCTGAAATCCAGCAACGTGCGCTGGAGGCCGGTGCGAACGCAGTTGCAGCAAAACCGCTTGACGCGACAGCGCTTCGGGAACTTGCTGAAACCTGGGCCAATCCAGACGCGCCCAAAGTCCCGACGGCCGAAAGACAAAATCCCGGCCAAAAAGGTGCCGCATGACCGATACCCCTCTTGAGCATGGGCGCTGGACGGACACCTTGAAGCGGTTCGGTGAGCCAAAGATGGCAATGATGCTCATTCTGGGGTTTACCGCTGGATTACCCTTTCTGCTTTACTATTCAACGCTTAGCTTCTGGCTAAAAAGCGAAGGTGTTGATGTTGTTTTAATAGGATTTTTTTCATTCTTCGGCCTGTCATGGTCATTCAAATTCTTGTGGGCACCCATCCTCGACAAATATGACGTGCCAGGCCTTTCCAATCTTTTTGGACGCAGGCGGTCATGGATTTTCGTCGCCCAGCTTGGGGTTGCTTGTGGCATGTTTGGCATAGGCCTGGCCGATCCAACTCGAAATCTGCAACTGACCGCGCTCTTCTCAATGCTATTGGCGTTCAGTTCTGCAACTCAGGACATCGGGATAGATGGCTGGCGGATTGAGGCGGCCAAGGATGATGAGGAACAAACCGTCCTTGTTGCGGCCTATCAATATGGCTATCGGGTTGGCCTAATCACGGCGGGTGGGCTGGCGCTCGTCATTGCCGATTTTGCAAATTTCAACACCGCGTATATTAGCATGGGCGCGATCATGGTCCTCGGGGCCATCGTCTTTGCGATCTGGGACCGTCCCAGCGGATTGAAAACGGCCGCGGCCGCGGGTGCCGCAATTTTTATCGCTGGTCTATATGGCGCGTTCGAGCAGCTCAAATCCTATGTCACCGAGGGGGCTCTCGGCTATCAAATTGCATCCATAGGAGGGCTAATCGGACTGGCCTCGACTGGTCTGCTTTTGGCTGTGTTTGCCTATTTTCTTGTCCGGGCCTTGCGAGAAACTTCGCCCGGCCAGAGCTTTTCCGTGCTTGAACTTGGCAAAGGACTGGTGTCAGTGGTGGCAATTATCGGTCTGGTTCTGGCAGCGGCCATTGTCATCGGGCTAAGCGTCCCTGCCATTTTCGATGCGCTAAATCTTCAAGTCAGCCGTAATGACATCGGCAAGACAGCGATATATGTGGCGGCCGCTCCGCTTCTATTGGCCGCTTGCTTTATCGCGCCCGTGCGCAAACTGGCTTCGACCAGCCCGCATCTTCAGCATCCGGGCTATGGCGCCTTTGCCGATTTCTTCTGGCGCCACGGATACATCGCGCTGTTGATACTCTGTTTTGTGTCCTTCTATCGGCTAAGCGACATTGTGATGGGGTTGCAGGCCAAAACCGCTTATGCCGATATGGGATATGGGGCGGCAGCCGTTGGCTTGGTCAGCGGGTTTTATGGCATCTGGATTACATTTATCGGCATCGCCGCCGCAGGCGTTTCAGCCCTCACCCTTGGGCTCAAGAAATCACTGATCATTGGCGCTGTGGTTTCGGTTGCCGGCAATCTGACTTTCGCGTGGCTCGTCAACCAGTCGCCCGACAGCTTGACCCCGCTTTTTATCGCGATCACCGCTGACAATATTGCTGGCGGCTATGCGGGCACCGTGTTCATCGCTTACATGTCGAGCTTTGTGAACAAGTCATTTGCGGGCACACAATATGCGATTTTCAGCTCGGCGTGGACGCTCGGCCCAAAGCTGATTGGCGGTGCGTCTGGCTATCTTGTCAAAACGTTTGGCTATACCGATTTTTTCCTCATATCTGCTGGCCTTGGCGTTCCGGCGATTATTTTGTCCTTCTTCGTAAATTCGATGAAGGCTGACAGAGATGCGCCCAACGCCGAGCCAGAGAAAGCCACCCTCGCACCTAACCCGTCTTGACTTCGCCAATAACGCCATCGACATCATAAGCAGCCATTGTCGCAAGGATCACAATATCCGAGACGGAGGCTCCAAATGACGCAATCTGAACCGGCTTTTCCAGCCCGAGCAGCATTGGCCCGATCACATTCGCCCCGCCCAGCGCGCCGAGCAATTTAGTCGAGATCGACGCCGAGTGAATGGCGGGCATCACGAGCACATTGGCAGGCCCCGACAGGCGCGAGAACGGATAGGCCATTTTGTGGGTCTGGCTCAGCGCCACATCAGCGGCAATATCGCCCTCATATTCGAAATCTATATCCTTGCGCGCATCGAGCAGAGCCACTGCCTCGCGGACTTTCTCGGAGCGTTCGCCCATCGGATTGCCAAAGGTCGAATAGGACAAAAACGCAACGCGCGGGCTGAAGCCGAGACTTTTCACCGCCGCTGCCGCCTCGGTTGCAATCGCTGCCAATTGGTCCGCATCCGGCAATTCGACCACGCTGGTATCGGCTATGAAAACCGTCTCTCGCCCGATCACCATAGACATGCCGATCACCGTTTGATTGGCAATCGGATCAAGCACAAGCTGGGCATCCCGCAATGCCACATCATAATTGCGCGTCACCCCTGTTACCAAACCATCCGCATCCCCAAGCGCCAGCATGGAGCAGCCGAAAACATTCCTATCCTGATTAACGAGCCGCTGGGCATCGCGCTTGAGATAACCCTTTCGGCAAAGGCGCGCATAGAGATGATCGGTATATTCGGAGTTCTTGTCTGACAGGCGCGCATTGACAATTTCGATGCTGCCCGGTTCGACACCGACCTGCTCCATGATCGCTTTCACCTGATTTTCCCGACCAATCAGAATGGCGTGGCCTAGCCCCTGGTTCTGGAAAGACGCCGCCGCGCGAATAACCGCAGGCTCCTCGCCCTCGGCAAAGACAATGCGCTTGTTCATCGGACGCACCTTGCCTTGGATGCTTTGCAGGAAAGACGCTGTGGGGTCTTGCCGACGGGCCAAGGCATCGCGATAGGCTTCCATATCCTCAATCGGTTTGCGCGCTACGCCTGAATCCATCGCCGCCTGCGCCACAAAGGGCGGCACGAAGCTCAAAAGGCGCGGATCAAACGGAGTTGGGATGATATAGTCCGGCCCAAAGCTTGGCCGGTCGCCATGATAAGCGGCGGCCACTTCATCGGGCACATCTTCGCGCGCAAGCTCGGCCAACGCCGTTGCGGCGGCCACTTTCATCTCCTCATTGATCGACCGCGCGCGCACATCCAGCGCCCCGCGAAAGATATAAGGAAAGCCAAGCACATTGTTGACCTGATTGGGATAATCCGAACGCCCTGTTGCAATGATCGCGTCATCTCTTACGGATTTTATATCCTCGGGCGTAATCTCCGGGTCCGGATTGGCCATCGCAAAAATGATCGGATTGTCGGCCATGGACGCAACCATCTCTTTCGAAATCGCTCCGGCCACGGACAGCCCCAGCACACAGTCAGCTCCTTCGATGGCCTCGGCCAATGTCCGCTTGGCGGTCTTTACTGCAAAAGCGGATTTGAACTGGTCAACATTGTCCCGCCCCTGATAGATCACGCCTTCGCGGTCACACATCAATATATTGTTCGCTGACACACCCATATGCCGAATGAGGCCAGCAACAGACAGTCCCGCCGCTCCGGCACCGGAAATCGCAACTTTGACATCCTTCATCTTCCGTCCGGTAATGTGACAGGCATTTATGAGGCCAGCGGCGGCAATGATCGCCGTACCATGCTGATCGTCATGGAAAACCGGAATATTCAGCTCGTCGCGCAGGCGCTGCTCGATGATGAAACAGGCGGGCGAGCCAATGTCTTCGAGATTAATCCCGCCAAAGGTCGGCCCGATATTGCGCACTGTGGTGATGAACTCTTCAGTGTCTTTGGTGATCACTTCAACATCGAAACTGTCAACATCGGCAAAGCGTTTGAACAGGACGGACTTACCTTCCATGACCGGCTTGGACGCCATTGCGCCCAAATCACCCAGCCCCAAAATCGCCGTCCCGTTCGAGATCACGGCGACCATATTGCCCTTGGAGGTGTAATCATAAGCCAGATCCTCATCCTCGGCGATAGCAAGCACGGGTACGGCCACACCGGGACTATAGGCGAGCGAAAGATCGCGCTGGGTGCCCATTGGCTTGGTTGGGGCGACGGAGAGTTTTCCGGGCTGTGGGTGGCTGTGGAAATCGAGGGCTTCTTGATCCGTGAAACTCGGACGTTTTGAGGTCATTGCAGTCGCCTGTTCTGAAATTGGGCAGATGCGATTGCATGATAGGCAGGTCCGCAGCCCACCACAACCACTGTTTTGCGCTTGCCGAATCCATAGCCAAGACGCTAGCGTCCGGCCCCATGAGCGACACCAAAGCCTCCAAGGAGAAGAAATCCGTTGTCAAAGTGGCCAAAGGCCCGTCTCCATTTCTGGCGCAATACCTTCAGATAAAGCGTCAACACCCTGATGCATTATTGTTTTTTCGCATGGGTGATTTCTACGAATTGTTCTTTGACGACGCGGTGGATGCAGCCGAAATCTTGGGCATTACCCTCACAGCACGCGGCGAATATGAGGGTAAGCCGATCCCTATGGCCGGTGTGCCCTTCCATGCTGCGGAGGGTTATCTGGCGCGGCTCATCGGCTCGGGCCGGACGATTGCCGTGTGCGAGCAGACCGAAACGCCCGCCGAAGCGAAAAAGCGCGGCTATAAAGCCATTGTCAATCGCGAGATTGTCCGCATTGTTACCCCGGGCACGATCACCGAAGACAGTCTGCTTGCGTCAAGACAGGCCCATATTCTGGCAGCGCTCTCGCTTGGCAATGGCGGACGCGAAGCCGGGCTTGCTTGGTGTGATGTCTCCACGGGCACATTTGAGATCCTGAGCCTTCCAGCGGGCGAAGCGGGTCACATGCTCGCAGGTCTCGCCCCGCGCGAAATCTTGCTCAGCGAAGCAGAGATTGACCACGCCGCCATTCAGACCGCCCTAGAGCTTGTTGATGCCCCGCTCACGCTGCGCCCCCAGCGCGGCATAACCCCCAAATCAGGCGAAAAGGCCCTAAAAACCACCTTTAAGCTTACGAGCCTTGACGCTTTAGGCAGTTTCTCCCGCGAAGAATTAAGCTCTGCCGCCTTGCTTCTGAACTATATCGAACTGACCCAAGCGGGCGACGCTATACGCCTTGATCTGCCGCGCCGGACAACAAATACCGGCCTCGTCG
>CALLUH010000261.1 GCA_938011445.1 uncultured Hyphomonadaceae bacterium
AATCGGCTAACCATCAGATCCCAAATTGTCGAATTTATTGGCTCTGACTCGACAGAGAGCTATCTGCCCGACAATTTCCTCCTCACCATCGACACATCAAGGCGCATGTTCGGCGCGCTGCACTCCTATGATGTCTACAAAAGCGAGTGGGTGCGGGATGAAGGCGTCACCTCGTGATCGCGACCAGATACATGCTTGCCCTCGGCCTCCTATCCGGACTGGCCGCCCCCGCCAGCCTTGCCGAGGACATTGGCGGTGCATGGTCCTTTGAAACAAACATCAAAGCCAAGGGCTGCACAATCACCGGAAACATGTCAATTTCCGCCGCCGATGAAGACGGCATCAGAACCTGTAGCTTCGTCTCGAGCGAAACCTGCAAATTCGATCCAGACCAAAGCTGGCAAGTCGATCAGAGCTGCCGGATTGTCCCGAGCGGACCGAAATACATCATCCGGTCAACTGTTATTGGAAGCCTGACCGAAGGCTATTCCGCCGCTGGCTATCTGCCCGACCATTTCATCGTCGAGCCAGAAAGCCCCAAGCGGATGACCGGCCTTTGGCAGGACTCAAATTTCACAGCTTCCGTCGTCTTCTGGCGCGATGAGGCCCTGCCAGTTTCATGACGGCCCAAAACAGCCAAACGCTCACCATAGACAATAGCGACGGTCCACAAACCGATGTACTTATTATCGGCGCAGGACTTGCGGGTTTGTTCCTCGCGCTCAGCCTATCGCCGCGCCGGTGCACCATTGTCTCGCCCTCGCCGATCGGCACCGCTGCCTCTTCCGCTTGGGCCCAGGGCGGTCTCGCCGCAGCGCTTGATCCGTCTGACACGCCCGAAGCCCATGCCAGAGATACAATGATCGCTGGCGCAGGACTTGTTGATGAAACGGTCGCCCATCTTATTGCCAATGAGGGCGCAGCCCGCGTTATGGACCTGCTCGAACTTGGTGTCCCGTTCGACCGCACACCCGACGGCGCTTTGGCCCTCTCGCTCGAAGCGGCCCATTCACGTCCCCGTGTCGCACGGGTGGCGGGCGATCTTGCGGGCAAAGCCATTATGGATGCGCTGACCGCTGCGGCCAAACAAACCGCCTCCATCACCCTGATCGAAACCGCCCGCGCCATCAGCCTGTTGCAAGACGATAGTGGCCGCGTCGCGGGCGTCGCTTTGCGGTTCACAGACGGACACCTTGCCGCCCACACCGCCCGCGAAACCGTTCTGTGTACGGGCGGGACGGGCGGCCTGTTCAAAGTCACCACCAATCCCGCTGGCGCACGCGGGGACGCTTTGTCGATGGCGTTTGATGTCGGTGCGCTAATTGCCGATACCGAATTTGTCCAGTTCCACCCCACCGCCCTCGACGTAGACCGCGACCCCGCCCCCCTCGCCACCGAAGCGCTGCGCGGCGAGGGCTCCATCCTGCGCAATGCCGATGGCACGGCCTTCATGGCACGCTACCACAAAGACGCCGAGCTGGCCCCGCGCGACGAAGTTGCCCGCGCCATCCAGTCCGAACGCCTCGCTGGACGCGGCACATTTCTTGACGCAGGCCAAGCGGTCGGCACTGACTTCCCCGAACATTTCCCCACCGTGTTCAATGCCTGTCGGCTCGCAGGGATAGATCCGCGCACCACACCCATGCCGATCTCGACGGCCGCGCATTATCATATGGGCGGCATCGTTTCAGATTTCTGGGGCCGCTCAAGCCTGAACGGGCTTTCCGTGTGCGGCGAATGTGCGTCAACCGGAGCACACGGGGCCAACCGGCTCGCCTCGAATTCCCTGCTCGAAGCGGTTGTCTTTGCCCACCGCATCTCCCAGCGTCTGCGTGATGCCGACCTTGATGCCCCCAAAGCCTCGCACACGATCATTCCCGCCGATCTGCCCCATGACACGCTGCAAACTCTACGCCTGAAAATGGCCGAACATTGCGCCGTTGTCAGAACCCATGATGGCCTATCCTCGCTCCTCTCATGGATAGACAATGCCGAAGCCGAACACGGCCCCGCCCGCGCCCTGACCGCCGCAAAGCTCATCGCCGCTCCAGCCCTCGCCCGCAAGGAAAGCCGCGGCGGACATTACCGCAAAGACTTCCCCGACGAGCTCGCCCCGACACGCAGCTTCATCCGCCGCCAACAAGACAGCCTCCATATTGAAAGCACACCGATATGACCCTCCTGCCCCCGCCACTTCCAGACATTGTGCTCGACCCCATTGTCCGCCTCGCGCTTGGCGAAGACCTCGGACGCGCCGGCGACCTGACAACCGACGCCACCATTCCACCCGACACCCGGATGCATTGCCACATTCAAGCGCGGCAAGCGGGCGTCCTCGCAGGCTTTGACGCGGCCCGCTACGCCCTCTCGCTGATTGACCGCTCAGTCGAGCTGACCGAACACATCGCCGACGGCCAGCCCTTGAACTCCGGCGACCGCATCGCCACCCTGTCCGGCCCCGCCCGCGCCATTCTGACCGCCGAGCGCGTCATGCTGAACTTCATTGGCCGTATGTCCGGTGTGGCCACGCTGACCGCGCAATATGTCGAGCAAACCCAAGGCACCAATGCCCGCATCGTCTGCACCCGCAAAACCACGCCCGGCCTGCGCGCAATCGAGAAACGCGCCGTGCGCTGCGGCGGCGGCACCTCCCACCGCTATGGCCTCGATGATGCCATCCTCATCAAGGACAATCATATTGCCGCAGCAGGCTCGATCGGCGCAGTGCTCGAACGGGCCAAAGCCTATGCAGGGCATTTGCGCATGATCGAGATCGAAGTCGATACGCTCGACCAGCTCGCCGAAGCACTGCCCTTTGCCCCGGATGCGGTCCTGCTCGACAATATGGACAATGACACATTACGCAAAGCCGTCGCTATGATTGGCGGCCATTGCATCGCCGAAGCTTCTGGCGGGGTAACGCTCGAAACTGTCGCGGGCATTGCAGCCACCGGCGTTGATTTTATCTCCGTCGGCGCGCTAACCCATTCCGCCCCCAACCTTGACGTGGGGCTGGATGCGGGGTGAACTTGCACCCTGACATGGGGAACAAGACATGGCACAGGCCAATCAACGCAAATCAATCTTTGTTACAGGCGCAGCGTCCGGCATCGGCGCGGCCACAGCCAAACACTTCGCAGACAAGGGCTGGTTTGTCGGCCTCTACGATATTGACGAGGCGGGCCTTTCGGGCATTGCCCAGGACATTGGTGCGCAAAACTGCATCTGCGGCCACCTCGATGTACGTGACCGGACCCAATGGGCCTCCGCGATGGAAGGCTTTTCGCAAGCCACCGCAGGCCAGATGCATGTCCTGTTCAACAATGCCGGAATTGGCCGTCATGGCTGGTTTGAAGACATTGCGCCAGAAGAGTCTGACGCCATTATCGACATCAACGTCAAAGGCGTCATCAATGGCGTCTATGCCGCCCTGCCGCTGTTAAAGCCCACCAAAGGCGCACGCATTGTCAATGTTGCCTCGACCGCAGGCTTTGCCGGCGCGCCGCAATTGGCCGTCTATGTCGCCAGCAAATTCGCCGTGCGCGGGCTCACCGAAGCGCTCGAACTGGAGCTTGAACCGCTCGATGTGAAAGTCACAAGTCTTGCGCCATGGTTTGTCGATACGCCCATCCTCGATATGGGCCAGACTAAAAACGCAAATCACAAGATGAGCGACAATCTCGAAGAGTCCGGCGTCGAAATCTATCCCGTCTCACTTGCCGCCCAAGGCGCGTGGGACGCGGCCACAGGAACGAAAACACATTATGGCGTCGGCAAGCTTTCAAACCAGACGCGCTTCCTCTCGCGCTATTTCCCGGGCTTTATGAAGCGGCGCACCCGCAAGTCCATGCCGCCACGAGATGCCTGACCGGCCATCAAGCCATTAAGGCGCCGGCGCAGCCGATGCAGCCGCTGGCGTAAGATCACGTTTCTGTTCGTTAAACCGAACCCGTTGTGCAAGACGCGCCCGTTTGCGCGCAACAGCATCGCGCGCATGGCTCCATTCGCTGCCACGCGGGAACCTGTAAAAAATATGTGCCCCGATCTTGTTTGTCCGCACCAATCCAGCATTCCAGATCGGGTCGACATAAGTCGCATGATAATGCGTTGCAGCACTTGTCCGGCGCTCATGCAAGTCCATGATGACATGGGCGGCTACGGTCTGCGCGCGCTGCCATTTAATCGGCTCAGGCTTACGGCCAAGCGCACCATCACACGTAAAGGTAAACTGGCAACCCGTCGTCCGCGTCGCCCCTTGGAAGACAACTTCGCAGATAGAGTTCGGATAACGATGATCGGCCACCCGGTTCATAATCACTTCGGCGACAGCAAGCTTACCTTCAGGGCGCTCGTTTCCAGCCTCGTAATAAACAGCCTGCGAGAGACACATATGCTCGCGTGCGATCTCTTCGGCTTGATCGACGCGCGGTGCTGTCAGACTGGCAATCGACGACAGGGCCGCTTCATCCCTGTCATACATCGCATAGCGGGTTAGCGATGCACGTGGATCACGGTCAAACGTATGCTCGACCGTTCGCATCCAATCATGGGTTAGAAGCTCTGAGGCTTCCTGACGGTCCCTCACCGCTCCGGCCGCAGAGCCGCTTTCCGCCAGCAACTTTGCTTCCGCCCGAAAATCCGCTTGAGCCTTCTGGACATCATAGCGCAGCACAACGGTTGGGAGCAGAGTGCACGCTGCAATCGCGCAGCCGGCAGTGACCACGCCCATGCGAACTATTTCACGTTGTTCCTGATCACTCATAACCAACCACCATAAGCGCAAACGCCTCGCCTTCGTCCTCAACCCGCCAAAAATGCGGCTTATTGCTTTCTCAAAGGTTAACATTACCCATCACCCCGGCATATTATGGTGGTCATCTCCCGACGCAGAATGCGTGCCGGAATCGCCAAATGCTCGTAAAATTTATCGCCGATCTACCCCGCGAACTCATCTCAAACAAGAAAAAGTCGTTAATGACCAGTTAAATTTTGCACGGTTCAGATCAACTCTTTGTTAATCTATTTTTTGCGCTTTTACCAAGCCCGGCCGCAAGGCCATGATTCTTTGCACAAAAGATTGAAATCAAAGCATATGGCCGCAAAACCAGCAGACATAAATCTGTGGCGAATTTACAACACTTTGCTGACAAAGCGTTAACATGACGAATTGAGACTTATCTGTCGCCTTCAAGCAAAGCGGCGTGCGCAGCGGCCAGTCTCGCGACCGGAACACGATACGGAGAGCACGAAACATAATCCAGACCTGTTTCATGACAAAACACAACCGAGGCTGGATCTCCGCCATGTTCGCCGCAAATTCCTAGTTTGATACCTGGACGCGTCGCCCTGCCACGTTCGGCCGCTATCTGGACCAATTCGCCCACACCCTCCTGATCAATCGAGACAAATGGGTCTTTCTCATAGATGCCCTTTTCCTCATATGTCTTGAGGAAATGCCCCGCATCATCACGTGAAATACCAAGCGCAGTCTGGGTCAGATCATTGGTCCCGAACGAGAAAAACTCGGCCGTCTGCGCGATTTGGCCTGCCTGCAAAGCCGCCCTCGGCAGTTCGATCATTGTGCCAACCATATAGTCAAACTTGGTCTCCGTTTCGGCAAACACCTCAGCGGCAGCCCGGTCCACGACAAGCTTCAAAAGCTCGAACTCTTTCGCCGTCGCCACCAGCGGGATCATGACCTCCGGCACAGGTGCCGTGCCCGTCTCTTTGGCGATTGACGCAGCCGCTTCAAAAATCGCCCGCGCCTGCATTTCGTAAATCTCCGGATAGGTAATCCCGAGCCGACAGCCGCGATGGCCAAGCATCGGATTGCTCTCGGCAAGGCTCGCCGCACGTCGCTTAAGCACCTGAACGGACACCCCCGAAGAAGTGGCCACATCCTCAAGGTCCGCATCCGAATGCGGCAAAAACTCATGCAGCGGTGGATCGAGCAGCCGGATCGTACAAGGCAATCCGCCCATAATTTTGAAAATCTCGGTAAAATCACTGCGCTGCATCGGCAACAATTTTGCCAGCGCCGCCCGCCGCCCTGCCTCGTCCTCAGCCAAAATCATCGCACGCACCTCTGCGATCCGTCCTGCATCGAAGAACATATGCTCTGTTCGGCACAGCCCGATTCCCTCGGCGCCAAAATTGCGCGCCGTTTCAACATCGACCGGCGTATCCGCATTGGTGCGCACTTTGAGCTTGCGGAACCCGTCCGCCCACGCCATCAAATGTCCAAAATCGCCAGATAGGTCCGGCTTGGTCATCTTCACCGCCCCCGCAAGCACCTCGCCCGCCGCGCCGTCAACGGTAATCACATCGCCTTCCTTGATCGCCCGCCCTGCAAAGCGGAACTCGCCCGCCTCGGCGTCAATAATCAAGCCGCCAGCCCCGCAAACACAAGGCCGCCCCATGCCGCGCGCAACCACAGCCGCATGCGACGTCATCCCGCCGCGCGCCGTCACAATCGCCCGCGAGGCGTGCATGCCATGAATATCTTCAGGGCTCGTCTCAACCCGCACAAGGATCACATCCTCGCCCGCATCGGCCATTTTCGCCGCCACATCGGAATCAAACACAACCTTACCCACCGCCGCGCCCGGGCTTGCCGGAAGCCCACGCACCACAACATCGCGCACAGCGTCCGGTGCAATCGCCGGATGCAAGAGCTGGTCAAGCTGGGACGGCTCAAGCCGCAGCACAGCCTCCTTCTGGCTCAAAACCCCTTCACGCGCCATATCAATCGCAATCTTCAGCGCCGCCGCCGCCGTGCGTTTGCCATTGCGCGTCTGGAGCATATAGAGCCTGCCGTCCTCGACGGTAAATTCCAAATCCTGCATATCGCGATAATGCGCTTCAAGCTTATCAGCCACATCGGTCAGCTCTTTATAGACCGCCGGCATCGCCTCTTCGAGTGGCGCATCATCCGAGCCTAGCTCATCAGCCCGTGCCCGCGAAATGGGCGCTGGTGTGCGAATGCCCGCCACCACATCTTCGCCCTGCGCATTGATCAGATATTCGCCATAAAAGCTTTTCCCGCCCGTAGACGGATCGCGCGTAAACGCCACCCCCGTCGCAGAGGTCTCGCCCAAATTGCCAAACACCATGGACTGCACCGTAACCGCCGTCCCCCAAGCCTGCGGAATGTCATTCAGCTTGCGGTACAAAATAGCGCGATCATTCATCCACGAACCGAACACCGCGCCAATCGCGCCCCAAAGCTGCTCTTTCGGATCTTCAGGAAACGGCTTGCCAAGCTCGCGCTCGATCGCCTTTTTATACTGGTCGATAATGGCTTTCCAATCATCCGCCGTCATCTCCGTATCAAGATTATATTCGCGCGCCTCTTTATAATCGTCGAGCAGATATTCAAACGTGTCATGGCTTAGCCCCAGCACAACAGACGAATACATCTGGATAAAGCGCCTGTAGCTATCATAGGCAAACCGCTCGCCTGCCTTCGCCGCCAGCCCTTGCGCCGTCTGCGCGTTCAGCCCCAGATTAAGCACCGTGTCCATCATGCCCGGCATCGACGCCCGCGCGCCCGAGCGCACAGACACAAGCAGCGGATTTTCCGGATCGCCAAACCGCTTGCCCGCCGTCGCCTCTAGGCCGGTCAGCGCCTCTTCAACTTGGGTCGCCAGCGTATCAGGATATGTCCGGTCGAGATCATAAAACGTCGTGCAAACCGCCGTAGAGAGCGTAAAGCCCGGCGGCACCGGCAAGCCAAGCTTTGCCATTTCAGCCAGATTTGCGCCCTTGCCGCCAAGCAAATTGCGCATCGCCGCTTCGCCTTCGGCTGTCCCGCCGCCAAAGGAATAGACCCATTTTTGCCCGCTTAAAGCTGTTGCTGGCTCGCCCATAATGCGTGTCCCCTAACCTTCAATTCTCGAAAAATCCGCGACATCGGCCAATGCGTCACGCATGGAGGCCAAAAGCAAGAGCCGGTTCTGTCTGATAGCGCTGTCATCGGCGTTCACTGTCACATTATCAAAAAATGTGTCCAAAACGCCGCGCAAAGGGGCCATCGCTGCCATCGCCTTTTCAAAGTCTTCCGTCGCCAACGCCTCGGCCACCTTGGCCCGCGCTGTGGTCAGCGACGAATGCAAATCCCGTTCCGGTTTCTCCCTAAGCAAGTCGGGATTAACCGGACCTGTATAAGTCTCGCCCGTTTTCTTCGCCTCGGCTTTGAGGATATTCGTCGCCCGCTTATAGCCCGCCAGCAAATTGGTCCCGTCTTCCGTGTCAAGAAACTTGCCAAGCGCCGCGACGCGCTTGGTGATGAGAACGAGGTCATCCTCGCCAAGCGCAAACACCGCATCAATCAGATCATGCCGTTCGCCTTTGTCTTTGAGGTATTGCTTCAGGCGGTCTGCGAAGAAAGAGAGAAGTTCATTTAACTGGCGCTCAATTAGTTCCATAATGTCGTCAGATCCGTTGTCCTTGAGAGCCTCCCGTCCAAGCTTTTCCAATCTGTCAAACAAGCTCTTAAACTCAGGCAGCTCATCGATCAGCGTGTCGACCTTCCTTAAGAGCACCTCATCCCCCGAGCGGGAGTAAGAAATGTTGGCTCTGATGCTTGCAATCGCCAACGTACCAGAAACAATTTCCAACCGAACCCCATTCTCCAGCACAATCCGCACGACCCCCAGAGCCGCGCGTCTCAGCGCGAACGGGTCTTTACTCCCTGTCGGTTTCTCTCCAATCGCCCAAAAGCCAACCAACGTATCGAGCTTATCAGCCAACGCCACCGCAATTGAGACCGGCTCAGTCGGCACCGGATTGCCCGGCCCTTGCGGCTGATAATGGTCAGCAATCGCACCAGCCACTTGTCGCTCCTGACCCGCCTCCAAAGCATAATACCGCCCCATCACCCCTTGCAGCTCCGGAAACTCGTAAACCATCTCCGACACCAGATCCGCCTTGGCCAGCCTTGCTGCCCGCTCCGCCAAATCCGCGTCCGCCCCAACCTTCGGAGCCAACTCCCGCGCCAACGCCGCCACCCGTTCCACCTTGTCCGCAACCGAGCCCAACTCTTTCTTGAACTCGATTTTGCCAAGCTTCTCCGCCATCGCGTCAAGGCCGGCCTTCTTGTCATTGTCCCAAAAGAACCGCGCATCATCGAGCCGCGCCGAGAGCACTTTGGCATTGCCCGCCGCAATCTTCGCTCCGCCATCGGCCGCTTCAATATTGGCCACAGTCACAAAATTCGGCGCCAGCTTCCCCGTCTTCGGATCACGTACAGCGAAATATTTCTGGTGCGTCCGCATGGAAAGCTTCACCACTTCCGGCGGCAAATCCAGAAACGCCGCATCCATCTCGCCGAGCACTGGCACCGGCCATTCCGCCAGCCCCGTCACCTCTTCGAGCAATCCCTCATCGGCCACAAGCTCCAGCCCCGCCTCTTTACAAAGCGCCTCCGCCCGCTCGGCAATGAGCGCCTTCCGGTCCGCCCGCGCCAGCATCACATGCCCCGCCCCTTCAAGCTGGGTCTGATAATCCTCCCAACCCGTCACCGTAAACGGCCCACGCCCATGAACGCGGTGCCCCTCCGTCTCGTTCCCGCTCGCCAGCCCGTCAATCTCGAACCGAACAACCGCCCCGCCCAGCACACAGACAATCCGTTGCAAAGGCCGCACCCAGCGCAAGTCACACGTCCCCCAACGCATAGATTTCGGCCAGTGGAAGCCCCGCACAATCTCTGGCACAGCCTCGGCGATAATGTCACTCGCCAGCCGCCCCGCCTTTTCGATCACCGCAACATAGAACTCGCCCTTTTTCGGGTCAGCACGCACCTCCGCCTCGTCAATCGAGGCAAGCCCCGCCCCGCGCAGAAACCCCGCCACCGCCTTCTCCGGCGCGCCCAGTTTCGGACCTTTACGCTCCTCGCGCACATCAGCGGATTTGTCCGGCAACCCATCCACCACCACCGCCAGACGTCGCGGCCCCGACGCCGTTTGCACCTTGTCAAACTCCAGCCCCGCCGCCTTCAGCGCATCACCAAGCGCCTTACCAAGATCAGCCTCAGCCTTGGCCTGCATCCGCGCAGGAATTTCCTCTGAAAAGAGTTCGAGTAGAAGCTGGGCCATAGGGGTCAGGAACCTTCAGATCAATCTGTCCTGACGGGCATAAAGCCCATACCGCTGGCGTCAAGCGGCGACCGGGCCCTCAAACGCCCTCATCAAGCATTTTGTGCGAGCCATCGCAAAGCGGCGCATTCTTTGTCTGCTTACAGGCACAAAAGAACACCTTCCCCGTTTTCGGCGCTTCCCAACCTTGGGGCATAAACTCTGTGTCCTTGTGTGAGCCGTCGCAAAAGGGCTGTTTGGCCGAGCGTCCACACGTACACCACCAATAGGTCTTACCTTCCTCTACCTCGACGCCAATCGGCTCCTTGCCAGCGATAACGGGGCCAGCGATAACGGGTTTCTCAGCCATGTCTTGTCTCCATTACTGTCTCTTCTTTATTTTACCCGCAATTCATCCAAAAAAACAGGACGCCAAGCCCGCAAATCGTCTCAATCCCCTGACAGCGCGTCCCAATTTCGCTAGATCTCCCGCCCGCTCAGAGATGCTCTGGCGCGGCAACCGTGCGCTCATTGGCATCTAAATCACCCGTATTAACCGTCGTATTTGGCTCAAACAGCATCACCTTGCATTCGCCCCCTTCCGAGCTTGGCAAATGCTCAACGCCCGCGGGCACAATAATAAACTGCCCCGCCTCGATCCGCTCGGTCCTGTCGCGAAATGTCATAACCAATACCCCCTCGACCACGAAAAACATCTCGTCTTCCTCCGCGTGGGAATGCCAGACAAACTCCCCCTGAAGCCGTGCCAATTTGACATGCATCCCGTTCACCTCACCGACAATCTTCGGCTGCCACGGCTCGGAAAAGCGCGAAAACTTCTGCGCAATATCAACTTTGGTCTGGGTCATATCGAACATTCCTCACAAGACTTCTGGCGATTGCTCATCTACTCTCGAATTGTTTAGACAGCCCGTCAATGTCAGCCCGCCAAGGACCCCCGCCATGTCACGCCTCTTTGAAGAGATCGACTACCAGGACACGCCCATCGGCCCGATCAGGCTGCGCCGCCGCAGGCAGCTCTCGCTTGGCATCGACATTTTCGAGATCATCCTCGGCGAAGAACATTTAATGTCGAGCCTGTTTACCGCCTCCGAAATCGCGCTGGCAAAACTCGGCCTTGGCGATGTGGCAGGCAACACCGCGCGCAGTCTGGATGTAGTCATTGGCGGCCTCGGCCTTGGCTACACGGCCGCCGCAGCGCTCGAAGACCCGCGCGTGAACGAGCTTCTGGTCATCGAACTCCTGCAGCCCGTCATCGACTGGCACGCAAGCGGCCTCGTCCCGCTCGACCCGCCGCTCTCTGCCGATCCGCGCTGCCACCCCAGACAAGGCGACTTCTTCGCGCTCGCCGCCTCTGAAACTGGCTTTGATACCAAACAAGCGGGCCGCAAATTCGACGCCATCCTGATCGACATAGACCACAC
>CALLUH010000262.1 GCA_938011445.1 uncultured Hyphomonadaceae bacterium
GGGACGCCTTTGAATTTCGCCATGGCGGTGATGTTTTCGGCTGGTGTGGCGTCGAGGCTGACAATACCTCGGTCATAACCGGGGCCGACGGCTATTTTGTCCATATAGACGTCTGGCGAGAATAGCAGCCCGCCGCGCGGCGCAATGGCGAGAACAGCGAGCGCGTTTGGCATGGCTTTGGCGGTGAGCGTTGTGCCTTCGAGCGGGTCGAGCGCAATGTCGATTTCAGGGCCGGACCCGGTGCCGACTTCCTCGCCGATATAGAGCATGGGCGCTTCGTCGCGCTCGCCCTCCCCGATGACAATACGGCCGCGCATTTCGACTTTGTTCAGAGCGGTGCGCATGGCATCGACGGCGGCCTGATCGGCTTGCTTTTCGTCGCCGCGGCCAACTTCTTCATAGGCGGCGATCGCGGCCAGTTCGCTGACATTGACCATGGCATCGGCGATGCTGGCGCTAATTTTAGTCTCGGGCATTCAGGCCTCCTTGGAAAAGAGCAATTTGGTCAATGATCCATTTCGATACGAATCAATCGCGGTTTGCCCGCAATAGACGATAATTGGTTTAACTGGTTCACGGCCCGTGCCATGTTTGCCCGCCCGCATTGATGGGTGACGATGGCGACAGGAGCGGTGCCGTCTTCATGAGCGGAGTCTTGCAGGAGTTTGTCGATCGAGACCCCCTCTTTTGCCAGCGCATCACTCAGGCTCGCCAAAGCGCCGGACACATCGGCCAGGCGAACGCGCAAGAACCATGGCGCGCTTTCTGTATCGGCAGCAACCGCAAATTCGCGTATCAGGTGATGTTCGGCATGGCCAAAAGCGGTGCGGCGTCCGGTGCGGAAGAGTTTGGAGACGTCGCCCATGACGGCGCTCGCGGTCGGTCCGCCCCCAGCCCCCGGGCCTGAGACGACGATTGCCCCGAGCGGCTCGCCCTCGACGCGGACGGAATTTAGGCTGCCATGGATCTGGGCGAGCGGATGGGACGCTTCGAGGACTTTCGGCTCAACGCGGCAGACCACACCATCATCGGTGAGAACACCTTCGGCGATGAGCTTGACCGTGTAGCCGAGGCGTTCGGCGAAGGTAAGATCGAGCAGGTCGAGGTCTTCGACGCCGCCGATTGAGACTTTGCTGAAATCGAGATTGGCCGAGAAGGCGATGGCCGACAGGATGGCGATTTTGTGGGCAGCATCGGTGCCGGAGACATCGAGCGTGGGGTCAGCTTCGGCGAAACCGAGCTTTTGCGCTTCGGCCAAGACGTCGGCATAGCTACGTCCTGTGGCGAGCATTTCGGAGGTGAGGAAATTGCAGGTGCCATTGAGGATGCCCGAAACGCGGCGGACTTCGATGCCCGACAGCGAATCGCGCAATGTTCGCACGATGGGAACACCGCCCGCAACGGCGGCTTCGAAGAGGAGGTCTACGCCGTTTTCATCGGCAAGTCTGGCGAGCGCCATGCCGTGTTCGGCGATCAGGGCTTTATTGGCTGTAACAACGGGTTTGCCTGCACGCAGGGCAGCTTCGACGGCGAGCTTGGCGGGACCATCGGAGCCGCCGATAAGCTCGACGAAAACATCGACATCCGGATCGGCGGCCAAGGCTTCAGCGCTGTCAAACCAGTCATAGCCCGAAACATCAACGGAGCGGTTGCGATTACGCGAACGGGCTGTCACCCCACGGATAGAGACTTGCGCGGGGAGACGTAATCTGGCTTGCGCTTCGACAAGCTCGACAAGGCCGCAGCCGACATGGCCCAAACCCGCAATTCCCAATCTTAGTGGTTTCACAAACCCCACCCTTCAAATCTTTTTATGTTCTCTGTCAGCACCGGCTTTAGGCGGCTGGTTCGATTTCGTCTACGCCATAGCTTTGCATGAAGCGTCTTATATTCCGCGCAGCTTGCCGAATACGTTGTTCATTTTCCACAAGCGCGATGCGGACAAAGCCGTCGCCATATTCACCGAACGCACCGCCCGGTGAGACGGCAACATGGGCTTTCTCGATCAGTTGCAGCGAAAATTCGAGACTGCCCATATGTTTGCAAGCATCGGGAATGGGTGCCCATGCAAACATGGACGCTTTGGGGCTGGGCACGGGAAAGCCAGCACGGGTAAAGCTTTCAACCAAAACATCGCGGCGGCCACGATAAACTTCGCGCACCTCGTCAACGCACGTTTGCGGACCATTAAGCGCGGCGGTGGCGGCAACTTGAATGGGGGTGTAGGCACCATAATCGAGGTAGGATTTGACGCGGGCGAGCGAGGCGATCAGCCGTTGATTGCCAGCAACAAAACCGATGCGCCAGCCTGCCATGGAATAGGTTTTGGACATGGTGGTGAACTCGACGGCGATATCCTTTGCCCCTTCGACTTGCAGGATGGAGGGCGTCGGCTCCTCAAAATAGATCTCGTTATAGGCAAGATCGGACAGGATCATCAGATCATTCTTCTTCGCAAAGGCGACCGCCTCTTTGTAGAAATCGAGCGTGCAGACCTGGGCTGTCGGGTTGGACGGATAACACAAGACCATCGCGGTCGGGGCCGGATTGCAATATTTGAGCGCTTTGGAGAGGTTCGAGAGGTAAATCTCCGGCGTGTCGGCGGGGACAGCTTTGATGGATGCGCCGGCAATAATGAAGCCGAAATGGTGGAGCGGATAGGATGGGTCTGGCGCAAGGATAATGTCGCCAGGTGCACTAATGGCTTGGGCGAGATTGGCAAAGCCTTCTTTCGAACCGAGGGTGACGATGACCTCGGCATCCATATCGAGCGGGACATCCCAGCGGCGTTGATAATAGTCGCGCACAGCACGGCGCAGGCCCGGAATACCACGCGAAGAAGAATAGCCATGCACGTTCGGTTTCTGGGCCGTCTCGACGAGCTTATCGATGATATGCTGGGGCGTCGGCAAATCGGGATTGCCCATGCTCAGATTGATGACGTCCGCGCCTTCGGCTCTGAGGCTTGCGGATTTGCGGTTCACCTGTTCGAACACATAGGGCGGCAAACGCCGGATCTTGTGAAATTCCATCGTCATGGTCTTGCGTCCTGTCCTAACGCGAATTGACTTGTTCGCGTAGCGCGACCAGTTCGGCAGCGCTTAAGAACCCTTCAGGCTTTGGCTCAATTGTGGGCACTTGGGGGCGCAATTTGTCCGCGATGGCACGCATATCTTCTGGCGTCAGGTGCGCTTGAGCGGCTCTGGGATGGCCGAACAAGATTTCGCGTGCTTTGGCAGCCTCGCTCGCGCTTAGAGCCAATCTGTCCTGAGAGCCCTTGATTGGTGCGGCAACCGGCACCGCATTAAGGTCGGGATAGCCTTCGCCCCGGATCTCGACGCGGCGTTCCTGAAACCATTCTGGCGTGTTCGCGATCCCACCGACGACATCATCAAGCGAGGCGCATCCGGCGATACCCGTCATGCCAAACAGTGAAAGAGAGAGGATAAACCGCAAAAACATCAAACTTTCCCAAACAATTGTGACTCTTTAACCATCTTTTTCATGTATAAGAAACCTCGGAGTTGAGCCCAAAGCGAGATACAGAACGTATGTCTACAAAATCAGCAAATAGCACAAAAGCAAGTCCCTCACCCAGTCTTGCAGAGCTGATTGCCAGCCAAGACCCCGCCAAACTGCAGGCTTTGCTATCGACCATGGCCGCTGCCAACCAGGAAAGCCAAGCCCTGCTTTCGGATGTATTGGGCAATGCTATTGCAAAACCGCAGGCCAAACCGGCAGATCCTTTTGCGGCGATCCAGAGTTTCCAGAAAATCGGCCAGTCGCTTGCGACCGATCCGATGGTGCTGATGAAAGCCAATTCCGAGCTGTGGCAGGGTATGATGACGGCGTGGATGGAGATGACCGCACAGAATACGGCGCGGGCAAAGTCGAAAGATCGACGGTTTTCAGATCCTGAATGGTCGAGCAATCCGGTTTTTGGTGTCTTGCAAAAAAGCTATGAGCTGAACGCGAAATGGATGATGACGCTGATTGACGGCGCCCAAGGGGTCTCCGAATCAGACCGCCGGAAGGCGAAATTCTTTGCCCAGCAGAGCATTGATGCGAGCGCGCCGACAAACTTTTTTGCGACCAATCCGCAAGCGCTCAAAAAAATGATCGAAACGGGCGGGCAGAGCGTGCTCGACGGGCTCAAACAGGCGCGGGCCGATCTGCGCAAGGGCAATGGCAAGCTAACGATCAGCCAAACTGATGAGAGCGTGTTCCGGCTGGGCGAGAATATCGCAACAGCCGAGGGCAAAGTGGTATTCCGCAATGAGCTGATCGAACTGATCCAGTATGAGGCGAGCACGCAGACCGTCTATAAGCGCCCTCTTCTGATCTTTCCGCCCTGGATCAATAAATTCTATATTCTTGATTTGCGCGAAGAGAACTCGATGATCCGCTGGCTGCGCGACAAAGGGTATTCGGTATTTGTCGTCTCTTGGCGCTCGGCCGATGATGTCACCAAGGATTTCACATGGGATGATTATGTCCAGCATGGCGCCTATGCGGCGGTTGAAGCGACACTCGAAGCGGCGAACGCCAAGACGCTGAACGCTGTGGGCTATTGCATTGGCGGGACCATGCTGACCTCGGCGCTGGCGCATATGGCCAGGCATGGCGACACGCGGATAAAATCGGCGTCCTATTTTGCCTCGCAGATGGATTTTGAGGAGGCTGGCGATTTGCTGGTCTTTACGGACGAGCATGCAATCACGGAGATTGATATGCTGGTTGCGCAAAACGATGGCGTGATGCCCGGCGAGAGCATGGGCGAGACGTTTAACTGGCTTCGGCCCGTTGATCTGGTCTGGCGCTATGTGATTGACAATTACATGTTAGGCAAGAAGCCGCGGCCATTTGATCTGCTTTATTGGAATGCGGACCAGACGAATATCCCCGGGCCGACGCATAGGACATATTTGAAGGATCTTTATGCCGACAATGCGCTGGCCAAGGGCAAGTTCAAGGTTCTGGGCGAGCGCGTGGACGTGAAGGATATTGAAATTCCGGTCCATGTTCAGGCGAGCCGAGACGATCATATTTGCCCCTATTCTTCGGTCTATAAGACGGCGAAATCTTTTGGCGGACCTGCGCGGTTTGTATTGTCCGGCTCGGGACATATTGCGGGCGTGGTCAACCATCCGGATGCGAACAAGTATCAGCATTGGGTCAATAAGGAATTGGCGGACACGGCAGACGATTGGCTTGCGGAGGCTGAGGAGCATGCAGGATCGTGGTGGCCGACTTGGGATAAATGGCTGAAGAAGAAATCCGGCAAGAAGATACCGGCGCGGACACTGCCAGAGAAAGACTTTGGCAATGCGCCGGGGGCATATGTGCGCCGCCGGATGGAGCAGATACGCGAGGAGCGTGGGCTTTAGAGGCCAGCCGTTTCATCCAAACCGAGAACAAGGTTGAGGTTTTGAACCGCCGCGCCGGATGCGCCTTTGCCGAGATTGTCATAGCGGGCGATCAGGCGGGCTTGCTCATCATTGCCGAAGACGAACAGTTCGAGCAGATTGGTGTTGTTATTGGCTTGGGGTTCGAGTTTTGCGACTTCATTGGCGGCATACAGATTTACGAATACCTCACTTCCGTAAGCGCGCTCGTAGACTTCACTGAAATTTTCCAATTGG
>CALLUH010000263.1 GCA_938011445.1 uncultured Hyphomonadaceae bacterium
CGCGACATTCCTTGGCCCACGCGGCCGCGAATATTCGAGCTTCGCTGGCGGGGATGCTCCAAATGGCAATTTGCAGCTTCTCGTCATCGGCGAGCGTTGGGTGGACGAACGCACCCGTAAAAGCATCAAGCTCAACGGCCCGTCCATGTCGCTGGTCCGCTAAGTCCGTTTCTCGAACAAAAGCGTTGACCAGCCATCGCGATGAAACCGTTTGACCAGAGACAGTCCGCGTCCTGCAAATGCGCCAATCACTTTCGGTTCCTGATGCTCTAATAGCCCTGACAAAATAATCGCTCCGCCCGGGCGCGTCATCCGGTAAATGTCCGGCGCAAGCCCGACAAGCGGCCGCGCCAATATGTTTGCAAACACTGTGTCATAAGGCGCGTCGCGCTGCACAATCGCATGTCGCACCCCCGAACAATGCACGCCCTTAAACCGCACCGCGACATTGTTCTTCGCCGCGTTCTCCTCTGAAACCCTGACGCTATCAAGATCAATATCCGTGCCCACGGCCCGCACCGCGCCAACCTTCAGCGCGGCAATCGACAGGACGCCGGAGCCTGTCCCCAGATCAAGAACCTTCCGTACACGCCGCTGACGCATCACATGCTCCAGCCCGAGCAAACACCCAAGCGTTGTGCCATGATGCCCCGTCCCGAAGGCTGGCCCCGCCTCAATCAGAACGCTTGTCATACCAGGCGATGAAGCGGCGAGCGCATGAGAGCCCGCGACAATAAATGGCCCCGCTTCGACCGGCGGCAGCCCCTCCAGCGAAAGCGTCACCCAGTCGCGATCTTCAAGCACCTCATAGCGCACATTCAGGCTCGGCACCGTCTCATTGGCAAGCGCAATACAGGCCTTCGCCGCTGCCTCATCCGCCGCATAAGCATCAAGCCGCCAGCCCTTGCGGCCGTCTTCCTTGGCGTCCACCGCATCCGCTGGCGTCGGGTCCGTCCATGCCAGAACGTCCCAAACGGCTTGAACATCGGCGCGTGGCCCATTTGCATAAATCTTGTACATGGCCGCGTCTCTAGCAGGGCTGCGCGTTTCTGGGTAGGGTGATTTGCAATCGACACTCGCTCCAAAGGAAACACCCATGCGAAATGCGCTCATATCTCTCCTATTGGCAGCGTGTCTGGCAAGCGCCGCAGCCTGCGCCCAGACAGGCGATGAGGGGACAGCCGATACGCGCAATGTGGCCCAAGCCCAAACCGCCGATCTGCCCCCCTCTGACAATTGGCGCGCCGTGGACCCCGACGATCTCGTTCTCATCGAAACCCGATACGGCACCACTGCGCTCGAACTAAACATCAGCTTCGCGCCCAATCACGCAAAACGCTTCCGGGAGCTTGTCCGCGCGGGCTTTTATGATGGCGAATATTTCTACCGCGTGATCGACCGTTTCGTCGCCCAGGCCGGCGTGCAGGATGATGAGCGCGCGGCTGACTGGCCTCCCTTGCAAAACGAGAATGACCGCCCGTCAAGCTTCGAACCCTTCATCAAGCTTGGCAATGACGACCTCTTCGCTCAAACCGTCGGCCACACCGGCACCGGCTTTGCCATGGCGCGAGACACGCAAATGGCTCGCGAATGGCTGCTCCATTGCCCGGGCGCCGTCGCCATGGCGCGGGACAATGACCCCGATAGCGGCACCACCGAATTCTACATTGTCCTTGACGCCCAGCGCTATCTTGACCGCAACCTTACCGTCTTCGCTCGCGTGATTGACGGCATGGAATACATCCAGAAGCTGGAACGCGGCAATCGCGCCATTGAAAGCGGCGTGATCCAGCCCCCTGCCACGGGCGACCAAATGCGCCGCGTCCGCATCGCCGCCGACATCCCCGAAGCCGAACGCCCAGCCTATCTCGTCATGCGCACCCGCACCAGCGCCTTTGAAGCGGCCAAAACCGCCAAACGCCTCCGCACCGAACCCTTCTTCTACCGCACCCCGCCCGCGATCCTCGACGTGTGTGATTTCGAAGTGCCGGTAAGACGGGTGGAGTAGAACTTAAGCGCCGAACGCTTCAATCCCGTCAAAAATCGCTGTGACCAACGCGCGGTCATCCTCGGTAAGCTCAGGCCGCCAGACATCAAAGATAAGCACCGAGCGCGGCTGATCACTGCCATTGTGCGCTTCGTGCTCAATGGAATCGTCAAAGATCAACAGTTCGCCATCCATCCATCCCCGTGTCTGATTTCCCACACGAAGCGTGCAATGGCCTGGCAGTACGAGTGGCAGGTGACAAATCAGCCGTGTATTCATCATCCCCGTATGCGGAGGAATATGCGCCTTCGGCAGCAGCCGCGAGAACAGGGCGCTCGGCGAGTTGGCTTTTACGGTCGGGATAGGCGCGTGACTGAGCGCGGCCATGGTGAGTGGACATTGGGCGAGATTGTCTTCAAAGCGTTCGCCGTTTCTGATGAGATGGATCGCCGACCAGTCCGGGCTATTTGTCAAAGAATGCTGGGCGAGATGAGGCTCACGCCCATCGGGAGTGACATAGGGGTCAAACCGGTCTTCGCGCGCGGCGAGGGTGGCAAATTCGTATTTTATGTCTTCGCTTGCAGCCTCGACGGCTTCATGCCAGTTAAATTCGGTTCGATCAAAAAATTGCCGTTGCGGAAGTTCCGGAAAGTAGAAGCGCTGGGGCTTCTGGTGATAGATCTGAGCTTTGCCAAACACATGATCAAGCGCCATACCAGCGCGCGTGCCTGGCGCCGCCGCATCGCTGCCGAGCGTGTCGTCCACAAAGTCGCGCAAATAGGTTTCGTAAAGTCCGGCGGCACCTAAGCATTCTCTTTGGGCACGCTGTAAATCGCTCCGTGTGCGTTCATCAAGCTGTGTATCTTGCGGCACGGCTTTGACGGCGGCCATATAGGCTGCAATCGCACGGCGTTGCTCGCCTTTTTCCTTCAGCAGATCTGCCCGCAAGACGAGCGCATTAATATGCGTTCCATTGCCCGCAAGGAACTTGTCGATCGCTGCAAGACTTGCTTCCAGATCACCGAGGCCGCGCGCGGCGATTGCAAGCCCTATGCTGACACGCCCGTCCTCTGACCCGTCCATATCGGCGGCTTTGAACACATCAAACGCATCGTGCCAGCGTTGTTGTTGAAGCGCCTGAAAGCCTGCCTCGACGGCTTGGTTTTGTCTTTGATCCTGCATGTAGCAATCTTTATAGCCAAAGCGAGGACAAGCCAACAGAAGCATGGGATGCCAAGCCTTAGGGCCCTAAACGGCCGTCAAAAATGTCGAGATCACCTTCTTCTGATTGGTCTTCTCGAAATCCACGGTCAGCTTGTTGCCTTCCGCCGACACCACCTTCCCATAGCCAAACTTGTCATGGAACACGCGCTGGCCTTTGCGAAAGCCGCTTTGTCCGCCCGAGGTTGCGACAAGCTCCGCCTTGCCTTCGATCACAGGCCCGCCGCCCGCCTCGCTTGCCGCATTCTTCTGCAAGCGTCGCCAACCCGGGCTGTCATAAGATGACCGCTCGCCGAGATCCTCCACACTGCCGGAAAACCCGCTCTCTGCGCCCGGCTGCGTTGCATAACCCGTTTCCGACACCGCCTCGACATGCGCCATCGGCAACTCGTCAACAAAGCGCGAGGGCAGGACGGACTGCCAACGGCCATAAATCTGCCGGTTGGCCACAAAGGAAATATAACACCGCTCCTGCGCCCGCGTAATCCCGACATAGGCAAGGCGTCGCTCCTCTTCGAGCCCCTTCATTCCGCTCTCGTCCAAGCTGCGCCGCGAGGGGAACACTTCCTCCTCCCAGCCGGGCAGAAACACTTGCGGCCATTCCAGCCCTTTTGCTCCGTGTAGTGTCAATATCTGCACTTGATCATCGCCCATCTCGCCGGTCGAGGCATCCATCACCAATTGCACATGTTCGAGAAAAGCGGGCAAGCTATCAAACTCGCCCATTGCGCGGACAAGCTCCTTCAAATTGTCGAGCCGCGTCTGCGCCTGCGGGCTACGATCCTTTTGCAGCATGTCCGTATAGCCGCTCTCGTCGAGGATCATCTCGGCGAGATCCGTATGCGCCAGCCCACCCGCCAGCTTATCGCGCCACATATTCATCTGATCGAGAAAAATCGTCAGCCCGCGCTTGGCTCCGCCCTTGATCTCGCCGGTTTGCAGCACCATCGGCACCACAACGGACAAAGACCGCCCGTCGCCGCGCGCATAGCGCTGTAGTTTTTGCAGGCTCGTATTACCCACCCCGCGCTTGGGTTGATTGACCACGCGCTCGAAC
>CALLUH010000264.1 GCA_938011445.1 uncultured Hyphomonadaceae bacterium
GGCGCAAGCTGGCAAATGTGCTTTGTGTGGGCGGGCGATGCCGCGTCACCGGTTCGAGCTTGCGCATGCGACTTTGTGGAAAAAGTGGCGGCCAAGTTTTGACCATATCCGCGCGCGGGCTGCTGGCGGGGGTGAGGCTGAAAGCAATCTGCAATTGGCACATACGATTTGCAATAAGCGTAAGGGAGCGGGGTAGCTTTCTTGTTGTGCATGTTGTGCCTCACGGGCGTAGCCCTCCGGCGGGGCGGCCTGACCGGCCGACGGGCGCTTGCCCTTGCGAGCTCTGCTCGGGGGCGAGCCATCGCTTTAGGGGGAGACAAATAAACAGCCCTGGGCTGGCGGAGCCATGTCCCATGGTCTGCTTTGCCGACCGGAGACAAATAAACAGCCCTGAGCTGGCGGAGCCATGTCTCATGGTCTGCTTTGCCGACCGGAGACAAATAAACAGCCCTGAGCTGGTGGAGCCATGTCTCATGGTCTGCTTTGCCGACCGGAGACAAGTAAACAGCCCTGAGCTGGCGGAGCCATGTCTCATGGTCGGCTTTGCCGACCGGAGACAAGAAAAAAGAGGCCGGTCGTGAAACCAGCCTCTTCCTAATTTACCGAACTCTACTGCGTTCGGATATTCAAGTCTTATGCCAGATCGAACCGGTCTAGGTTCATCACCTTGACCCATGCGGCGATGAAGTCAGCGGTGAAGCGCTCTTTGGCATCGTCTTGGGCATAGACTTCGGCGATGGAGCGCAGGATCGAGTTGGACCCAAAGACGAGATCAGCGCGCGTTCCGGTAAACTTCGTCTCGCCGGTTCTGCGTGATTTGCCTTCAAAGGCCTCGCTTGTGCTGTCGGTTGCTGACCAGACAATGTCCATGTCGAGCAGGTTGACAAAGAAGTCATTGCTCAGCGTGCCAACAGTGTCGGTTAGAACGCCATGCGAGCTATTGGCTGTATTTGCACCGAGTGCGCGCAAGCCGCCGACAAGCACGGTCATTTCCGGCGCGGTCAGGGTCAGAAGGGCCGCCTTGTCCACGAGAAGCGCTTCGGTTGCGCGTGTGTCTTCGGTGTTCTTATAGTTGCGGAAACCGTCAAATTTCGGCTCCAGAACCTCGAAGCTCTCAATGTCTGTTTGCTCCTGGCTGGCATCGGTCCTGCCTGGCGCAAAGGGCACGCTTTGGCCGCTGGCTTTCTCCACCGCTGCGGTGCCGCCAAGGACAATGAGGTCTGCGAGCGAGACTTGCGTGCCGCTGGCATTGAACTCGGCTTTGATGCCTTCAAGTGTATCAATCACTGCATTGACATTGGACGAGGTGTTTATGTCCCAGTCTTTTTGCGGGGCGAGGCGGATGCGCGCACCATTTGCGCCGCCGCGCTTGTCCGAGCCACGGAAGGTGGACGCGGATGCCCAAGCGGTGTTGACAAGCTGCGAGACGGACAGCCCCGAGCCAAGGATTTTGGCTTTGAGGTCTGCAATCTCCCCATCATTGATCACCGGTCCGATATGGGCAGGCACGGGGTCTTGCCAGATCAGATCCTCACTGGGAACTTCTTCGCCAATATAGCGGGCTTTGGGGCCCATATCGCGGTGGGTCAGCTTGTACCATGCGCGGGCATAGGCGTCGGCAAACTCTTCCGGATTGTCGAGAAAGTGTTGGGAGATTTTGGCATAGTCAGGGAACAGTTTTAGCGCCATGTCCGCTGTGGTCATCATGAGCGGCTGGGTTTTGGACCGGTCATGGGCCATGGGCGCTTCAGGGGCGCCTTGTCCGGCTTTGGGAGCCCATTGGACATGGCCTGAGGCGCTGGTGACTTGCTCCCACTCATAGCCTAGCAGGACTTGGAAATATTCCATGTTCCACGTGTCCGGCGTTGGTGTCCATGCGCCTTCAAATCCGGCGGTGGTTGTGTCGTCGCCTTTTCCGGTGCCGTGGCTATTGATCCAGCCAAAGCCCATATTTTCGATCGGTGCACCTTCTGGCTCCACGCCGACATTTTCTTCAGGGCCAGCGCCATGGCCTTTGCCGAATGTGTGACCACCGGCAACGAGGGCGACGGTTTCATAATCGTCCATCGCCATGCGCGCAAATGTATCGCGGATGTCAAAGGCGGATTTGATCGGGTCGGGATTGCCGTTTGGCCCTTCTGGATTGACGTATATCAGCCCCATTTCGACAGCGGCCAGTGGCGTTGCCAGTTCGCGCTCGCCTGTGTAGCGCTTGTCATCGAGCCATTCGGTTTCTGGCCCCCAGTAAATATCTTCTTCCGGCTCGAACACATCCTCGCGTCCGCCGGAAAAGCCGAACGTCTTGAATCCTGAGACTTCCATGCCGACATTGCCGGCAAGGATCATCAGATCGGCCCATGAGATTTTGTTGCCGTATTTCTGTTTGATAGGCCACAGAAGACGCCGGGCCTTGTCGAGATTGCCATTGTCTGGCCAGCTATTGAGCGGGGCAAAACGCTGCGAGCCAGAGCCTGCGCCGCCGCGTCCGTCATAGGTCCGGTAGGTGCCAGCGGAATGCCATGCCATGCGCACAAACAGGCCGACATAATTGCCATAGTCTGCGGGCCACCAGTCCTGACTGTCTGTCATCAGATCGGCGAGGTCTTTTTTCAGCGCTTTATAGTCAAGGCTTTTGAAAGCTTCGGCATAGTCGAATGTGTCGCCAAGCGGACTGATTTGCGGGGCATTCTGGTTGAGGATTTTGAGGTTGAGCTGTTCGGGCCACCAATGCTGATTGGCTGTCGAGCCAGTGGCAGCCGTCTTGTTGGGGCCATGCATCACCGGGCATTTTGCGATATCGCCGTCCATTCCGTCCATGTTCGTCTCCTTGGGGTGGGTTGATACTCGTTGAGAGTCGCTACTGCTATAATGGCCTCTATATGAGCGATCAGGGCTCAGGGCGCCAATAAATAATCCACAATTTTGATATAGATTATATTGATACTCAGAAATGTTAACAATAATTTTGACTATGGCGTTAACCTGTCGAAACCGCCTCTGCGGCCGCATAGGCGCTCGCCCATGCCCATTGGAAATTATACCCGCCCAGCCAACCGGTCACATCGACGCATTCGCCAATGAAATAGAGCCCGTTCTGGTGTTTACTCTCCATCGAGCGTGAAGACAGCCCATCTGTCGCCACCCCGCCTGCGGTCACTTCGGCTGTGCGCCAGCCTTCTGTGCCTGTTGGCCGCAGACGCCAGTCTGTCAGCGCATCGGCGATCTGGGCGAGCGATTTGTTTGGCAAATCGGCCATGCGTACCTCGGCCGATTGGGGCAAGTGGGTTGAGATCATATCGGCAAGTCTGCGCGGGAACAGGCTGGCGAGTGCGGCTCCGAGCGAGCGTTTGCCGCCTTCATCGCGTAGTGCTTTGAGCGTTGTGAGCGCATCCATGCCGGGTAACAGGTTTAGCTCCAAATCCGTCCCCTCGCTCCAATAGGATGAGGCTTGCAAAATGGCAGGGCCTGAGAGGCCGCGATGGGTGAACAGCATGGCCTCGTGAAAACTTGCTGCTCCTGCGCTTGCAACGGTATCGGTTGCTACGCCGGAAATTTCGGCGAACTGGTCCTTAAGCGCGCCCGAAAAGGTCAGCGGTACGAGTGCAGGGCGCGGGCTTATGACCTCGTGGCCGAACTGGCGGGCAATGTCATAGGCGAGCCCGCTTGCGCCCATTTTCGGGATAGAAAGGCCGCCTGTTGCGACGACCAATTGCTTGCAAGAGAGTGCACCCGCTGATGTCTTTATGGAAAACCCGCCTCTATTGGCTGCGACCTCGTGAATGTCCGTGGAGAGCTTTAGCCCGCCGCCGGGGTCACAGAGCCGATCCAGCAAGAGCGAGATGATTGCCCCGGATTTGCCGTCGCAGAACAATTGCCCGAGCGTCTTCTCATGCCAGCTAATAGAGGCATTCGAGAGTAGGTCGCAGAAATCTCTTGGCGTATATCGGGCCAGTGCGGACTTCG
>CALLUH010000265.1 GCA_938011445.1 uncultured Hyphomonadaceae bacterium
TCTTCCATGTCGGCGCTGCGTCCGAGTATAGCGCCAGCCATGACGCGGCCTTGTCCGTCCATGTGTTTGGTGGCGGAATAGACGACAAGGTCTGCGCCCAAGGTGAGCGGTTGTTGCAGGACGGGGGTGGCGAAGACATTATCGACAATGAGCCAGCCGCCCGCTTTGTGGGTTAGCTCTGCGACGGCGGCAATGTCTACGCCGTCGAGCAAGGGATTGGCGGGGCTTTCGATCAGGACGAGTTTGGTGGGTCTGGAGAGGGCGGCGCGCCATTGGTCGAGGTCTGCGCCGTCAACAAACTCGACTTCGACGCCGTATTTGGGCAAGAGGTTTGCGCAGATCCAGCGGCATGAACCGAACAATGCGCGGGCGGCGACAACGCGGTCGCCTTGCTGGAGCGGGGCAAGCAGGGCCGCGGAAATGGCGCCCATGCCCGAGGCAGTCATGCGGCAGGTTTCAGCGCCTTCAATCTCGGCAAGGCGGGTCTCGGCCATGGCAACGGTCGGGCTGCCATAGCGCGAATAGACAAAGCCTTCCTCGTCCCCGCGCATACGGGCGGCGGCCTGTTCGGCGCTGGCATAGGAATAGCCAGAGGTCAGGTAAAGCGCTTCAGAAATCTCGCCATGGGCGGAGCGGTCTAGTCCGCCACGCACGGCGCGGGTCGCGGGCTTCCAGTTTTTGCTGGCGGCATTATTATTTTTGTCCATGTCCGGTCCTTCCATGTACGCCTAGAAGGTCTTAGGAGTGAGGGGAGATAAGGGTCAAGTGATGAGTGATGGTTTCGGCGTTTTGCCTGATAGCGAGATAGCGGCGCTTTTTGCGTCTGGCGGGATACGCGCACATGAGGCGCTGGACACTGACCAGATCCAGCCCGCGAGCCTTGATTTGCGTCTGGCCGAAGACGCTTATCGGATCAGGGCAAGCTTTTTGCCGGGCAAAGGCCGGACGGTGGCCGATCTGTTACAGGAGCCCGGGCTTCAGATGCATCGGGTGGATTTGACAGGCGGGGCGGTGCTTGAAACGGGCTGTGTCTATCTGGTGCCCTTACAGGAAGGATTGAAACTGCCTTCGGGGATATATGGGCGGGCAAACCCGAAAAGCTCGACGGGGCGGATTGATGTGTTTACGCGGGTGGTCACGAATGGGGCAAGGGCGTTTGATGATGTGCCGGTTGCGTATTCGGGGCCGCTTTATCTGGAGATCAGTCCACGGACATTTTCGGTTCTGGTGCGGCCAGGCGATAGGCTCGCGCAACTCAGGCTGCGCCGCGGCAAGGCGACGGGGGCGACCGAGAAAACTGTGAGCATTGATCTGGAACGCGCCGATGGCGGGCCGGTCGGCTGGCGGGCAAAGCGCCATGCGGGCGTGGTGGATTTGCGCAATATTAGCGGGCATGATCCGGCCGAGTTCTGGGAGCCGGTCTTGCCGCATCGCGGGCGGATTGTGCTGAATCCGGACGAGTTTTATATTCTGGCGTCGCAGGAAACGGTAAAAGTGACCGCTATGCAGGCGGCGGAGATGGCACCGATTGCGCCGGAGCTTGGCGAGTTTCGCGCCCATTATGCGGGGTTTTTTGACCCGGGCTTTGGAACCAATAAGGGCGGCAGCCGCGCTGTGCTGGAGGTGCGCTCGCGCGATGTGCCGTTTATTCTCGAACACGGCCAGCCAGTTGCCAAGCTCGTTTATGAGCCGATGGCCGCCAAACCGTCAGCGCTCTATGGCAAAAGGGGCAGCCACTATCAGGGGCAGGGGCTGAAATTATCGAAGCACTTTTCTTGAGGCTTTGGCGCGATCTCGTATTGAGGTGCTGAAGGGCTTGTTCGCCTCCAGGTGACGCCTCAGTTCGAAAATGGCAAGATCCTCATGTGTGGCCACCTGGTTGCGGCCTTGGGCCTTTGCCAGATAGAGGGCCTGGTCGGCGCGGTCCCGGGTTTCCAATAGTGTCTCGGGCAGCATGTGTTGGGTGATGCCGAGACTGATAGTGAAGGATTTTGCACCGGCTTTTGTATCCAGCTTGATTGCTTGAACGGCTTTGCGCAGCCGATTTGCATGGGCCACCGCATTGGCAAGACTTTCAGCTTTGAAGGCAATGATAAACTCTTCGCCGCCCAGCCGGGCGATGACAGAACTTGGCAGGCTATTGGCCCGCAAAATGTGGGCAGTTTTGGTAATGAGCGCATCGCCAGCAAGGTGCCCGTATTCGTCATTGACCTGTTTGAAATGGTCAAGATCGGCCATGATCATGAACAGGCTGCCTGTATCTGTTTTGATGGTCTCGTTCAGTTCTGCGGCTGCATCACCAAAGGCGCGGCGATTGAGAAGGCCGGTCAATGGGTCGGTATTGGCGTCATGACGGGTCAGATTGAGCAGGTCAATGACATAGGCAATCGTTACGACCGCCCCGCAACTCAGCGCGAGGGCGTCGCTAATCAGCCGGTCGAACCTGAACAGTGTCAGAAGTTGGGGCGTCGCGAGAACATTGGCCAGACCACCAAAGCTCAGCATGATAATGCTTGGGGTTAGAAAAGACAGGCCGAACAAGGCATGAAGCAGGATAACGATTTTGCTCCGTCGGGTCAGACTTTGCCTTGCAGCGACAAAACAAGCGCTGAGCACGAGACCTGCGGAGATGACACCGGTGGAAATCTGGGCTGGCTCTAGCTGTGGATTGATAAGCTGATAATAGCTCAGCAAGGCTCCGCCACCAATGATTATGGCTCCAAAATAGAAACGCGGCAGCCGCGCCGCCGCCCGTTTGACCAAGCCGATTGAGAGCAGGATGGTTGCGCCAAAATATATTGAAGTGGCGATGGTAACAAAAACGCCATCGCTGAAATAGCCCTGGATGAAGGTGAGCGAGAAGCCGCACGCAGCGAGCGCATAAGTGCCCGAGAACCACAGGGCGCTGCGCATTTCAGGCCGAGAACGCGCCAGAAACAGCAAGACGATCGCCATGGCGAGGAAGCTGGCGGGGCTTATCAATTGATAGAGATCAGTGACGGTCATCTGTTTTCTCTGGTGGCTTTGCTGCACTTCGCATCCAGATTGTATTGTCACATATCCTCCTTAACGGGCGGCTCCGAAGCCGATCAAGTTTGATGGAAGTTTCATCCTTTCTGGTGGGTAAAATGCCATGTCGATCATCTTCGCGCTTGAAGCGGCGGACATCTGGTAGTATCTGACGGGGCGATAGTGCCGCTTTAGCTCAGTTGGTTAGAGCGCTGGTTTGTGGAACCAGAGGTCCTCCGTTCAAACCGGAGAAGCGGTACCATTAAGAACAATGAACTTGCTGCTTTCCCCACGATCTTGAAAACGGTCCTGTACATTCCCTCTACACCCTCGTCGTTCGTTCTGTTCATGTTTCTGTCCCCATTTACCTCCACTCATATGGAACCTGTTGAGGGCTGTTCTGTTGTGGAATATGGGATTTGTGGAGAGCCTTACAGATTATTTACCCTTGTCGAACTTGTCTGCCTTGCGTTGCCCTAAGAGGAGTTTTTGCTCAAGATTGCGTCTTAATCCGGCATAATATTCGCGCAGAAATTCTATATCGCTCTCGCCCGGTTGACGCGTCCAGCTGATTTTTACGCGAATCCGGTCTGCAACTGATGCCTTCACATCGGGGCTGGATTTGCGCAAGACATTCTCCAGAACGTGCAGTTCATGGATGCCATATGTGTCCAGCTGTTTCGCCGTAAAGGCGAAGCGGGCAGCTGCGTCGCCCGATTGATCTCGCGATTTTGTGATGTCGCGGAGGAGTTTAATCTTAGGCGCGGTGATGACCCAAGTGCCCGCTACGATGTCGCCGAGCCGTAATTTGTCCTTGTTCATGGCTGGCAGGAACAGGAAAAGACCTGACCAGATCAGGCCGGAAAGCGAAATCCAGCCATTAACGCCACCGCCGCTAATCATGGCCTGTAGCAGAAAGCCCAGAGGGACGAAGACTTCAACCTCGCGAACAAAATTCCGGGCGAGAATGGCATTTGCCGTTAGCTGTCCGCCATTACGCGATGCAACGCGCAGCCCGACAAGCCGCTTGCCCGGAGTTGCTGCCCGCCGGCCAATCTCGAAGAATATGAAGTAGAAATTCCGCAGAATGAAAATCAGCAACATGGCCAAGGCGCCTGCGATCTGTTCGCCGTTCTGGCCGATGCCTTTGGATGTTTCGGAGACGCCGAACAGAATGGCCACGAAGAGGATGACAATGATGATCCAGTCCGCGATGAAAGCGCCTGCGCGCTGGCCTGCCGAGGCCAGTTTGAGGGTCAACTCTGCGCCTTCAGGAGTGACGAGTTTTCGATTGAATTTGGAGCGCTGCCGGGCTTGGGCCAAGCGGGCGCGACGTAATTTCCCTTTTTCAATGGAGGGCGCATGTTTTGCAATTTGGTTCATCGGGCGCGTCCGTCACTGCGCGGCAAGTAGAAATACCCCATCCAGAGCACTAAGCTCGTGACAGCGATGCCATAGCGGACTTCATCATTATTGATCAATTGACGCCCGAAGCCCTCAAGCAAGGCGGCAAAGAATAACATGATCACAGCGCCGATAGCGATCGTTGCGGCGGACCGTCCTGCCGCTTGGGCGGACGCCATGCGCGATTTCTGACCCGGAAAAGCGACGCTGCCCCCAATCATAAAACCCGCTGCGCCAGCGAGAATGATGGCGAAGAGTTCTGTCACGCCATGAATGAGCAGCCAACCTGTCAGCTCATAGCCAAGTCCGCGGCTCCAGAAAACGGCGTAGAATGCGCCAAGCAAGACACCATTATAAATGATCAACAATGCGGTCGGGACGCCGAACATAAAGCCGAGCGCGAACGAGAAGAGCGCAACACCGGAATTGTTAGAAAAGAGCTCGGCAGAGAAGGCGCTTAGCATGCCGCCCGCGTCAGTGGCATCGGAATAGAGCGTGGATTCAAGATAGGCCGTCGTCGCGTCTGGGGTTCGGTCGCCCGTGATCGAGGAATTGAAGGTCCAGAACCAGTCCATATCGATCATGCACAGAATGAAGGCGAGCAGGGCACCACCAAACATGCAGCCAGCCGAAAGGAGGGTCGGCTTCCATGCCGCGCGGACGGTTTCTGGCCAGTCATGGGCGAAGAAATGCGCAATGCGCTCGCCGAAATTGGATCGTGTGCCATAGACGAAAAGATAAGATTTTGTGCACAGGGTTTCGAGATAGGAGACGACGTTCTGATCAAGCGAGATGGAGCGGGCGAGTGTAAGCGACGAGACCGCTTGCCGATAGAGGCGCGGCAGAGCGAGCATATCCTCATCCGAAAGCGCCTTGACGCCGCTTTTCTCGGCCTTGTTGATAATCTGGTCCAGCTTGTGCCAATTGGCTTCGCGTTCTTCGCGGAAGCGATAGGATTTGAGCAATTCGGTCATAGCAAATCCCTCCCCTTGATTTCGAGATATTGGGAAACCAGCTTGCTCCCGAACGTGTCAGGCGTGGTTTCAATAATGTGGACGCCGAGCCTTTGGAGGCGGCGGAAAACCAGCTTGCGTTCGTCGAGCAATGTGTCAGCGACGACTGCGCGCGAAATATCTTCGGCCGTGTCGGGCGGTGCGTCGAGCATGTTTTCGAGGCCAGAATCCTTGAAGGTGGCAAACAGGACGAGATGGCGTTTGGTCAGCCTGGCGAGGGTTTCGAGCATAAGTTCGGAGGAGATGGTATCGACGAAATCGGTAAACAGGATGATCAGAGAACGGCGCTTTAACTTGCCGGAGAGGTCGGTCAGGGCGAGTGTGTAATTGGCGTCATTGGCCGAATAGTCGAGCTGGCTGGCAAGCGCCTGAGCCTGGGTAAATGCGGCGGTGCCGTGAAGTAGGTTTGACGAAAGGACAGGCTGCGCGTCAAAGCCGTAAAGCGCTGTCCGGTCGCCTGCGCGCAAGGATACGAAAGCCAGCAGCAGCGCCGCATTAATGGCCCGGTCGAGCTTTGGGATGCCGTCAAGCGGTTCGCTCATCAAGCGGCCAGTGTCAAAGGCGAAGACGATATTATGGTTGCGTTCGGTGCGAAACTCTTTTGCCAGCAGATTGCGGTGTCGGGCCGATTGTTTCCAGTCAATAGCCCGCCGGTCCATGCCAGCGGCAAACTCGCGCAGGGCATCAAATTCCGAACCGTCGCCTTTGTTTAATTGCTGCTTGATGCCGAAGTCTGCATCGCGGGTGTATAAACGTACCGCTTCTTGTTTGACCCAGCGCGCATTTGGCAGGATGGGGATGCGAACGCCCAGTGGCTGTTTTACCTGTTTACGCGCAAGACCGAGCGGCCCCTGCCACCGCGCCCAGAGCGCGCCAATTTCGGCATTTCCGCGCCGCAGTGCGGTTAGCGGAAGGTCTATTTTGTGTTCGCGGCTGTCCCATCCCCGCAGCCCCTTTAGCGGCACCGGAGCGAGAAGCGGGCCAGTATCGAGCTTGATCTCGACGCGGGCAGGCAGCGGGCCGCTTTCGAAAGAAACCACAAGATTTGCGGGGTCGCGGGCACCGATATAGAGCAAGGCGGGCGGGGTAAGTTTGGCGGTAAAACCTGTCAGCTTGGCCGAGATCATTGCGTCAGCGAGCAAAAGGCCGAGCACCAGCATGATCCACGCGGCGGCCAGGCCCCAAAGGCTGGGGGCAAGGATGCCAATAAGCAGCATCAGCGGAAAGCCCGCTATCATCAGCCAAACGGCTCTGGGGGTAGGTGAAATCATGAAGCTGGTTTCATCTGGGCGCGGCGATCGCGTCAATAAGACTGTTAAGCGTTTCGTCTGTGGTCTTGCCCTCTATCTCGGCAGCGGGGGACAGGATGATGCGGTGCCGCAAGGCTGGAAGAGCCAAAAACTTCACATCGTCCGGAATGACAAACTCGCGACCCGCCAGAGCGGCATGGGCGCGGGCGGCGGCGGCAATGGCGGCGGCGGCCCGTGGGCTGGCCCCTGTTTCAATTGCAGCGCTTTCCCGTGTGGCGCGGATGATGTCTACAATATAGGCGACAATATCGTCCGCAAGCCGGGTTTTTGCCACAGCCTCGACGGCGGCATTAAGCTGGGACTGATCGAGTGCGGCATCAATGCCAAGAAGGCCGGTATCCCGCGTGCCGGTGCGCTTGCCATGCGCCTCGACAATTCTAAGCTCTTCGTCTCGGTCTGGGTAGGACAGGGTGTGTTTGAACAAGAAACGGTCAAGCTGGGCTTCCGGCAAGGGATAGGTGCCTTGCTGTTCGATCGGGTTTTGTGTGGCGATGACGAAGAAAAGCGGGTTGAGCGGATAGGTCGTGCCATCAATTGTGACGCGGCGTTCCTGCATAGCTTCGAGCAGCGCGGCCTGGGTTTTTGGCGGGGTTCGGTTGATCTCGTCCGCCAGAAGGATTTCTGAAAAAATAGGTCCTTTGGTAAGCGAAAACTCATTGGTCTGGAAATTGAACAGATTGGTGCCGAGCACATCGCCGGGCATGAGATCAGGGGTGAACTGGATACGGCCAAAGCCGAGCGAGATGGCACGGGCAAAGCATTGCGCAAGCAGCGTCTTGGCGGTTCCCGGCGGCCCTTCGAGCAGGACATGGCCGCCCGAAAACAATGCCGTAAGCAGCAGGTCCGTCGTGTCCGTCTGACCGACAACACCTTTGCCAACTTCTGCTCGGATCGCGTCTGCCAGCGGTTTGATCTCACTTATGTCCATTTAGTTTCTCCTTGCGCCAGCGGTAGATCCGCCTCGCCTTGTATAATAAATCGTCACGGCTATTGGCCGGTTGACTTAAAGCCTCTTCGAGCTTCATCCAGTTTTCTGATGTGTCATTGTCCTTGTCTATCCGCTCCAGCAACGCATTGATCTCGGCATCGCTGAGGTTTTTCGTGATGCCGAGGGTTCTCAGTGCGGCCTTGCGCGACAGGGCGAGATAATCGGGTGCAAGCTTGCCTTCGCGGCCGGTCATGGCGATCAGACCTGCACTGTTGTCTGCAAGAGCTTCCTTGCCGAGAGCGAAAACCTGCGCGTCGCGGACGGGCGCGCCAAAGCGCGTAAAGGCGCTCCAGAGCAGTAATGCAGCGGCCATCAAGAGGACAAGTGTTGCCCCGAGAAAAGGCACATCGAGTAGGATTTTGAGAAGGCTGTCTGAGCGGGCGAACCCGTTCATTGTGGTATCGAAGACAAGAGGAAGCTGCGCCTCGCCCCGCAAATCATGGATAATGGTCAACATCAGTCGTGCGTTTTCCGGATTGTCGAGATTGAAAGTATTGGCCAGATCGGGATCAGAGAGGATGTAGATGTTCTCATCGGGGACTTTCCCAACCAGCATGCCGATCGGGGCAGAGATGACGGGTATAAGATAATCGCTATTGAGGGTCTGCATTCGGTCTTCGAAATGAGGGCGGAAGCGGCCATAGGGTGTTGCAACAGACGCAGGCGGTGCCAAGCGGTCGACATAGGCTTTATCATCAATCGGATCGAGAAGGCTGGTGATGCGGGTAGCGGAGCTTAGGGTGAGGCTGGCTTGCCAGCGTAAATTGCCAATCTGCGCGCGGGCGTTCCATTTTGGCAGAATGATCAGAACGGGCTGGGTAATTTCCGCATCCTCAAACAGTTCCTCGCCCTTTGGCAGATTGCCCGGCAGCGGGGTCAGCACGATCATATGACGTCCGCTCGTCAGATTGCGCTCGGAGCGAGAGATGGAGACCGGCATATCGGCGTTTTCCAGCAAGGTGACGAGGCCGTTATAGCCTGTGGCTGCACGTGAATAGGCTGTGGCGCCCGCGCGTTCGCGGTCGGCGAGATCAGGTGCCCATGCCAGCAGGGTAATGACGGCGCCAAATGACATGATGCTGAGGAAGATTGCCAACAAAATCACGCGGCTGGAAAACGGGTTTGTGGCTTGGGTGCCCGTGGTCAGGCGTTCAGGCTGGCTCATGTCCACGCTTCCCCGAACGCAAACGCTTCATAGGCCTCGCGCGCGGCCGTCCAGTTTTCCGCATTGACGGGGTGGCCGCCAAAAAAGCTGCGTTCAACCAGTGAAATGATCGGGCGCAGCGCTTTGCGCGGGCGGGCGGGCAGTCCGTCGAGGCGTTCGATCTCTCTGGTGGTCAAAGCTTGAGGAATGGGCGCCTTGCGCTGTGTCTGGATGTCTTCAATGGACCGGAATAAAAGCAAGTGAACCGCTTCGGAGAACCGGCCTTGTTTTGCGAGAGCGTCGGCCTCTTCGAGCCAGGCGCGGGCTTTTTGCTCGTCGGGACGGACGTTTGAAATCGTGTGGTCTTCCGCTGTCGCCCCCCTGTCTGCGCGCCCTTTTCCCTTCAAGCGAATATCTGGAATATGGCGGAGGATAAAATACAGAACTCCAGCTGCGATTGCCGCCACGCCGATATAGAAGATCGCCTGAAAGGCTGTGCCGAGCGTGTTGATTAAGCCCGCAATCCAGCTGGAAAAGCGAGATGGATCGCGGATTTGGGGGATGTCGATCTCTTCGACGGGACGTTCAAACTGCATGCGGTCGGCATCGAGCAATGAATTGTGGGCTGTCTCAAAACGTTCTTTGGAAACGCTGCGGGCGGACGGGATATAGGCTGCTGATGTGTCGGGTGCGCTTTTTGGCGGAGTTACGGATGATTTGCCATCGGACTGCGAGACGGCCGCGCCTGTGAACAGACAAGAGAAACATGCGATCAATAAAGCTGTTCGGATCACTCTTTTGATCAAGTGGCCCCCCTTCCAGCGTCTTTGATCTCCCATATAGTCTGTTCTCCCACAGTGGACCGCGTAAATTCTGATTGCAAGCCTGTATTGTCGCCTCGCTTGACGATATAGACGCTAAAACAAAAGGGGTTTCGAGTTGGTGGATAAAAAGCAGAAAT
>CALLUH010000266.1 GCA_938011445.1 uncultured Hyphomonadaceae bacterium
GACCATATGTCACCGGACAAAAGCGTCAAGCATTTCGGCCCATTGCTGCAAGAGTTTCCGAGATTAGTGCTTATTTTCTCAATTGGGGGATGCATGCATTAACCAATAACGCTATATCCTAGAGGTCAGGAAAGATAAAACCTATGAGCGCGAACCTTGATTCGAGGAGACTATTAGAAGGACTTGGCTTGTCGCCTGACGAGGTGAGCGACGATGTCCTTGCCAAATTAATGGAGCTGGCCACCGCTAATGCCAAGCTGACCGCCCGCATGGGACTTCTGGAAATGCGGCTCAAACGGGCCGAGCTACTGGCCGATAATGATCCGCTATGTCCACTCTTTAACCGCCGTGCTTTCATGCGCGAACTGGCCCGCGAGATTGATCTTGCCGGACGTCACGAAACGCACCTGTCCGTGCTCTATATCGACCTCGATCAATTCAAACGAGTCAATGACACGCTCGGACATGAAGTGGGCGACGAAGTTCTGGTAACCATTGCCCGCCTGCTCAAAGAGAATGTCCGGCGAACCGATATTGTCGGTCGGATTGGCGGAGACGAATTTGCCGTCGTGCTGATCCGGTCGAACCCCACCCAAACGGCGATGCGGGTAAATGCGCTGCGTGAGATGCTCCAGCATAGCGATGTGCAGCTTCATGGCGTCAAAGCCTCCATCGGCGCGGTAAAATGGCGCGACGGCATGTCGGCAAGCGATATTATGCAAGCGGCCGACCGCGCCATGTTTGCCAACAAGACCGGCCTCAAAGACGCCTGATCCAGCCTGCCCGATAACCGCACATCAAATCGCTGATGCGCCAGATTAAAAACACGTAAGGGGCGAGTTTTCCTGCCAAAACTCGCCTGCCTCTTGGGACAGCAAGCTATTTTTGTGCTAAGAGGAAAGCCTCGCAAAAACTGTTCAACAGAAGAAGGAGGCGGACAAAATGTCCATTCAAGGCCGTATCGAAGAACTTTCCTCAAAGCATAAAGCACTCGAAGATCAGATTAAAGTTCAACAAAAACAGCCTGCCACGGACGCTTTGCACCTCACTGAACTGAAACGACGAAAACTGAAAATCAAAGACGAGCTGCACGCCTTGTCTGACTAATCCTTACAGTCCGGGCAACACGAACTCGCACGCACATCCTCGAAAAATTAACCGGCAGCTTGTAGAGTTGCCGATTAGAAGAGGAGCGTGACATGAAAGAATTGTTTGAGCAGGACAGGGCCATTTCCCCCTCAACCGTGCGTACCGCAACATTGCTTGTCGGCGCGCTGTTTGGGGTTGCAGTTGGCCTGATCATTCTTCAGGCGCTACTGTCCATGTTTGGCGCCGATCCGACGGGCGGTTTCTGGCTGTTCCTGATCGGCCTGACGCAGATCTCTCTGGGCGCGGGCCTACTATTGGCGATCTATATGATGGTACGCTTGCTTGGCGAAGGGCTGATGGCCCAGCACCGGCTCCATGATCGCCTGACCATTCTCACCGATGAACTTGGCAGCCACCGGACAGCAGCGCAGACACCAGCGGCAGGCCCTGCCGACACACCAGCAGAATAGAGACATAGGCATGGAAACTCCCGTCACCCTCGTTCTGGGGCTGGGCCGCGATGCCGGTGCCGCCTGTGCCCGCAGGTTTCACGAAAGTGGTCATCATGTCCTTGTTGCCTCGCCCGACGAGCAAAGCCTCGCCAAAGCGCGCGACGAATTGCCAGACGAAATACTTTACCATCATGGCGGGCTCGACGATCAGATTGGCTTGCGCAATGCCCTGACAGCGGCGGTCGAGGTCTATGACAGGCGTGACAATCTGATCATCCTGCCGCCACTGCCCAAGCCGAGCGATCTGGCCGATCTTAATATGGCAGCATTTGACGAGAGCCTCGGCCATACCGTTCGCAGTGGCGCGCTGGCATTGCATCTGTTCGCCAAAGCCGTAGCCGAGCAGGCCCCGCTCTCGGGCATCGGGCTGGAGCGGCACCGGCAAATGCCGACCGTCACATTTGTCCTGAGCCAAGCCTCGCAACAGTCAAATCCGAACCATTTCATCGAAAGTGTCACCCAAGGCGCAATGCTGGCGCTGGTGCGTTCGGGCGCTGTGGAATTGGCCAAAGCGGGGATCAGGGTCAATGCGATTTCGGCGATCCGTCCGCGCACCGAGGCTGACAATGCCGAAGAGGGCAATTGGCTCAAAAAACGCACGCCACTGGGCCGCGCCTCGCTGGCCGAAGAGATCGCCGACGCCGCCCTTTTCCTTGCTTCCCCGGGCGCAGGGATCATTACCGGCGAAACGCTGGTGCTGGACGGCGCACGGCGGCATCTGGCGGGATTAATTTAAGCTTGATCGCCCGTGCGGACGGGCCCGCCAATGTTTGTAAGACGTCCTTCGACTTCGCTCAGGATGAGGGAAGCCCAAATGAGGCGTAAAGAGGGTCGTGCAACTGGAAGCGACCCCCACTACGCTCTAAAAGTGATAGGCCGATTCACCGTGGGAGGCGGTATCTAGCCCCTCGTCTTCATGTTCTTCGGAAACACGCAGGCCGATTGTGGCTTTGAGGGCGAGCAGGACCACCGCAGTGACGGCAATCGAATAGGCCGAAACGGCGAGAACACCCGTAAGCTGGACGCCAAATTGTGCGCCCACGCTGGTTTCGCCAAGGCCCGGCGCCATGGGGCCGGTAGTGGCAAGGAACGGGATCAGGAGCGTGCCAAGGATGCCGCCAACACCGTGGACGGCAAACACATCAAGCGAATCGTCGATTTTCAGCTTGGTGCGAATAAGCACAACTGCCGCGTAACAAATGATCGCCGCCAGTGCGCCAATGATGAGCGCGCCGACGGGACCGACGGATCCGGCGGCGGGCGTGATCGTGGCAAGGCCCGCAATTGTGCCTGTGGCAATGCCGACAAGGGTGGGTTTCTTGAAGCTCATCCATTCAATCATCATCCAGACGAGGGCCGCTGTGGCCGCCGATGTGTGCGTGACCAGCATGGCTCGGGCCGCCGAAGCGTCAGCGGCGACCGCAGAGCCGGCATTAAAGCCAAACCAGCCGACCCAGAGCATCGCCGCGCCGAGCATGACATAGCCCGGATTATGCGGGGGGCGCAGTTCACGCGGGAAATGGCCGCGCTTGCCGAGCATGATCGCAAAGACCAGCGCAGAAACGCCGGCTGTGGCGTGAACGACAATGCCGCCAGCAAAATCTGTCACGCCGCGCTCGGCAAGCCAGCCCCCGCCCCAGACCCAATGGGTGACCGGCGCATAGACCAGCACAAGCCAGACCGCACAGAACACAAGCACGGCGGAAAACTTCACGCGCTCGACAAAAGCCCCGATCATCAGCGCAGGGGTAATAATCGCGAAAGTCATCTGGAAGGCAAAGAACAAGCCTTCGGGAAGCGTGCCGCTGAGCGAGCTATCGGTAACACCATTGAGGAAGGATTTGCCAAGCCCGCCCCAATATGGCCCCTCCCCGCCAAAGGCTATGGAATAGCCAAGCGCCAGCCAGAGCACGGACATCAGACAAGCCACAGCAAAGCATTGCATCAGAACGGAGAGGACATTTTTCGATTGCACCAGCCCGCCATAAAAGAGCGCAAGGCCCGGCAGGGTCATGAACAGGACGAGCGCTGTGGCGGTCAGGATCCATGCCGTGTCGCCACTATCGACTTGCGCAAAAGCGGGGCTGGCGAGCAGCAATCCCGCACCCAATATGGCTGACCCTAATCGCAAAATCTGTCTGATGCCCGACATGAAACCCATCTCCCTTTGGTCTTTTCTCGGCTGAATGGGTAGCGCGCTGGCGGGGGAAGACAATTGTTCACAAGGCGTGTGGGCCGATCTCGCCCGGCTTGAGCGATTAATGCATCAGAATTGAACACATCTGCACAAATCTGATGCACAGTCACCAGCACCAAACCCTCGACACGCCGGGCGGGCATGCCGAGGGTTCGGGGAGGAAACCTTTTTCTTACCGGCTCGCGCTAGCAAATTCGGGATAGGCTTCAAGGCCAATCTCCGCCCTGTCGAGACCAAGCATCTGGTCTTCATCAGAGACGCGGACACCGAGGGTGAGCTTGAGCAGCGTCCAGACAATGGCCGAAGCGATCGAGACGAACACACCCGTCAGCACCACGCCAACAAGCTGGCCGACAAAGCTAGCATCCGCATTTGACAGCGGTACAATCATCGTGCCCCAAATCCCGCAGACAAGGTGGGCGGGGATTGCGCCAACCACATCGTCGATTTTCAGCTTGTCGAGCGATGGTACGGTCAGCACGACCAAGACGCCGCCGACAGCACCGATCAGCACGCTTAGCCCCATGCTTGGCATTAAAGGCTCGGCGGTGATCGAGACGAGCCCGCCAATCGCGCCGTTAAACACCATGGTTGCGTCCACTTTGCCCTTATATAGCACGGTCGTCAGACCCATCGCACCAAGCACACCGCCAACCGCCGCCATATTGGTATTGGCAAAGATGACGGCGACCGAATTGATGTCCGAAATCGTGCCCGCAGCAAGCTGGGACGCGCCATTAAAGCCGAACCAGCCAAACCAGAGAATGAATGTGCCAAGGGCTGCAAGCGGAATGTTCGAGCCGGGCATGGGATTGACCTGTTTGCCGAAATATTTGCCGGTGCGAGGGCCGATAATAATCGCGCCGACCAGCGCGGCCCAGCCGCCCGTCGAGTGGACCAGCGTGGAGCCGGCAAAATCGGAGAAACCCCAAGCACTATCGAGATAACCCCCGCCCCACTCCCAGCTTGCCACGATTGGATAGATGAAGGCGGTCAGAATGGCCGTGAAGATCAGGAAGGGCCAGAGTTTGACACGTTCGGCCACAGTGCCTGAAACAATAGAGGCGGCCGTAGCGACAAACACCATCTGGAAAAACCAGTCCGAGGCGGGGGCATATCCCGCGTCGCCCACGGCGGAGACGTCCCCCCCGCTCCAGGGCGCAGGGCTGGTGCCAAGCAGGCCATTAAACAAAGTCGAGGACGGATACGCCATATTATACCCGACAAGCCAGAACATCAGCCCTGCCACAGAGAACAGAGCAACATTTTTCGTTGACTGCATGGCGGCGTTTTTCGACCGGACAAGGCCCGCTTCCAGACACAGAAAGCCCGCCGCCATCAGCATGACGATCAGCCCGCCAATCAGGAATAGATAGCTGTTATCGACATAAGCCGAGCCCTGGCTTTCAAGGGCCACCAGCCGCTCTTCAACGCTTAGCTCCTGCCCAAAGGCGCTTGCATTCAGCGCTGCCAACCCAAGCGCGCCCGCGCCGACAAATTTCCTTAAATATTGCACGCCCATATCCTTTCACGCGAGGGAGCGGACCGTCGCACCCCGATTTAGATTACAAGAATGAGCCGGGCGGGATGTCACTCGCCATGGCAAGCGTGCGATATGGCGACCAAATCAGCGGAAGTGATCAAAGCACGGGCAGGAATCGCGCGATTCGCTTGATGTTTGATCGGCAGCGGCAAACCCGTCTGAAACCGCACAATGAATGAAATTCATAATAAGACGTTCATCAAGCCTCAAGCATGTTTGGTTAACATGGCTGATGACCCGCCTTTGCCTCGCCTTGATCACAGCGCTTTACGCGATCAGCTTTGCCTTCCTAGCCATTATGGCCGTGCGCTGGCCCTCCGTGCTGGCCCTTGCCGCACTTTTTTCAGAGAGCACCGGCCTGAACTCCGACATTGGCGTAATGATAGATTGGCGTCAGCTCGGCCTTTTCTATGGTGGGCTCTATCTGTTTGCCGCCATATCCTTTTACGCTTGTTCGACATTGCTTCAGCGCAGAAAACGTGGCGCACTGACAGCCTTTATCACCGGAACGCTCGCAGGCTTCCCCTTCCTGGCGCTGTTTGACTTTGCCGAGAATTGGTGGCGCTCGCCTGATCTTTTCGAACAGATCACGATTGGCGCGGCGATATTCGCGCTGTTTCTGATGCCAGCCATTTCAGCCGCCAGCCCGCAAGCTCGGCGCAAAAGGCAAAACCATCTGGCGGCCATGCCAGCTGCTCCTCTTGCCGCCCAGCAAAATCCAGCCATGATACTGGTTCCTCAAACAAGCCAGAGGCCAACGCCAAAACCGCGCCGCCGCAAACCCGTTCCGGCGGCCATCGCACGCCAGCGCGAAAGCTTTGCAGCTCATGGCAGACGCGCCCTCGCCCGCCGACAGCGCTAATACACCACGACGCCTTTACTTTTCTTTTAAGAGGCGTCTGTTATCCCTGAAGTGCTGAGACGCCATAACAGGCAAGGGAATGCAAATGGATCAAGGTAAGATATGCGGGGCCTTTATCGGTTTGCTTGGCGGCTGGCTCCTCTGGGGCGCGTGGTCGGCAATCGTGCTGCAAATACAACAGGGCGCCAGCATCACCAGCATTTTCGACATTGCTTTCAGCATCCGCGTAATGTCTGCGCTCGCCGCCTTTGTCGCCGGAATTGCAGCGCTCATAGAACTGCGTGGCGGCGCATGGCTGGCTGGCATATCCGCCTTTCTCATGGGCATTCTCACCGTGGCAATGATCACCACTGGCGCAGACAAATCGCTCTGGCAGGATGAGATCATTATCCTCTTTATCATGACCGCCCTGTTTCTCGGCATCATGGTCGCGCGCGGTCAAGCCGCCGCAGAGGCAGAAGCTGAGCGTACCGCGCACGCTGGAAAGTCCAACGACTAGACCCGTATTTGCGCGCAAACGGCATATGCCGGATATAAAATTCACGCCTCTTGCATTGATTTGAGCGGGTAAATGCTTAGGGTCCGGCTCAACCCTATAGACCTTTTCCAATGCAGGTGATTTCCATGGCAGACACATTTGACGTCGTAATTATTGGTGGTGGCCCGGGCGGCTATAATTGCGCCATTCGTGCCGGACAGCTCGGCCTGAAGACGGCCATTGTGGAAATGCGCGACACGCTTGGCGGCACTTGTCTGAATGTGGGCTGTATCCCGTCCAAAGCGCTTCTGCATGCATCTGAACTGTTTGACACAGCGAAAAATGACTTTGCGGGCATGGGCATCAAGACCGGAAAGCTTGAACTCGATCTCGCCGCGATGATGGCCCAGAAAGAAGCGGCCGTAAAAGGCCTGACCGATGGTGTCGCCTTTCTGATGAAGAAGAACAAGGTCACACATTTCCAGGGCAAGGGTAAGATTACAGGTGCGGCCAAGGTTGAGGTGGCGGGGCCGGATGGGAAAACCCAGACGCTAGGCACAAAGCATATTGTCATCGCCACAGGGTCCGAGCCCTCTTCCTTGCCGGGCATCGAAATTGATGAAGAGCGCGTGGTAACAAATACGGGCGCAATCGCGCTGAAATCCGTACCGGAAAAACTGGTCCTGATCGGTGCGGGCGTGATCGGGCTGGAGCTTGGCTCGGTCTGGCGGCGGCTGGGGGCCGAGGTCACGGTGGTTGAATATCTCGACCGCATTTTGCCGGGCGCAGACGATGAGATCGCCAAACAGGCCCAGCGCACCTTCAAAAAGCAGGGCTTTGACTTCAAGCTTGGCCAGAAAGTTACCGGTGTTGAAAAGCTCGCATCCGGACTGAAAGTCTCCATAGAACCGGCCAAGGGCGGCGATGCGGCGACCCTTGACGCCGATGTCGTCATTGTCTCTGTCGGGCGTCGGCCCTACACCGAAGGCCTGGGACTTGAAACGGTTGGCGGCAAGACCGACAAGCGCGGCGTCATCGAAACGCAAGATCATTTCAAAGTGGCCGACGGCGTCTGGGCCATTGGCGATTGCATCCATGGGCCGATGCTTGCCCACAAAGCCGAAGATGACGGCGCAGCGGTGGCCGAACTGATCGCAGGCAAAGCGGGGCATGTCGATTATGATCTGGTCCCGAGCGTTGTCTATACCAGCCCGGAGATTGCATGGGTCGGCAAGACCGAACAGGAGCTGAAAAAAGCGGGCATTGACTATAAGGCGGGCAAGTTCCCGTTCATGGCCAATTCGCGGGCCCGGACAAACCACCAGACAGACGGCTTTGTGAAGATATTGGCGGACGCCAGGACAGACCGGATTTTGGGCGCGCATATGATGGGCATTGGTGTTGGCGAAATGATTGGCGAACTGTGCGTGGCGATGGAATTTGGCGCCGCCTCCGAAGATGTCGCCCGCACCTGCCACGCCCACCCAACCCTCTCTGAAGCCATCCGCCAAGCAGCCATGGGCGTTGAAGGCTGGACGATGCAGATGTAGCGGCCAGAGGCTCACCGGTCCCGACCCCTTGCATTCGTCGCGCTCGGGCGGCACTCTGGTCTTTTAGCACTCCTGCATCTGACAAAGAGGTTTCCCCGATGCGTGTTTCATCATTTTCGCTGTTCGCGCTGGCCTGTCTTTTCGGGGCCGGATGCACACAACCTAACGCACAAGAGGCCACCTCATTGACCCCAGCCGACCCAGCTATCGCAAACACGCAAGAAGATCCGAACCTCTGGCTTGAAGAGGTTGAAGGGGACGCCGCACTTGCATGGGTACGCGCCCAAAACACGCGCTCTCTTGATGAGCTGACCGGTGACAAGCGCTATGTCCAATTGGAAGCGGAGGCGCTGGAGATCGTCAATGCGACCGACCGGATTGCCTATGGCGTGATCCGCGATGGGCTGGTCTATAATTTCTGGCAGGACGCCGACAATATACGCGGGCTGTGGCGGCGGACATCGCTTGAGAGCTATGCAAGCGAGACCCCCGACTGGGAAACCGTGATCGATTTTGACGCGCTGGCAAAGGCGGAAGACGCAAACTGGGTCTATAAGGGGGCAAACTGCTATCGGCCCGAGGGCGCAGAGCAGACGCTTTGTATGGTGTCATTATCTGATGGCGGCAAGGATGCGGTGGTCCAACGCGAGTTCAATCTTGAAACCAAGGCATGGGTCGAGGGCGGGTTTCAGACGCCTGAAGCCAAGCAGGGGCTGAGCTGGCTCGATCAGGACACGGTGCTGATCTCGACAGATTGGGGCGGGGACGGCGCAACGCTCACCGAAAGCGGCTATGCGTCCGTGGTCAAACGCTGGACGCGCGGCACCCCGCTCGACGTGGCAGAGACGGTGTTTACGGGTGAGAAGTCCGATGTCGCTGCGTCCGGCTTCCGCATCGAGCTTGATGATGGACGCACTCTTGGCGGTGTGGTCAAAGCCGATACGTTCTTCACCGCGCGTTATTATGTGCTCGCCCAAGACGGCAAGCCCGTGCAATTGCCCATCCCGGCGAAATCAAACCCCAATGAAGTCTATCAAGGGCAGATCCTGGTCTCGCTGCAAGAAGACTGGACGCCGCAAGGACAGGACGCAAGCTTCAAATCAGGCGATCT
>CALLUH010000267.1 GCA_938011445.1 uncultured Hyphomonadaceae bacterium
GGGCGAGTACCCCTATACAGATTCTCTGACCGTTCTGAACGCCGTCGCAACGGCGCAAGGGTTTTCCTATCGCGCCAACAAGAAGACCATCGGCATTCGCGGTATTGATGACACCGAAGAGCAACGGGTACGCCTTACACCGGACTTGAAGGTTCGCCCTGGAGACACAATCCGCATCCTGGAACGTATCTTCTAACCAGCAGCCGCAACATCTGGCATCTGCAAGTTCAAATCCAGCCAATCCATTATTGGCGCTTAAAATTGGGTATAATTATGGAGTCAAATCGCACGAGATAGCCATTTAGGCTAAAGGCCAATAATCCGGTCAACCGGATCTGCGCCCACTTGGGTGCCGGTGCGTTTTTAGCATGTGACGCCATATTTCCGTACCGATTATGAGCAAGCTAGTCCGGATCAGTCAGGATAGAATGCGACATGGGCTGGCATCAAACTTGCTACTCATGTCTTCAGTAAGTTTTGTATTTTGCCGGTAGGCACAGGGATTAGGGAACACATATCATGTTAGGACTCAGAGCTGCAGCACTTATCGGGGTCGGACTTACCGCCATGACCTTGCAAACCGCAACGGCGCAGGAATTCTTCAAACGCGACAGAAATGTTGGCGTGCTTGAACGTCCCCAACCCGAGTTCGATCCTGAACCGGTTCGCTTAGGGGCTTTGGAAGCGCGCCCGTCCCTTGGACTGGGTGGCTATTATATCGACAATGTATTTGCGACCGAAGACAATGAAGTCAGCGATTTCGCCTTCACCATCCGCCCAGAAGTTGATCTGCGCACCACTTGGTCACGCCATGAGATCGGCGTAGATGCCGGTGTCGAACGCTTCGAATTTATTGACGAAGGCTCCGAGAGCGTTACCAATTTCCGTGGCGGTGTCCGCGGACGGCTGGACGTCAATCGCAATTTCAGCCTTACCGGCTTTGGCTTTGGCAGACGTCGCCATGAGAACCGGACACAGATCTCCATCCTTGACGAGTTTGGTGAGCCGGTCCGCGTCAATGAATTTGGCGGCGGCGTCAACGGCACTTATGAGCGCGACCGGATACAGCTTCGGCTTGGCTATGACCTTCGCGACCAGAATTTCCGTGATGTGAGTACGACAACGGTTGGCGATATTGATCAGGATTTCCGGGACAATCTGCGCCACACAGTGACCGGACGCGCAGCTTACGCTGTCACACGCGATTTTGCCGTTTTCACCCAAGCAAGCTATTTCACCCGCGACTTTGACAATCTAACCCCCCTTCCCGGAGGTATCGCCGCCAGCCGCGACTCTGATGGCTTCACCGTTCAAGGCGGCGTCAATTTCGAGCTGGCCGCCCCCTTCCGAGGCGATATTGCTGTTGGCTATCTCGAGGAAAATCGCGATTCCCCGCTATTTGCCGATATTTCTGGCGTAAGCGTCGATGGACGGCTACAATGGTTCCCAACGCGTTTGACAACCCTCACCCTGACCGGCTCACGCCGAACAACCGATGTCGGCCTGATCGAAGCCGCTGCCGCAACCTCCAATAGCGGGAATTTGCGGATTGATCACGAGTTGCGTCGCAATTTCACCATCTATGCCGATGGCGGACTGTTCGACACGGATTTCGAAGACCTCGATCGCAGCGACACCTTCTTCGATGTTGGCTTCGGCGGCATCTACAAATTCAACAAACGCGTCCATCTCGAAGCGTTCTATCGTTACACCAATCGCGACTCTTCTCTGCCAACCGAAGAGTTCAACCAGAATATTGTTGGATTTGAACTTAGGTTCCACCCATAGCCCAAATGCCTCTTCATCAGAGTGAACCAGAATAAACCCGGAGACCGGTTTCGTGAACAAAGCGTACCCCCCTATCGACGTTGCATCGACATATCCAAGCTATGGCCCGCCGATCGCCGCCAAAGAGGATGCTCTGATCGACATCCAGAAGCTCCTGCAAATCGTGCGGCGCCGCTTCGGGATCATGCTTCTGGCTTTCATTCTCACCGTTGGGGCTGTCACAGTTCTGACCATACGGATGACACCTGTCTACACGACAAGCACACGGGTCATCGTCGATAGCCGGGATACCCAGATCATCGAAGGTTTTCGCGAAGGGATCAGTACCACAACCGCCGCGATTGACACTGAAGTACAAGTCATTCGCAGCCGGACACTTCTCTCCAAAGTGGCCGAACGGTTACAATTGCAAACTCTGCCCGAATTTAATCCATCTCTTAAGGGAGATCCAGATGCCAAGCCCGGCCTTCTTGATCGGATCAAAGGCATGGTCAAGAGCATTCTGCCGGGCGGATCGGACAGTGCAAATACCGCACCCGTGGAAACCGATGCGGAAAAAGCTGAACGGCAATTTCAGACCGCAATCACCATACTCAGCAGTAAAGTCAATGTGACGCGCGTTGGTGCAACTTATATTATCGATATTTTGGCCACGAGTGAGAGCCCCACCCTGGCGGCTCAAATTGCCGACACAGTGGCCAAGGAATATGAGGTCGATCAACTCAACGCAAAGTTCGAAGCAAACAAGCGCGAGACCGGATTTCTCGAAGAAAAACTGTCCGCCTTGCGCGACGAAGTCCGGCAAGCCGAAAGCGCTGTCACCGCCTACATGATCGCATACAACATCACGACAGCCGACGGCACCTCGATCACCGAGCAGGAAATAACGCGCACCACCACTGATCTGACAAATGCGGAAGCCGAACTGGCTGCGGCACAAGCACGCCTCAACAATGTCCGCTCAACGCTCGCGCGTGGCGGCAGCACTGACAGCGTTGCCGAAGTGCTTGGATCTGCAGTTATCGGCGAACTGCGTCGTCAACAGGCTGAAATTGCCCGTCAACGCGCCGAACTGTCTTCACGCTATGGTCCGCGCCATCCCGAGATTCTGCGTATTGAAAGCGAAGGGGCCGACATCAACGCCCAGATCTCGGCCGAAATGGGACGCATCGTCTCAAGCCTTGAGGGGGAGGTAGACGTTGCCGAAAGCCGGGTTCGCAGCCTGCGCGCCAATCAGGATAGGTATCGCTCGACACTGGCCCAGAACAATCGTGCTCTTGTTGGTCTTGGTGAACTTGAACGCGAAGCTGAATCAAAGCGGCTGGTCTATCAACGCTATCTGGAGACCAATAATGAGCAGGGCTCGTCCGAGAGTTACGCGCAGGCTGATGCACGCATCCTGTCTGCGGCAGCCATTCCAACGTCACCAAGCTTCCCGCGCACCAAGCTGAACATTGCCCTCGGAATGATCCTCGGCGGCATGCTCGCAGCAGGCTTGGCCTTGCTCGCAGAACTGCTCGACAATTATTTCAGCACCCCCGAAGACATCGAGCGTATGTTTGGGCAGTCTTCAATCGGCTCCATTCCACTGCTCACCAAGCTTAAAGCCTTTGGCAAGAAAGAGATCACGCCGGCCGATTATTTGATCGCCAACCCGCTTTCAGCCTTTGCCGAAAGCGTGCGCAATTTGCGGGCATCAATCATCTTTGCGGATCTCGACAAGGAATCGAAAACGGTTTCCATTACCTCATCATTGCCCGATGAAGGCAAAACCTCCATGACTTATTGCCTTGGCCGCATGTCAGCCATGTCGGGCGCGCGAACAATCATCATTGACGGCGACTTCCGCCGCCGACAGCTTACCGAAGTAATCGGCTTTGAACCCGAGCGCGGCTTCATCGAACATCTATTCGGCGAAGTCACGCTCGACGAGGCGACTTATATTGACGAGCAAACCGGGCTGCATATTCTACCACTAACCAATGCGCGCAACACGCCACGTGATGTCTTTGGATCAAAAGCATTTGATGCCCTTATCGAGAGCCTGAAAGACAATTATGACCTGATTGTCATTGATACGGGCCCAATCCTGTTAATGGCAGAGAGCCGCGTTGTTGCCAGCAAAACCGATCAGGTCATCGTCGTTGCCAAATGGCGCTCTACGAGCCGGTGGACGGTGCAGGAAACGCTTAAGATCCTGAACGACTTCAACGCAAACATTGCCGGAATAGCGATGACTTTTGTAGACATGTCCAAACGTAAAAAGCACGGTTATGGCGGAGCAGCCTACGACTCCTACAGCAAATACTACACCTCGGGCTAAAGCGGACGCCCGCTCTCCCTGGCCTGAGCCAAGCCCGCAACCTCGAAGATCCGGCACCGCAACTGCGGACGCTGGATCTTGTTCGGGGAATGTTCATCCATCGCAGTGTTAAACCTTAAAAAAAACAAAGAATACGCAGCAAGTGTCCTGATGTAATGGGATATTTTCTATTTTCCAGATATCGGGTCCATGCCCGACACTGGCATCAAACTCGCAAGGAGGGTCAGAGGGTCAGAACGGCCTTTCCCGCTGATCCGAGACCGATCTGAAATTTATGACGCAGAACGCAAACACAACAACCAGCAAAGGCTCCGCAACAAAAGGGACCTTGGGTGCAGCCTTCAGCGCGGCGATGAGCTGGAATGTGGCGGAAATGCTGGTCGCCCAATTGGTCACGGTCGGCCTCTACTTTTTTCTGGCAACCCAGATACCGTTGGATATCTTCGGCATATTCTTTGTGGCCGCCATCCTCGCTGATTTCATATATTTTCAGGGACGCTCCTCTTCGGTCGATGCCATTATGCAGACCAAGGATTTCTCTCAGGACAATCTGTCCTCTTCCTTCTGGGCAATGACGGGCTCTGTGATCGCACTTGCCTTGGGCATCTGCGCGCTAAGCCCGGTCTTCGCGTGGGTACAGGGCGAACCAGCTTTCTTATTGTTCATGCCAGCACTGGCTTTAACGCTTCTGCCCTTGCCCCTAGGCGTGCCCGCACAGGCAAAGCTCAACCATATTCTCGATTTCAAAGGCATCGCCGCACGCGGAATCACAGCTTCATTGGCAGGTGGTATGGCGGCCGTCTTGACCGTTTTATTTACGCCCTACCCAGAATGGGCGCTTGTGGTCCAGCGTGCTGTCAGCACAATTTGTTCAGTCGTCTTCTTAATCTGGCGCGCCAAATGGCTTCCAAGTTTCCAGCTAAAAGCCACGCTCGCACGCAGCTTTCTCTCCGATGCCAGCCGTATCTTTTTCGCTCAGGGCTTACACGCTTCAATTCCGCGTATCCTCGTTTTCATGATCGGCATCGTCTTCGGACAGGCCGCCGCGGGCGCTTTCGAATGGGCCAGACGGCTTGCCGAAATGATCTACGGTGCGGTCGCCGCGCCCATGGGATCGCTCTGGGTTATCATGTTCAGCCGTTCGAATATGGACAAAAGCGAGCGTCAGGAATTGTTCGGACGTTTGACCACAATGTGCGCCCTGATCTGCTTACCGCTTTTTGCAGGACTGGCACTAATCTCACACGATCTCATCACCTTGATGCTCCCGGGCAGCTATGGCGCAATTGCACCCTTGCTCGTCATTTTGAGCGGTATTGGTATACTTTCACCGCTGTTCTACTTTCGCAATGCAGCCTTTACCGCGCTTAGAAAGCTCGACTTTCTCGTCGGTTTGGCCATTGTCGATGTGCTCGTGGTGACGGTCGCTTCGGTCCTGACCATTTTTGTGTTCGAGCTTGAGATTGAATATGTCATGCTCGCCCTCATCATCCAGCAAATCGTCACAATCGCTTTGTTTCTTCCAACCCTGCTTTATGAGATGGGGGCTACGGTGAGCAGTCTGATTATGGCCGTAACACCGGGATATGTGAGCACATTGGCCATGGCCTTATCGGTCCTGAGTGTGTCCGGCCTGATCATAGACTGGCCCACACTTGCCCAACTCATTGCCAAAATTCTGACAGGGGCAAGTGTCTATGCTATCTTCCTGATAAGTTTTCACCGACATTGGCTCTTATCCGCTGCGGAAATGCTCCTGCCTCGCTTGGGCAAACACCCCGCCCGGCAGGCCGGTTGATTTGGCGTAACACTTGCTTTGAATTTGACGATAGATGGTCTCAAGCCGGTATCGGTCAAAAGGAAAACGCGATTATGAAAACGGTTTTACTTGCAGGTGGGTTCGGCACACGCATTAGCGAAGAAACAAGCATTCGTCCAAAGCCCATGGTCGAAATTGGTGGACGCCCGATCCTATGGCACATTATGCGCCACTATGCCTCCCATGGCCTGTCCGATTTCATCATCTGCTGCGGTTACAAATCCGAGTTCATTCGCAACTATTTTCTCAACTATCGTAACCACTTGTCCGATTTCACCATCAATCTCAAATCCGGCGTCACCGATTTCCACCATACCGAGGCCGAAGACTGGACGGTCACCGTCGTTGATACGGGCCTGAACACAATGACCGGCGGCCGCATCAAAGCGGTACGGGACTTTATTGGCGAGGAGCCATTTTGCCTGACCTATGGCGACGGGGTTTCTGATGTCGATATTACCGCGCTACTCAAACATCATAAAGCCTCCGGCCGGAAAGCGACGGTTACAGCCGTCTCGCAGCCGGGCCGGTTTGGCGCACTCAGCCTCGATCCCGAAACAGGCGCAGTCCGCGGCTTCCGCGAAAAAGCCGCCAAGGATGGTGTCGTCATTAATGGCGGCTTCTTCGTCCTCGACCCAAGCGTGATTGATCTGATTGATGGCCCAGACACGGTCTGGGAACGCGAACCGCTTGAAAGACTCGCAGACAATGGGGAGCTGTCCGCTTTCCGTCATGAGGGCTTCTGGCAACCCATGGACACGCTGCGTGACCGCAATCTACTCGAAGAGATTTGGAAATCCGGCCATGCCCCATGGGCGCCCAAAGCTTAGCAAAAAGAGACCCGCCACGCGCACATCCAATATGGCCCGCAATATTGTCTTCTTTGGCCATGATGCCGCTGACGCCGCCATCCGCCGACGCATGCGTTCGCTTGTAACCGACGGGTACTCAGTGACCGGCTTCATGATGCGCCGCAAGGCAACAGCCCCAACAGACTGGATCAATGTCGACCTAGGACAGACCCAGGATGGTGCCTTCGCCCAACGTATTGGCATGATCTTCAAAGGCGCCAATATCGCAGTAGACCAAGGCGAGGATGCCTTGCGCGCAGCAGACCTGTTTTACGCCCGCAATCTCGACATGCTCGCCGCAGCATTCCTGGCCAAACGCAAATTGGGCCTGAAAACCCCGGTCATCTATGAATGTCTCGATGTGCATAGATTGATGGTTGGCAAAGGCCCAACTGCGCATATCTTACGGTTCATCGAGCGCAGATTGCTCAAGCGTTGCGCCGGGCTTGTCGTAAGCTCGCCGGGCTTCCTCAACAATTATTTCAAAATATATCATAAGGGTCTCTATCGTCCCCATCTGGTCGAAAACAGGCTGGTTTCCGGCGCTGATTATGGCCCAAGACCAAGCCATATCCCAGCCCGCACAACAGGCCCCTTACGTCTTGGCTGGTATGGCATATTGCGCTGCTCGCATAGCCTGGCCTTATTGGCAAACCTTGCAGACCAACTCGGCAGTCGTGTTGAGATCCATCTATATGGCAAAGTCGCAAACAATGAGATACCAGATTTCGACGCTATTCTGGGCCAACACGAAAACATCATCTTTGCCGGCGCTTACAAATCGCCAGAGGATCTTGCAAAGATTTACGAAGTATCCGATCTGGTATGGGCGGGTGACTTTATGGAAGCGGGCTATAATTCAGTCTGGCTCTTGCCAAATCGCCTCTATGAAGGCGGATATTACGCCACCCCGGCAATCGCGCCAGCGGGCACGCAAACGGCCCATTGGCTAGCAACTCACAAGTGCGGATTTATAATTAACGAGCCGCTCGAACAGACTTTGGTCCAATTGGTTCGGCATTTGCAGGAGCATCCGGAAGACATTGAGCACAAACGGCAAGTTCTGTTAAACTTGCCCGATAATTTGTTTATT
>CALLUH010000268.1 GCA_938011445.1 uncultured Hyphomonadaceae bacterium
ACAGACGCCGCCAGCCCTTCGCGCTCAAACAGGGCAATGGAAAAATCATCCACCGGAAAGCTCTGCCTGTTAGCTGTACCAGTATTCTCCGTATCCCCACCATATTGCGTGACGGCATCCTCACTGCCATCTTCATGGCGATGGTCATGTTTGAGGCGCAAGCCCCCCGCTTGCCGCGTGATCACCCATGTCCGCGAACGGTCCACGCCGACATGGAACGGAATGCGGATCTCGGTATCGCTGCACGCGCGCACATGCATGATCATGCTCTGGCGGGCAAAATCTGCGTCCGTCTCGTCCGTGCTGACAAGCTCGCCAGCGAACGCTTGACCGCAAAGCTCCGAGAGCTGCGCAAAGAATGTGTCTTGCGCAGATGAGGAAGATGGCGCGCCGCCAGAGCAAGCGGCGAGCACAATGGCGGACAGGCTAAACAAGATCAGTTTCATAATCGAGCTTTAGCCGATTAATCCCCATACGTCATCCCGCAGACCGTTCTCGCCGCTCAAACAGAAACGCCCGACCTTTACGAAGATCGGGCGAAACCAGTTTTACGTTCTCCGGCGCGGCTAGGCCGGGCTGGGATTGCCTGCCCCGCCAAGGCCGCCCTTGGGTTTTGGCTTGCGCTTGCCGATCACAGGCACCGCAGACCCCGGGCCATTATCCCCGCCATCAATATCAGGGCGTTCAATCTTGCCGCCGCCAATCAGCGTGTCGATTTCATCGCCCGTCAGCGTTTCATATTCCAGCAGACCCTCGGCAATCGCGCTCCATTGGTCTTTGAACTCGGTCAGGATGCGCATAGCCGTGTCCATGCCCTCTTGAACCAGCCCTTTGACTTCGGACTCGATGACTTGCGAGGTTTCTTCAGAGACATTCGCCTGGCCCATTTGCTGACCGAGGAATGTGCTGCCGGGGCTTTCTGAATAATCGACAAAGCCGACCTTCTCCGAATAGCCCCATTGGGTCACCATGGCGCGCGCCAGTTTGGTCGCCTGCTGGATGTCAGACGAGGCGCCAGCGGTCACATTATCCTTACCGAACTTGACCTCTTCGGCCGCCCGTCCCCCCATCAGAATTGCAAGCCGCGACGTCATCTGGACTTTCGACATGGAATATTTGTCGTCCTCGGGAAGCTGCATCACCATGCCGAGCGCACGCCCGCGCGGAATGATCGTCGCCTTGTGAACGGGGTCCGCTGCCGGGGTCTTCAGCGCCACGATCGCATGGCCCGCTTCATGCCACGCCGTCAGCGCTTTCTCGTCTTCAGACATCACCATGGAACGCCGCTCAGGACCCATCAGCACCTTGTCTTTGGCGTCTTCAAATTCAACCATCGCCACAGCCCGCTTGCCGCGACGCGCCGCAAGCAGCGCCGCTTCATTGACAAGATTGGCAAGGTCGGCCCCCGAAAAGCCGGGCGTACCGCGCGCAATCGTCTTCGGGTTCACATCGGTCGCCGTCGGCACATTGCGCATATGCACCATCAGAATTTTCTCGCGGCCCATGACATCCGGATTGCCAACCGTGACCTGACGGTCAAACCGGCCAGGGCGCAGCAAAGCAGGGTCGAGCACATCAGGCCGGTTTGTCGCCGCAATCAGAATAATGCCTTCATTGGTTTCAAACCCGTCCATTTCGACAAGCAATTGGTTGAGCGTCTGTTCACGCTCATCATTGCCGCCGCCGAGCCCTGCCCCGCGCGAGCGGCCAACCGCGTCAATCTCGTCAATAAAGATAATGCAGGGCGCGTTCTGCTTGGCCTTCTCGAACATATCGCGGACACGGCTTGCGCCAACACCGACAAACATTTCAACAAAGTCCGAACCGGAAATCGTAAAGAACGGCACATTCGCCTCACCCGCCACAGCCCGCGCAATCAGCGTTTTACCAGTCCCCGGCGGGCCAACAAGCAGCGCACCTTTGGGGATTTTGCCGCCCAGACGCTGGAATTTTGAGGGGTCTTGCAGAAACTCGACGACTTCTTGCAATTCTTCCTTGGCCTCATCAACGCCAGCGACATCAGCGAAAGTTACACGGCCATGCTTATCGGTCAGCAGTCTGGCGCGGGATTTCCCGAAATTCATCGCGCCGCGACCACCCCCTCCGCCGCTCTGGCGATACTGCATGTAGAGCAAAAAGCCGATCATGCCGAAAAAGAGCATCATCATGACAAAGCCAAAATTAAACCCGCTCGACGCCGGTTTCACGTCCACATCGACGCCCTTATCGGCGAGAAAGGCTGCGAATTCAAAGTCGGTTTCGAGCACTTTGGCGAAAAATTTCGTGCCATCGCTCGTTTCGCCCACCACTCGGTCGTTCTCCACGGTGGCTTTGACAACGGTTCCGGAGACAGCACCCTGGCGGACTTCGGAATAGGTCCACTCCGTAATGTTCTGCGTGCTATTGGCCTGCAAGGCCATCATAAACGCAATCGCAACCGCAATGATGATCGCATAAACTGACAAATTCCGAATATTCATTGTCTATCCTGACATAACCATTTCGACCCGCTAGATATAGGGGACCACCGCTCGAATACGAGCCTTGTGGACATAGTTTAACACGCTCAGACGCAATTTTCATGCCCTAAAACGTTTTTTACGCTATCAAGCCGTTCCCCGACAAGGCATCTCAACAAAGCGTGTTCGTTTTCGAACATCGGAAATCCGGCGCGCGCAAGCGGCGAAACGGCGAATGTCTCAGAGCCACCCCTCAGATCAGACCCTCTATCCGAGCCCATCACGATCTCGAAACGGCCATCCCAGATCATCCGCTCCTGCATATCTTTTGGAGCGCGAAGGTTTGGGAGCGGCGGGACAGCCCCAGGGTCGCGGGCGATGTGGACACAGCCCCGACGGGGGGCCAGCCAAGCACCGCCAAGCGTCCGGCTGCGCCAGTTCTTGGGGTCTGCGAGCACATCACGCGCCAGCTCCAGCCGGCCTGGGAGCGCAGCAGGCTGGTCTGATCCGCTGGCCGCCAAAAGCAGGTAAACAAGCCCTTCGGCAAATTCAGGCGCAGTCAGATCAGCAGGCTGACAGACAATCAGGCCATC
>CALLUH010000269.1 GCA_938011445.1 uncultured Hyphomonadaceae bacterium
GATCAGTATTTGAGTAGCCGAAATGGCTCTTGGTATTATGTACGCCGTGTGCCTGACATGGTGGCCAGTTCTGACAAACGGACTTTCTCTCGAACGTCTTTGCGAACGAAGCCTCTGTAGGTCGCGCGCGTCCGACGGTACGCCATGCTGGAAGCTCTGGCGAACGGCGGGCGCCATACCTACAGTGTCCAGATGATAGACAGCACAGTCATCAGAGCGCACCATTTGGCAGCTGGCGCAAAAGGAGGACTCAGAAACAGGGTTTTGGGCGTGTCTGAGGTGGTTCTACGACCAAGATTCACCTCCGCACCAATGCGATAGGCTTGCCGCTCTCGGCAGAGATAAGCGGAGGAGAAGTCTCTGATTATAAAGGATATGATCAGGTGGTGGACACTGCGGTGCCCGCGCCAAAAGTGTTTATGGCCGACCGAGGACATGATGCAGATCGTATCCGGACCGATCTTGAGGCGCGTGGAGCTGTCCCGATCATTCCGGGACGGAAGACGCGTAAAAACCCCATCCTTGTAGATGAGTATATCTACGCGCTTAGAAATCGTATCGAGCGGGCCTTCTGCAAACTCAAATGCTCAAGACGTCTCGCCACCCGATATGATAAAATCGCCGCCAGCTATCTCGGCTTCGTCCATATCTGCTCAATCAGGCTCTGGATCAGAGAATTTGTCAACATGAGCTGGCCGAACAGCTTGACCACACTAGCACTGATACCAGATTACCGAGCTTTATACGGCCCATTCGCTCGGCTATCTGAATCAGGCTTTTGAAGCCAGTGAAGCCTTTTTGACAAATTTTCGCGTGAATTACGTGTGACAGCGCTCATAGGGTTGTTTTGAGGAATTTACATCTTTTGAAATTAGTCCGCATATTATGCTGGTGCCGCGAGGGAGAATTGAACTCCCGACCTCATCATTACCAATGATGCGCTCTACCACTGAGCTACCGCGGCCGCGCTTGCGCGTGAGGGTGGGATTAGCTTAACTGGGACAAGATGAAAAGACCCTTATCGTGGAAGAGTGAACCTGCGTGACTGAAAAGACGGAGAAACAGCTTGCTGCGGACCGCAAAGCCGCAGCGTTACGTGCGAATCTCAGACGCCGCAAAGCCGCCGCGCGCAAGGCCGAGGAGGCGGAAAAACCTGCTGGCCGTAACACCAAGCCTTGCGGTTAGCAGGCTTTGACGATGAAAAACCCTGTTTTGAGGGAAAAGCGACAAACTTCCTTTGCTTTGAACGCATTTGCGCCTTTCCCTTGCCATTTGAGGCCTTATAGCTAGGCGTATGGACAAATTACTGATTACGGGCGGCAAAACGCTCTCGGGCACAATTGATATTTCAGGCGCAAAGAACTCTGCGCTTAAGCTCATGGCCGCGTGTCTGCTGACCGCTGAACCATTGCAATTGACCAATATGCCGAACCTGGCGGACACGCGGTTTCTGTCGCAATTGCTCAGCTCGCTCGGGGTTGAGGTCTATTGGCCCAAAGGTGCCAGCGAAGCCCACTTCAACGCGGCGCAGATTAGTTCGACAATTGCGCCCTATGATCAAGTCCGCAAAATGCGGGCGAGCTTTAATGTGCTTGGTCCGCTGCTGGCGCGAATAGGGCATGCCACCGTGTCGCTCCCGGGTGGCTGCGCTATCGGTGCGCGGCCGGTTGATCTGCATCTGAAAGCGTTCGAGGCGATGGGCGCGGACATTGTGATCGAGGAGGGCTATGTCAAAGCGGCTGCCATTCGCGGGCTTGAAGGCGCTCATATCGTCTTCCCGTTTCCAAGCGTAGGGGCGACCGAGCATGCTATGTTGGCCGCGACCTTGGCCAAGGGGGAAACTGTGCTTGAGAACGGGGCGCGTGAACCGGAGATTGCTGATCTGGCAAACTGCCTCAACATGATGGGCGCGAAGATCACCGGCGCAGGCACCGACAAAATTCGCATTGAGGGCGTGACCGGGCTTAAAGGCGGCACTTATCCCGTAATGGCAGACCGGATCGAAGCGGGCACCTATGCCATGGCAGCGGCTGCGGCGGGCGGAGACGTAACATTGCAAGGCGCGCCAGTGCAGGCCCTTGGCGCTATGGTTGATGCGCTGCGTCAGGCGGGCGTGAACGTCGATATTGGCGAGGGCACTCTGCGCATCCGGCGAAATGGAACGGCGCTCAAGGCGGTCAACGTCGATACGCGGCCGCATCCGGGGTTTCCCACCGATCTGCAAGCGCAGTTTATGGCGCTTATGGCGACAGCAGACGGCACCAGCGTCATTCGTGAGAATATATTCGAGAACCGGTTTATGCATGCGCCGGAGCTGACGCGGCTCGGTGCCAGCATTGCGGTGCGTGGGCAGGAGGCCGTTGTGACGGGCGTTGCGCAGCTAAAAGGTGCCCCTGTGATGGCAACGGATTTGCGTGCATCGGTATCTCTGGTTATTGCTGGCCTCGTTGCGGATGGCGAGACGGAAGTAAGCCGGATTTATCATCTCGACCGGGGCTTTGAACGCCTTGAGGAGAAATTAACTGGGTGCGGTGCCGATGTGCGTCGGACCGGCGCCGAAGACGGCTAGAAGCACAAGACGGGACACCCGCGACATGGCAGATAGGGGCACATTGAAGCTGATGGCCGAGGATGCGGTTGATTTGCAAATCATCTCGGCTGCCATTCAAGACGCTGCGGGTAAGGCGGGCGGGCTGAAATATCTCGCGCGCAAACGCCG
>CALLUH010000270.1 GCA_938011445.1 uncultured Hyphomonadaceae bacterium
GCGGCCCCACTCAGCCCTTGGCAAGAGAACACCAAACGAGGCATATGGAAACGAAACAGAATTGAGAAAAGCGGCCTGATCAACAACAAGGATATACCTTAGCAGGGCCGAGAACCTGTACAGGAAACCAGGACCACCTCAGAGAATGGCAAGCTGAAACGCTTGCTGGCCGAGCAAATGCTGGACAATGCAGCCCTGAAAGACCTTGCCTCAAAAAACTTCTAACGCCCGACGACAAACGCCGAGCCGTGCACCACTTGATGAAGGTGCATCAGCTTAGCGAGCGTCGGGCGTGCAGGCTTACAGACACGGACCGGTCTACCTTCCAGTACGAGAAGAAGACCGGTGGTGACGCGCCGTTGCGAGAAAAGCTGCGTGAGCTTGCCGGAAAACGCCGCCGGTTCGGGTATCGCCGTCTCGGCATCTTGCTTGAACGTGAAGGGTTTTGCGCCAATCACAAGAAGATCTACCGCATCTACACGGAAGAAGGCTTATCGGTGAAGCGCCGGCGTGGACGCAAGCGAGCAACCGGCACCCGCGCGCCGATGCTTGTGCCAACAGGTCCAAACCAACGCTGGAGCCTGGATTTCGTATCCGACGCCCTGTCGGATGGGCGGCGGTTCAGAACGCTGAATATTGTCGATGACTTTGCGCGTGAAGCCATCGCCATGGTGGCCGATACCTCTCTCTCCGGGACACGGGTCGCCCGCGAACTATCACGTCTCATCGAACGGCGCGGCAAACCCAAAATGATTGTCTCAGATAACGGCACAGAGCTAACCAGTCGAGCGATCCTCAAATGGACCAAGGACACCCGTGTTGCATGACACTATATTGCGCCCGGCAAGCCCACACAAAATGCATTTGTCGAAAGCTTTAATGGTCGCTTCCGTGACGAATGTCTGAACGAGCATCTGTTTGACAGCTTGAACGATGCGCGCCGGATTATTGAAGCCTGGCGGGTCGACTACAACACCGCAAGGCCGCATACATCACTTGGTGGCCTCAGCCCCGAAGCCTTCATACGGCGGCGGAGCCGCCGAAGACCCGGATCATCTGAGCTGCGGGGAAGCTCCACTCACCGGGTCTTGAGCCCAAATGCAAAACCAGAAAGAAAGGCGAACGGACTCTCAAAATAAATGGCCCGAATATGGGGGCTGGGTCACATTCGGCTTGTGCTTTGACAACCCGTAATGATCTTGAACTGGGGCGGAGTGGGGTCATTCTTTTTCAGGAAAATTCCAATTTAGGGCTGGGTATCCAAAATTTTTCTTTGTTCTGGGAAGACATTAGAGGCGTGTTCCGGTTAAACTTAAGCTCGTTCAGTATGGGGTTTGCCGATGGATACGAAGCCGAAAAAGATAACGATGACGGAATTGGCTCGGCTTGCCCAAGTCGATGTTTCGACCGTGTCGCGCGCGCTCAATGATAGTCCGTTGGTCAAACCAAAGACCAAGAAAGAGATTCTCAAGATTGCCGCGGAGACAGGCTATGCGGTTAACGCTTCGGCCCGAAACCTGCGCAGGCAATCGAGCGAGGCTATTGGTATTGTCATTCCGATGAGCCCGGATTCTGACCAGACAATATCGGACCCGTTCTTTCTCGATATGGTCGGCGCAGTGTCGCATGCCGCTTCGAGAAATGGATATGATCTGGTGGTCAGTATCCCCCAGAGTGAAGAGCAGATCGCCGAACGGCGCTTACTTCAGACAGGTCGCGCAGACGGATTAATCGTTATCGGGCAAGCCGGACGTTCCGAACGTCTGAATGCACTCGGACCGTTAGGTAAGAACATTGTCGTTTGGGGCGGCAAGACGGGGCGCACAAACTACACGCTTGTGGGAAGCGACAATGTCGAAGGAGGACGAACGGCGGCAGCACACCTGCTCGATCTTGGACGCAGATCCATCCTATTTCTGGGCGATACCGAGTTGCCGGAAGTGAAACTACGATATGACGGACTAGAAAAGGCTCATTTAGAGCGCGGACTTTCTCACGATCCTGATTTGCTTCTTAAGTTGAGCTTTGGCGGGAGTACCACGTTTGACTCGGTTCGATCCTTCGTTGATCGTGGGCGATCTTTCGACGCCGTTTTCGGAGCTTCAGATGTTTTAGCGATGGCAGCTATTCAGGCGCTTCAGTCCCAAGGCTTGCACGTCCCGCAAGATGTGTCTGTGGTGGGCTATGACGATATTGGACAGGCCGCCATGTCGACACCAGCGCTGACGACGATCAACCAGAACATCAAGCTTGGCGGTGAGATCATGGTCGATTTATTGCTCAGAAAGATTGCTGGAGAAAAGGTGCGCTCGAAATTGACACCGACACAATTGGTCATACGCGAATCGTGCGGCGGAAGTGGACAGGCTTAGGCGGAGATAATGGCCGCCTCGAAGGGTTCCTCGTAAATATTGACCCGGCGCAAAGGCGCAAAGCTTAGCTGCTGGTGCTTTGCCGCCATCTCGGTATAGGGCGCAACAATAGTGAAATCTCCAGTATCGAAATTTGCATCAAGCACGCTGCCCCCAAAAAGACCATCTAGCCCAGGCAACAGGCTACCCGCCTTGTGATATGTGACCCACGGACCACACAAGGACGTCGCTTTATAAAGTCTGTGTTGTTTTTTGACGTCTTTATCAGGCTGGCCCTCGTAAAGCCGGTCACATGCTGAGATCAGCATATAATAGAGATCACGCTTTGCGTCATGGTAAATCTTTGGGACTTCGGCTTGCGTGTATTCATCCGCATCTGGCAGTTCGAGCGGCGGTAACAGCTTGTCTATGGATACATTGTCGCCCTGCACTTTGAGCTTGGCATGACCAATAGCGGGTATTTTGGGGCTGAGCTTGGCGGAGTGAAACATATGGATAATGCCGTCTGCATCTTCGAAGACATATGGATCTCGCCAAGCGAGAATGGGCCCACTGTCTTCGCCGTCCGCGCTGCCGAGCGTCTCTTCTGGGCCGAGATAATAACCGGCTGCGACGATCTTCTCATAATCCCTTGAAGCGCAAGACAGAGCCGATTGTTGATGGCCGAGCTTAGACCCAAGACCCGAAGTCAAGTTCGCATTAAGAGACTGCACAAAGGGCCTGTCGGGGCTTGGCTGGCTTATGCCTGTATGCGCAAAGAGATAGCGGCCAGAGCTAAGCGCTGTGACTGACCCGCTCCAGATATTGCGGGTGTCGGATAGATCAGCCAAACGGCCAGCCTCGGCAACGCCACCCTTGTCGGTCCATGTCTGGCCATTATTGGCCGACACAAAATGGCGAACGTGAAACCCATGATCATTGCGGTCCTCGGGCCAGACTGCAGTGCTCTTATCATCTGCCTTGCTAAGCGCGAGACAATAAAGATGTACCTCCCCTGCCTCACGTACAAGCCACGAATCCCAGAGCCACAGATCGGGATGGGAAATCCCATTCTGGAAAATCAAGCCAGTCGCAGGCGGTATCGGCATCGTTGCAGAAGGCATCGTCTAGGCCTCACCTGTGGCATATTCAGATTGATTGGCTGCCAACAAAGCTTCGGCCGCCGGATCGCGCAGCCAATTCCACACAGCACTGAAAAATAGCAATCCAGCAAAACCTGTCGCGAGCACGAAACCAATGCGCATATCCCCGCCGCCCCAAGTGTCACTGACAAAGGCCATGAGCAAAGGGCCAAACGCTGCCGAGGCCGCTGTGAAGAACAGTATAAGCCCAGCAATCGCGCCATGCTCGGATTTTGGGAAACAGCTAATCCCCTTGGAGTTGAGCGTCGGATAAATCATCGACATGAAGAGCCCCGATATTGGTAAAAGGAAAACGGCAGCCGTTTTGCCGAGCAGTGCACTGGCAAAAAAGCACCCAAAGATAAGGCCGGTGAAAACGAGCATCACAATCTTCCAGTCGAGGATTTGCAGAATCCAGATACCGAGGAATCGGCCTGCCGCGCGCAGGACAAAGAAGATCATCACGGCATAGGCAGCAAACATCATCGCAATTTCCGTTCCCGTGTACCCATCGAGGAATGTCGGCAGCCAGACAAATATCGCCACTTCCGAAGCGACATACATCGCAATCGCGAAAGAGAATCCGAGCGCATATTTATTGCGCAGAAGCGAGAGCGTGTGCTTGAAAGAGGCGGTTGGTTTCTCGCCAGAGACGTTTTCAGGGTATTCAGTAAAAAGGGCGGCGATGATCATCAAGGCGCACAAGGATGCGGCTATGAGGTACAGCCACGTCCAGTTGATGCCATTGTTTGAAAAGTAGACAACCAAGAGCGGCCCGACAATCGCCCCAACACCGAAGAAGCCCTCAACAGCGTTCATTTTTCGGGTGTGATGCTCTGTTGATTCAGAGATGTCACCGATCAGCGCCAAAGCTGCCGTCTTGAAAATACCGATGGCCAGCCCAGACACAAACAAAAGTGACAGATAGAGGTAGAAGCTCTGGCCCGCAAAAAATAGCGCGCTTGCTATGCCATAGATGCCAAGCCCCAGAATGATTGTGTTCTTGCGGCCAAACCGGTCAGCCAGAAACCCTAGCCCGATACCGCTGCCAGCAATCGCCACCATGGTCGCCCAATGAAACGCGCTCGCCTGAATGTTGGTCAGCCCCATGTCGGCCTTGGCAATTTTTATAATCTCGCCGACAGCATCCGTCGTCATGGCGAACATGAAAAACATAGCAAAGGTCAGCGCCGATATGAGTGTATGGTTTACTCTGCGCCCTTGCGGCTTTGTTTCGTGTCCAGCTACACTCATGATCCGTCCTCCTATTTTGCTTTTAAATGAAAATACAATCGTTTGCAATTTTATAATTGGCGGCCATTATGGGCTTGGAAAACCGAAGTGATATCGACATGACCCGAACTGGATACTGAATGAGCCACGCTGACAATAACATACTACTCGCCGGAATTGATGCGGGCGGGACGAGCTTCAAATGTGCGCTGTCAGATGCTGGCGGAAACATATTGGCGCGACAGCGCTTCGCCACAGTGTTGCCAGATGACGTTATCAACAGCTGCTCGGAATTCCTGCTTGCAGAAGCTGCAGCTCAGGGCGGCAAGCTAAAAGCTCTAGGCATAGCTACTTTCGGTCCCGTGGACGTGGACCCTAGATCGAAGCTTTATGGCACCATCCTTAACACACCGAAGCCTGGCTGGAGCCAAACCGCACTCAGGCACGCTTTTGAGACCAGGCTGGGTGTTCCCGTCAACCTCGACACGGACGTCAACGGCGCGCTCTTGGCTGAACTCCAGGACGGTGCCGCCAGAGATGCGCAGACGGCCGCCTATGTAACCATCGGAACAGGCATAGGCGCTGGGCTCTTTGCTGGAGGTGCACTGCTTGGCAAACCGCTACATCCAGAGTTCGGGCATATTGCCATTGCGCGGCACAAGGATGACCCGTTTGAAGGCGCATGCCCGTTTCATGGCGACTGTCTTGAAGGCATGGCGTCGGCAAAGGCTTTCACGGCGCGGTTCGGATCCCCCGCCGAGCTGCCCGCAGATCATGCTGGTTGGCAGATCGAAGCAGACTATCTGGCGCAAGCCTGCTGGTCTTTATCGCTGTCCTTTCGGCCCGAGCGGATTTTGCTTGGCGGAGGCTTAATGCTGGCCGACCATCTGCTGGAGATGGTGCGGGCAAAGTATCTTGTTCGTTCGGCCGGTTATCTCGAACAGAGCGCAGACCAGATCGCAAAGCTGATTACGCGTCCAGCCCATGGCGACGATGCGGGCTTGCGCGGCGGGCTCTATCTGGCACGGCAAGCGCTTTCCTAACCGCGTTCTTTCGTTCTCCATAAAAACCGAAGCCCGCCATTGCGAAATGGCGGGCTTCTTTTGTTCGGGCAATCGCTGATCTGATCCTAGAAGTTATAGCGGACCGTTGCCGAGATGGTCCGGCCATTGATCGGACGGAACCGGATAAACTCGCCGATTGCCGGATTGCCCTCTTCCCCTTCGCTAAACCCAACCTCATCAAACAGATTATTCGCAGCGAGACTGACAACGAGGTTCTCAAAGATCTCATAGTTTACGTAAGCGCCAACAGTTGTGTACGCTGGCAGGTCAAACGAGTTGTCATCCTGAACCGGTGCGTCGCCCGTGCTGAAGATATTCAGGCCAAGGTCATAGCCATCACCCTCAAAATAGGGGTTCACATTGAGGACGAAGGGGGCCTGACGGCGTGGCGTGTTGCCGAAGTTCGCATTCCCCACCGGGCCGGAAATTTCGGAGTCGGTAAAGGTTGCATTGGCCCTGATACCAAATCCATTTTCGAAATACACATCACCCTCAATCTCGACACCGTTCGTGTCAAAGCTTGTCTGGATCACCTCCTGAGTTGTTGCCTCAAAGGATGCCGCCTCGTCTACCTGCGCATCAAAGTAGACAATGCTTAGGCTACCGGCTCCAAAGCGAAGGCGGGCCCCTACTTCGAACTGGTCAACAAAGTTTAGAAACAGGTCATCGTCTGGTGAAACTCCAACACCATCTGTGACGACCAGATTTCCGGATGATCGGTCAGGAGAGGTAAGTGAAGCGCCTTCTGAATAGTTGGCAAACACTGCCAATCTGTCGTTGACCTGATAGTTTGCGCCGACGGAGAAAGTGTCATGATCGGCGTCATAATCCGTTGTGGTGATTGCGTTCGGATCGAAGATTTGGGCTGTCTGCTCATTGGAAGCGATGACCCCATCGCCATTGGCATCAAATGGGCCAACAATTCCGGTGCCGAAGCCAATGAACTCGCCTGACACATTGTTCAGGGTACGGCGGTAGGACCCCTCAACCGTCAAGCCTTCATACTCGATATTTGCCGAGAAATAGGGCGCAATCTGACGAATGTCGAAGTCCCAATAGACCGTACAGCAAGCACCAAAATTTGGATTACCGAAGCTCTGGCCGTTGATGAATGAGCCGTCGGCAGGGTTCAGGAACAGATTGTTCGGATCATCCGTGATGAACTCTCCGCCGCTCAATGTCGCGCGGGCATCATTGAAGCTCCAAATTTGAACACTCTGTTGATCCGCAAGGAAAACACCTGCTTTGACTGTGATAAAGTCGAAATCACCAGTTACGCTGAAGTCGCCAAACAGGTTGCCAACGTCCGGCACAGATGTGTTAAACAAGACAAAGTTGATGTTCGCGTCGCCGCCAGCGAAGGTTCCGTCCGGGTTTTGTGAACTCGCGTCAAGACCTGCTGGGAATGGGGCAAAGAAGTTACCCGAAATATCAGCCCAACGGCCTTTGGCATCAAACGTAAATTGCTCGGTAATTTCAAACGAGCCTTCAAGTCCAATAGAGGTCACCTCTGACTGGAAACCTTCCGTGTCGCTTTCTGTCACATTGTTTCCAGCTGCATCTTCGTCAAACCGCACGGCGCTGTCTGTCAGCCCCAAAGACGTTGTTCCATCTCCGAGATCGAGGCCGTTCAGTGCACCGATTGAACCATCATTCTGAACGATGGCGGGCAAAGGCAAGAAGGTGGGGACCCGGTCGTCAAGGCGTTTAAAATGTGCGGTAACGTGCCCGCGATCAAAGTCCCAGCCCGCGCTGGCCTTGATCTGATAGCCTTCTTCAAAGCTACCTACGGTGTCGCGAACGCCCTCCCCTGTTCGAGCAAAGCCGCCAATATGATACCAAAGGCCATTACTGAACGCGTCGCCATATTCCGCATCGAGACGGTAGGTTTCAAAGTCAACACCCAGTGTGCCCGCAACGGAGCCGCCACGTTCGGTTGGTTTGCGAGAAATGAGATTGACGATACCACCCGCCGCGTTTGGCGCTTGAGCTGCTGCAGAGCCGCCTCGGATCGACTGAACAGAGCCGATTGTGCTGTCAACGCGCAGATAGCTGTCTGCGGTGCTAAACTGTACGTCCCCAACAAGCAGGGTCGAGAAGCCGTTTTCTTGCAGCGACAAATAACGTGAGCCGCCAGAGGCAATCGGAAGGCCACGAACTTTGATATTCGCATTGGCGTCGCCGCCTGTGTCCTCGGATTTTACGCCTGGCAAGCTGCGGAATAATTCATTGATTGAGCGCGGTGCCAGATTGACAATCTCTTCAGCTGTTATGGCCGACACAGAAGCTGATGATTCAAAAACTGTGGTGGCGCGCGCAACACCCGTAACGATGACCGTCTCTTGAACGCTCTCCTCATCTTCGGCTGCCGTTTCCTGCGCCATTGCGGGCATGGTGCTCAACGCGACGGATGCTAAGAGCACGTACTTCCTATTGAACTTTTGCATAATATTCCTCCCAAAACACTTTTGTTTCCAAGTCGTCTGAAACACGAACATGGCTTGTTCCAGGATTAGTGATACCCACTAAATCAAAAAATGCAATCGTTTGTATTTTGTAATTCACCAAGCGTGATAATTTGGCCACATAGCCAGTATGACGCGATCATTGGCGCAGCGGTGTGCGTGCTCGAGCGCCGTAACGCAGAAATCCGGGAAGCACTGCAGACATGTTTACCCGCCGCGTGCGGCGACCAGTGCTGTAACTTGGGACTGTAGCATTGCACGGCGCCTCGGATCCAAGGTCACTTAACAATCTCTGCTTCCAGACGAAATGTGCGTCAGCGTTTTGCTTGGCTTCATGCTAACATCGGCTGCATGTCACGAACACTAATGACCGGTTTTGC
>CALLUH010000271.1 GCA_938011445.1 uncultured Hyphomonadaceae bacterium
GCGAGCTGGAGCAAGCTTGCAAAAGAGTGCGGCGTTGCGGCGAGAAATGTACGGCTGATTGCTGATCGGTTGACGGGAATAATCGTTTAAACAGCTAGGATAAGCGGCAAAAATCGCCCTAAAAACGGACTCTCATTATATCTCCAAAGCCTCCGAAATCTGCAGCGCATCTTCGAGTTCGATGCCGAGATAGCGGATCGTGCTTTCGACTTTTGCGTGGCCGAGCAGGAGTTGGACGGCGCGTAAGTTGCCGGTGTTTCGATAGAGTTGCGCGACTTTCGTTCGGCGTAGCGAATGGGTTCCGTAATCCGAAGCCTTTAATCCGATCTGTCTCACCCATTTGTTGACAATGCGATGGTATTGGCGCGTTGTTATGTGTTCGCTCTGCCGATTACGACTTGGGAATAGGAAGTCGACCTCGGTCAGACCAGCTTATTGAACATGAGCGATCAGTGAGGCTACCGTCAGCTTGGTGATCTCGAATTGAACGGGTCGCGATGTCTTCTTCTGGATAACCATAGCGCGCTCGCGAACCGATCCCGCCGAGAAGACGTCTGACACTTTTATTCTTACAAGGTCACAGCCACGTAGCTTGCTGTCGATGGCCAAATTCAAGAGAGCTAAATTACGAACTTCACCCAGCATCTCTAACCGCGCACGGATTGCCCAGACTTCTCGTGGACGGAATGGGCGCTTTTGGCCACGCGGGGCGCCTTTGTTACTGGTTTGGTCTTTAAGCGTTGCTGTTTCGGCTAATGACATGATTCTCTCCAAAATCATGTTTGCTGCGAACTGTAGGCCAAACAGAGGTTTCGCTTATTGGAAACGCCCAAAACGGACTTTCACACGTGAAATAAATTGCGCCTAACAAACATAAAAACCGCTTGCCAAAACCTATTTTTGGGAGCTTGGGTTTAATGGCGTGCCGCTCACGCGAGGAGTCATTCTCCTCCACTATCAGCGACCGGAGAGCGGCCGGCGCTTTTTGTAAATGGAGAGTCCGTGCATGATGACTGTGCGGTGTTATCTCGCGCCTTCAACGATTGAAGGACTTGGTGTGTTCACAAGCGAGCCGATCGCTCGTGGAGACATAATCTGGCGCTTTGATCCGATGTTTGATCAGGTCTTTTCCGCCAATTTTCCTGAAACTTTGCCACCTCATGTCAGAGAGTTCATGGAGCGCTATACCTATGTGCACCCTCACGATCCATCCTCCATCGTGCTGGATGCGGATGAAGGGCGTTTCATGAACCATTCCGACACACCAAACATAGATTTTTCCAATCCAGAGATTGGTGTGGCGCTTGTTGATATTGGTGAAAACGAAGAACTTACCTGTGATTATGCCGAGTTTACAATTGGCGATGTGGTGCATCAGCCACCCCGTCACCGGGTCCTGATGAATGGGGCGATGCTCGCCAATATGCGTGACGTGAAGACCTAGGTAAAACGTTTCAATGTGAGCTTTGCTCATACCTGCAAGGTCAAGTTAGATGGGAATGTTCAAATCCGTTATGCCGCTTGTTCTGGCCGTTTGGTTTCTACAATTGGCAGGCGGCATTCTTGTGATTCTTACACCGGTTGGTTTGCAGGCTTTTGGCTTGTCTGCCACCGGAATAGGTCTTGTCGCCAGCCTGCACGCGGTCGGCTTCATGTTGGGTGCTTATCTCTCGCCGGGCCTGATTTCTGACGTTGGCAATATTCGGATATTTGCAGCTGCGGCTGCGTTAACAGCCTCCACAGCAATTGCGCAGGGACTTTGGGTGTCTACACCGGGCTGGGCCTTGTTGCGATTGTTGCAAGGGGTGGGTTTCGCCTTGATGTTTGCATCCATAGAAAGTTGGCTCGGCCGTGCTGTGCCGCCTCGCCAGCGTGGAAACATTCTGGGCTTTTATAATTTCGCTGCAAAGGTCGCTCTGTTTTGCGGACCGTTTATTGTCGCTGGCGCTATTGCCACCGATCCAGAAGCTTTTTTGTGGCCGGGGCTTTTTCTGGCGGTTGCACTTATTCCTATCTGTATGACACGCACGCAGGAACCCGTCCGCTTACGCCCACGTGATGCAGCCTATCTTCGCCTTTTCAGGCAATCCCCCTCGGCGGTTATCGGTGTGTTCCTGGCAGGTCTTATCAATACAGGTGTGTTTGCCTTGTTGCCGCTTTATGCGGCTGAACTAAATGAGGACGCCAAGGCATTGGCACTGGCTGCAATGGCCTATGGCGCCGCCAATATTGGCGGATTGTTGAGCCAGTGGCCTGCTGGCCGCTTGTCCGATCGTTTTGAGCGGAGAACGGTTATTGCCCTTATGTGCGCGCTGTCAGGCGGTGCGGCGGGTCTTCTGTTCAGCTTCGGTCACGCGCTGTCTATGCATGCCACTTTGATACTTCTTGGGGTCTGGGGTGCGGGGTCACTGTCATTCTATGGGGTATGCGTCGCGCATGGTGCTGACCGGGTAGATGATGAGGACATGACATCCCTGATGTCCATGCTTCTGCTCATCTGGGCATTTGGCTCCATTCTGGGGCCTGTCATTGCAGGCGTGACCATGCGGAGCCCGCTTGGAGCAGATGGGCTGTTTGCCTTTGCCGCAGCAGGACTATTCCTCGTGTCCACAATCATGCTGGTCCGCAGACTCCACAAGATCCCTGTGCCAGACCCTGAGCAAACAAACTGGCAACCGGTTATGCCAGCGGGCTTACCGGGAGGTGACCTCGATCCCCGCACCTGAGGAGATTTATGCCGAACGAAATGGTTCAGACGGCAGTGTGCCCACACCAAATATGGAGACCAGATATGGGCGGTATGAAGAAGAAAGGCCCGGCGCGCCGGGCACCTAAAAAATCTCGGTTAAATGGCCCCCGAATGCGGCGCATGCAACGTCCCGTCAGAAGAGGTCAGCTTCCGATACTTCCATGTGAAACGGAATACGACCTTGATACTGGAAATGCGGATATGTGAGTTTTACACCAACCGGTATGAAAAACATTTGCCTAGACGGAGAAGCTGAGCAATAGGCCATCTTATTTTGTATAAAGGAAATGGCCGTGTCGGATTCATTTGCACTCGGTTGGGAAGAATGGCTGGCCTTACCCGGGCTTGGCCTTCCAGCAATCAGAGCTAAAGTTGATACAGGCGCGCGGACATCTGCTTTGCACGCGTCTGTGATTGAACCGTTTGGACCCGCAGACAAGCCGCGTGTCCGCTTTTTGATCCAGCCGGACCCGTCAAACCCCTCCCTGGATATTACCTGTTCGGCACGGGTTGTTGATCGACGCAATGTAACCAGTTCAAATGGCGAAACCGAACTACGGTATGTAATTTCTACGGACGTTGTTATTGGCGAGAAGACCTGGCCAATTGAAATCACGCTGACCAATCGGGAGAACATGGCATATCGCATGCTGCTCGGGCGCTCCTCGATACTTGACGATATGGTAGTCGATCCCAACCAGTCATTTGTGCAGCCAGTTCTGGATTATTCGGCCTATCGGGGCATGCCACGTCGCAAACCGGTGCAACGACCGCTGCGTATTGCCTTGCTGACGCGCGAGCCGGGTAATTATTCAAGCCGCCGAATAGTCGAAGCAGGTGAAGCGCGAGGGCACATTGTGGAGCGCGTAAATACAACACGTTGCTACATGCGGATCGATTCCATTGGCTCGGAGGTGCACTATGATGGTGACGTTTTGCCTCGTTATGACGCTGTGATCCCGCGAATTGGTGCTTCCGTTACACCGTATGGAACGGCGGTGTTACGCCAGTTTGCGAACACGGGAGCCTACTGTCTGAATACGGCGAATGCAATTTCAGCGTCCCGCGACAAACTTCTTGCACATCAATTGCTCGCGCGTGCCGGGATTGGCATGCCAGTGACGGCTTTTGCAAACTCCCCGAAAGACACCAAGGATCTTATCAAGATTGCCGGAAAGGCACCTGTTGTCGTCAAGCTTCTGGAATCGACTCACGGGCGCGGTGTTGTGCTTGCCGAAACGAGCAAGGCAGCAGAAAGCCTTGTCGATGCATTTCGGGGGCTTGATGCAAACTTCCTCGTTCAGGAGTTTATTGCCGAGGCTGCCGGGGCTGATACCAGATGCCTTGTTATCGGCGGCAAAGTTGTTGGTGCAATGCGGCGTCAGGCCACGGAAGGGGAATTTCGGTCCAATCTGCATCGCGGCGGTACAGCCCACATTGCCCGGCTTACGAAAGCAGAACGAAGTGCTGCCCAAAAGGCGGCCAGAGAGCTTGGCCTTGCTGTCGCTGGCGTTGATATTTTGAGCAGCGAGGATGGCCCAAAAGTGCTGGAAGTGAATTCATCACCTGGACTAGAGGGCATAGAGACCGCCACCGGAAAGGATATTGCCGGACAGATCATCGAATACCTGGAATCACAGGTGCGCCCTTTGTCTGTCCACCGCGAGGGGCGTCTCGGCAGAACACGTTGAGGCGCTATGGTATATAAATACAAGCGTCTTAAATTCGCTCCACAACGGTCTCTGATACTCATTGCCAGCTTTTGCCAGATTTGAAACTAGGCGCAGACTGCACTTTCCCAGAAAATCGCATGGTCAGCGGGCGTGACATGCACGTCGCAAAACCGCGAGCGACGAAAGGGAAAAGAAATGACGCAATCCAAAGTCCTGTTAGGTCAAGTGCTTCTCGTTTTTAGTATAATCATTTTGTCATTATGGGGCGCGACGCAATGGACGGCGGATCAGTTCAATTACCAAGGACGGCTTGGTCCCTCATGGTTCACGCTCGCTGACACAAAAGTCTATTATCCATGGCGTCTTTTCCAATGGTGGTATGCCTATGAACCTTACGCGCCCGATGTGTTCAGAAAAGCTGGTATCATAGCCGGAGCTGGCGGTCTGGCAGGCGCTGTTACAGCGATTTTCATGTCCGTTTGGCGCGCGCGGCTTCAAAAGAACGTCACGACATATGGGTCTGCAAGGTGGGGTACGAAGCAAGATCTCGCGCGCGCTGGCCTGCTGAAATCAGAAGGTGTTTCTGGGGCGATGGAAAGCGCATTATCTACGCCATAAAGGGGCTGAACATGTGATGGCGTTCGCTCCCACGCGAAGCGGCAAAGGCGTTGGACTGGTTGTCCCGACATTATTGTCATGGACCGGAAGCGCGATCATTCACGATATCAAAGGTGAAAATTGGGAGCTGACCTCTGGCTGGCGCTCAAAATTCTCACATTGCTTGCTGTTTGATCCGACCAATCCAGACTCAACGCGTTACAATCCATTGCTTGAGGTGCGCAAAGGGGAAAATGAGGTCCGCGATGTTCAAAACATTGCTGACATCCTTGTTGACCCAGACGGCTCACTTGAGCGACGCAATCACTGGGAGAAGACAGGACATGCTCTGCTTGTTGGTGTGATTTTGCATGTCCTATATGCCGAAGAAGACAAGACGCTGGCCGGGTGCGCACACTTCCTGTCTGATCCAAGCCGTAGCTTTCAATCCACGCTGTCTCATATGATGCGCACAAAGCATATTGGCAATGGTCACTCAAATCAAACCCACCCCGTCGTTGCGCAGGCCGCAAGAGAGCTTCTCAATAAATCAGAGAACGAACGCTCGGGCGTCTTATCAACAGCAATGAGTTTTCTGGCTCTCTGCCGCGATCCGGTCGTTGCAAAGGTCACATCAACAAGCGACTGGCGCATTGCAGATTTCATCGACTGCAAGCACCCGTGTTCACTTTACCTTGTCGTCCCGCCTTCAGACATATCACGGACAAAACCACTGGTGCGTCTAATCCTGAATCAAATCGGCAGGCGATTGACGGAAGAACTTCCCAAGCAAGACCGCGCGAGCGGCGACGTCTTGCTTATGCTTGATGAGTTTCCCGCCCTTGGCAGGCTCGATTTTTTTGAGTCCGCATTGGCGTTCATGGCAGGCTATGGCATTCGCGCCTTCCTGATCGCACAATCCCTCAATCAAATTGAAAAGGCTTACGGTCCGAACAATTCAATATTGGACAATTGCCATGTGAGGGTCACCTTCGCGACAAATGATGAGCGCACAGCCAAACGGGTTTCCGAAGCGCTCGGAACAAAAACGGAGCAACGCTCACAAAAAAACTATTCGGGGCACCGCCTGGCACCGTGGCTTGTGCATGTCATGGTCTCCTCACAAGAAACAATGCGGCCCTTGCTGACGCCCGGTGAGGTGATGCAACTACCACCAGATGATGAGCTCGTCATGGTTGCTGGTGTGCCGCCAATCCTCGGAAAGAAACTGCGTTATTATGAGGATCGAAATTTCAAAACGCGACTGCACAAGCCACCAAGCAAGATGATCCTGCCAGAAAGCCGCGATCATGACTGGCCATTTGATGAACGCGGTCTCGGCCCGATACCAGTGACGGACCCTAACCCCGGAGACCCGGATGAAGGCAATGGAGGGAAAGAACTAAGACTGACCCCTGAATACGTTGACCCGATACCGGAAGCCAGAGAAGAGGTTCCCGGTCTAGATGGCGGCGTTCTTGAAGATGACTTTGATGATGAAGCCGCTCGCAAAGCCGCCCTCAAACGCTTCCAGCAGGCTGCGGCACTCGACTTTGCCGATGATGATGTAATCGGAGGCTTTTGATATGGGCGATAAGGTCAGACTAAACGTCTATATTTCCCGTAAGAACTACAAACATCTTGAAGACATGGCATCCATGCCGAGTGTTTCCAAGACGGCAATTTTTGACGATGCTTTGTCAGCCTACTTCAACCCGGACCATGTCAACAAGTTTGATGAATTGGTGCTGGAACGCATGAACCAATTTGATTTGAAGCAAGGCGAAATCGAACGGGACCAAGCTGTCACTCTGGAAATTCTAGGGCAGTTTGTCCTCTACTGGCTTACGTTGACCGAACCGATGCGTGCCGGCGAGCGAGATGATGCACAAAGGCAAGGCGCCAAACGCTATGACTATTTCCTGGATCAGGTGGGGAGGCGAATGGTGTCTCAAGCTCCTTTATCGGTCAGGGTTTTGGGCGAGCTAGCAGATCAGCAGGACCTAGGCTGATCCCTGTTAAATGTCGTTTCTCCCATTTCACGAAAGGCATTGAAATATTCACCATTTGATGATATATATTGTGCTTGCTTTGATACTGAACGGAGGCAAACATGCGCACAACTGTCGCCCTTGATGATGATCTTATGAATGAGGCGAAAGACCTCACTGACATCACGGACACAGCTCCCCTTTTGAGAGAAGCGTTGAGAGCCCTGATCGCCCGCGAGAACGCCCGCCGCATGATGGCTCTTGGCGGGTCTGATCCTGATGCAAAGGCACCGCCCCGCAGACGCATGGCGGCCAGTGAATAGCGCCTTATGTATCTTGTAGACACATCGGTCTGGATAGATCATCTGCGCGTTTCAGAACCCGCATTGAATGACGCTTTACAGGCGGGTCTTGTCTGTAGCCATCCCTTTATCATTGGAGAACTGGCGCTTGGATCGCTAAAAGATCGAGAACAAATCTTATTTCGCCTATCGCGGTTTCCTCAGCTTCCCGTCGCCAGAGATAAAGATGTGTTGTCTATGATCAATACGCATCAACTCTTCTCACGCGGTATGGGCTATATCGATGCGCACCTTCTTGCCGCCGCGAAAATTGATGGTCGCGCCAGAATTCTAACGCATGACAAACGGTTCAAGACAATTGCAGAAGAACTTGGCGTCGCGGCCACTCCTATGAATTGATATATATAACAATGATCGTAGCTCGATTTTTCTGGTAATTGCCCGTGCTTGCCAGCTTTTGCCAGATTTCTAACTATTAAAAGCGCCTATAAAGTCAGACCATTTCCCCAGTTCATCACGCCAGAATGGCAGAGGGGAAAATGCAGAAATCTGGACGCTCCATAACATCGTCTCGCAGGCAATCCATGCTGCGAACCGCGTTTCAAGGCGTCATCCGTGATGCACTTGATGCGGATGATGTTATCGAAATTCTGGCTAACCCCGATGGCTCCATCTGGATTGAGCGCGCGGGTGTTGGTGTGGTTTCCGAAAACGCGATCATAGAAAGTGATGCACGAGACCGGATTATTCGGCTTGTTGCGAGCGCTATGGGCCAGCCATGCAACAAAGAAACGCCGATTATTTCCGGGGAACTACCCGGAAGCGGGGAACGATTTGAAGGCCTTTTCCCGCCTATATCCGTCGCGCCCTGTTTTGCGATACGCAAAGCAGCCACCACGCCCTACACTATTGATGACTATGTTGCACAAGGTGCACTGGCTCCGGCAAGAGCAGCTGCATTAAGAGGTCACTTAACGCAACGATCAAACATACTGATTGCAGGTGGCACGTCTTCAGGCAAGACGACCTTTACGAATGCCTTGCTCGCCGAGCCGCAATTCAAATCGGACCGGGTTGTTATTCTTGAAGATACGCGCGAGCTGAAATGCTCCGCCGTTAATGCGGTCTCATTACGAACGCACCGTGATTCTACCAGCCTGACTGACCTTGTGCGCTCAACCATGCGCCTGCGCCCCGACAGGATTGTCGTTGGCGAGGTGCGTGGCCCAGAAGCGCTTGATCTTCTCAAAGCGTGGAACACGGGTCATCCAGGCGGGGTCACAACACTGCACGCAAATTCCGCAATCGCCGCACTTCAGCGATTAGAACAGTTAGCAGCAGAGGCAACCAGCAATGTTCCACGCGATTTGATCGCAGAGGCCGTAAACGTCGTCGTCTTTATGAGCCGCCGCAATGGCACCAGACAGGTTGAAGAGGCGCTGTGCGTTCAGGGACTTGATGACCATGGCGAATATCAATTCGCGCCCCTTTCCACTCCAAAACTTCAATCAACTAGCCAAGGAGGCGAGATGTGTACCAGCTAACAAAAGCCATTGTGAAAACTCTGGAACTTATAGTCTTTATAGCAATCTTCTATCTGTTGTGTTCAGGCGTCGCCCACGCAGCAGGCTCGGGAATGCCATGGGAAGGGCCGCTTAACCGGATACTCCAATCTATTGAAGGGCCTGTCGCGCGGATCGCTGCGGTGATTATCATCATCATAACCGGATTGGCTTTGGCCTTTGGCGAGTCCTCTGGCGGAATGCGTAATCTCATCAGAATTGTCTTTGGTTTGTCTATCGCCTTCGCCGCAACGTCCTTTTTCCTGACATTCTTCTCATTCGGTGGCGGCTCGACGCTTCTTGTTGTGGCGGGCTGATTCAATGGAAGGTTATGAGATACCGCTGCATCGCTCCTTGACCGAGCCAATTTTACTCGGAGGCGCGCCCCGATCAGCAGCCATTCTGATAGGGACAGCCGCCGCCGCCGTGGCCTTAGGTTTACGTCTCTGGATTCCTGGTTTGCTCATTTGGCTTCTCGGACACTCCGCAGCCGTTCTGGCCGCCAAGACTGACCCTGATTTTCTGTCCGTCGCGATCCGATCCATCAAGCATAAAGGGTTTCTGTCATGATGAAGCTGAAAGAATACTCCACACAGGCAAAACATCTTTCTGACTATCTACCTTGGGCATGCTCGCCTGCAGAAGGCGTCATCTTGAATAAGGATGGTTCCTTTCAAAAGACGTTTCGGTATCGCGGTCCCGATCTGGAAAGCTCGACACAGGCTGAACTGATCGCGGTCATGGCACGCGCCAATAATGTGTTCAGACGGTTTGGATCAGGCTGGGCGCTGTTCTTTGAAGCAAGCAGAAACCCAGCGCTTGAATATCCTCATTCCAAGTTTGGCGATGCAGCCAGTTGGCTCGTCGAACAGGAAAGACGCCTTAGATTTGAGGAGACAACAGATCAATATGAAAGCCAGTACTATCTCACTATTCTTTGGCTGCCGCCCGCCGACGCAACAGGTAAAGCGCAAAAGGCTCTTATTGAACGATCCAAGGCGCATGATCCGAAAGGATGGCGGGACAGGCTTGAAACCTTCATCGGATATGTGGACCGCGCGTATGATCTTCTTAATCAGACACTTCAGACCATTCAGCCACTGAACAACGCCGAGACAATGCAATACCTGCATGAGTGTGTCTCCACCAAACGCCACCCAATCACACCCCCGGAACTTCCCGTATTTCTCGATTCAGTTTTGGCGGACGAACATTTTTCCGGCGGGATGGAACCAAGGCTTGGTGATAACCATATCCGCACGCTAACGATCCTTGGCTTTCCATCCTCGACAATTCCCGGAATTCTGGATGATCTGAATGCGCAAGGGTTCAGCTATCGCTGGGCAACACGCTTTATAGCTATGGACAAGACCCAAGCAGAAAAAGTGCTAAACCGCCAACGCCGCCACTGGTTTGCAAAGCGCAAAAATATGGGCGCGGCTATCCGTGAAGTGATGTTCAATGAACAGTCAGCGTTGGTGGACAATGATGCAGACAACAAAGCGGCAGATGCAGACGCAGCCTTGCAGGAACTTGGTAATGATCTGGTTTCATTCGGCTATGTGACCACAACAATCACCGTCAGCGATCCGAACCTTAATATCGTAGATGAAAAGCTCCGCATTGCCGAAAGGATCGTCAATGGGCGCGGCTTCACTGCGATAAGAGAATCAATGAATGCGGTAGAGGCATGGCTTGGCTCGTTGCCCGGTCATGTCTACGCAAATGTTCGCCAGCCCATACTCCACACACTCAATCTCTCCCATATGACGCCACTGTCGGCGGTTTGGGCTGGCGAGCCTTATAATGAACATTTGAACCAACCGTCTCTGATACAGGCGCTTACAAATGATACGACGCCATTCCGCGTAAACCTTCATGTTGGGGATGTCGGGCATTCTCTTGCGGTCGGGCCAACCGGGGCCGGAAAATCTGTCCTCCTCTCTCTCATCGCTATGCAATGGCGACGATACCAGGACGCTCAAATATTTATCTTTGACAAGGGTAAATCAGCCCGCGCTTCTACATTGGCCATGGGCGGCCTCCATATTGATCTTGGGGGAGAGCAAAGCCCCTCTCTGCAACCACTTGCCAACATAGATGAAATGTCAAATGCGACATTTGCCGATCGCTGGATAACAGGGCTTTGCGAAAAAGAAGGCGTTGAGATGGCGCCTGAGAAAAAAGCATCCCTTTGGTCGGCGATACAATCCTTGGCAACCGCCCCTATGTCTGAGCGAACCTTAACGGGCCTTAGCATGTTGTTGCAGGATGATGAGCTTAAAGCCGCGCTACACCCTTACACGATCGAAGGTCCACATGGGCGCTTACTCGATGCTGATACGGATGACATTTCATTAGCCGATATTGTCTGCTTCGAGATGGAAGAATTAATGGCGAGCGAGGCGGCAATTGCTCCGGTAATCACCTATCTGTTTCATCGCCTCGAAGAGCGCTTTGACGGTCGGCCAACCATCATACTGCTTGATGAAGCCTGGCTCCTTGTTGACGACCCTTTATTTGCCCCGCGTATTCGAGAATGGCTAAAAACCCTCCGCAAGAAAAATGTAAGCGTTGTCTTCTTTACCCAATCCCTTGCAGACAGAGGTGGTTCGGGAAATTTGCACAGTACTTATAAGTGATATTTCCGCCTGAATTCGGCTATTTTGCCGATAACAGGAGATCCTATGACAAGACGACCTCGCCGGAACCACAGTCCGGCCTTTAAAGCGAAAGTGGCAT
>CALLUH010000272.1 GCA_938011445.1 uncultured Hyphomonadaceae bacterium
TGATGAAATTCACGAGATCGGGCTTGCCGAAGTGGCCCGCATCCGCGCCGAGATGGAAGACATCAAAACCCAGGTCGGCTTTACCGGAACGCTTGCCGAGTTCTTCGCTTTTGTCCGCGAGGATGACCAGTTCTATTTCTCCGATGATGATGCCGGTGCGCAAGCGTATATTGACGCGGCGGCCGCCCACATTGCCGAGCTTGAAACAAAGCTGCCCGAGTTTTTCGGCATTCTTCCAAAAGCTGCGCTCGAAGTGCGCCGTGTCGAGCCTTTCCGCGAACGTCCGGGCGCGGCCCAGCATTATCGCGCGGGCACGCCGGACGGCTCAAGGCCCGGCATTTATTACGCTCACCTTTCGGATATGCGTGCCATGTCAATCCCGAGCCTTGAAGTGATCGCCTATCATGAAGGCCTACCCGGCCATCATATGCAAATCTCGATCGCGCAGGAGCTTGAAGGCGTCCCCACTTTCCGCACGCAAGCCCGCTTTACCGTCTATTCCGAAGGCTGGGGGCTCTATTCGGAATGGCTTGCAAAGGAAATGGGCGCATATGCCGACCCCTATTCCGACTTTGGCCGCCTGACGACCGAAATCTGGCGGGCCATTCGCCTTGTGGTCGATACGGGGCTGCACGCCAAAGGCTGGAGCGAGCAAGAGGCAAGACAGTATTTTTACGACAATTCGCCAATCCCCAAAGGCGCGGTTAAATCCGAAGTGCGCCGCTATCTCGTCAATCCCGGACAAGCCACTGCTTATAAAATCGGCATGCTGAAAATCATTGAACTGCGCAAGAAATCCGAGACCCAATTGGGCGAAAAATTCGACATTCGCGGCTTCCACGACACCGTGCTCGGCGGCGGCGCAGTCCCGCTCCACATCCTCGAAGCACGGGTCGATCAATGGGTGGACAGTGTGCAATAGCGGCAACCAGCGCAGGGCATACGGGGTGTTTTGGTCCGCTTTTGGTCATGGGGAAACAAAGACTTGGGTGACTATTCTGGAGCGAGTTGAAGCCGCTGAAGGTTGGCTCGATTGATTCATAACCTAGCACTTTTTGGCTATTCACGAATGCTATGACTAAGTTATTTTCTTATTCAAAAGGCGTACATTATGCACCCTAAGACCGGATTGCCATATCATCCGATGTTGGACTATTTCCGTGATGGCTTGCATATTATTTCTTTCTCAGGGGACGCAAGCCCCAATGAAGATCAGCTCACAGCATTTGAAAGTAAGGTAAAGTGGCAGCTGCCAAGTGCTTATCGTGATTTTTTGAGAAAGTTTGGTGCGATCTACTACGAGGCTACCGACAGAGTATGGCCTAATGCTCAAACTGGAAGTGTCCGTCCATTTTGGGCTACTAATTATGGATTTATCATCTTTGGCTTCGGAAAAAGTATCGAAGAATGGATGAGTGTTGAGCGTAAAGTTTCTCAATTTCAGGAAACGTTTCCGGACCTTCCATTTTTCATTCCGATACACAGACGAGTGGCTGGAGATCAGACGTACATCGGTTTTGATTCAGATGGGCAGCTGGTTACAGCTTTCCCGTCCGATAATAAGCTGGAGCCTCTTGGTGTTCTTTTTGACGAATTTGTCCGCGCTGAAGCGGAAGACTTAGCACATAGAACGACTAGAATGATTGAATACACCCAAACTGGAAAATGGCCGCAATGAGTTGGAGTTTGTTTTCTTCGGTCCTAATGGCCATTGTCCTTTATAGGGCGTTTTGTGCCGCACGCTAACGTCCGCAATGACACAGAAAGCAGCCATAAATTGATTGCCTGAAATTCGTCCCGCCCTCGCCGGACACTTGCTTTCCCCAGCGGTCGGCCTCTAACATTGGCTTATGAGCACACATTCGCATTTCGCCCCAGAGCCAGACCATATCACAGAGCTGCGCCGCCAAATCTCCCGCCTCGGCGCAGCTCGCTTGCCGCGCGAGAAGCGCATAGAGCTTGACCGCGAGCATCGCTGGGACCGCGAAAACTTCAAGGCCTTGGCGGATCTTGGCGTGATCGGGCTGACCATCCCCGAACACTATGGCGGGGCGGGCGTCGATATTGTCGCTGCCGCCGCCGTCATCGAAGAGCTTTGCCAGTTCGGCACCTCGCTTGCGGGGCCATACATCCACGCAGCCTTTTATGGCGGCATGAACATTTCCGAAAATGGCTCGGAGGCCCAGAAGCAAGCCATGTTGCCGAAAATCGCACGCGGCGACATGCTGCTCTGCTATGGCCTGTCCGAGCCTGACATTGGCGGCGATCTCCCAAGCGTGACCACCCGCGCTGACCGCAAAGACGGCAAGATCATCATCAACGGCGCAAAACGCTGGTGCACGGGCGCGGACTGGTCGGACTATATCTATTGCCTCGTCCGCTCCGGCCCTGCCGAAGCGCGTTACAAAAACCTCTCCTTCGTGCTGATCCCGACCAACGCTCAAGGCGTCTCGATGAGCCCGATCGAGCATTCCAATTTGCGCTACACCGCCTCGATGGATGTCTATTTTGACAA
>CALLUH010000273.1 GCA_938011445.1 uncultured Hyphomonadaceae bacterium
ACGCTTGCCGAACCGAATATTACCGCACTGTCGGGTGAGCCTGCCAACTTCCTGGCCGGAGGCGAGTTCCCCGTGCCGGTGGCTCAGGATGATGAAGGGACAATCACGGTCGAGTTCCGTCCGTTCGGTATCGGTCTTGGCTTTACGCCCATTGTTCTGTCCGAAGGCCGTATTTCCTTGCGGATGTCAACCGAAGTGTCCGAGCTGTCATCTGCTGGTGCGTTTCAGGGGACTTCATCGACCGGTGTTGGACCCAATGGCGAGATTATTGTGACCCAGGGGCTGACCATTCCCGCTCTAACGGTGAACCGTGCAGAGACGACGGTGGAACTTCCATCCGGTCAGTCAATGATGATTGCAGGACTTATCCAGTCCAGCACGCGGCAGACCCTTGATGGGGTTCCCGGACTGAAGAATATCCCGGTGCTTGGTGCTTTGTTCCGGTCCCGAGATTTCCTCAATGAGGAAAGTGAGCTTGTGATTATCGTGACGCCATATCTGGTCGATCCTGCACGGCAATCGGAGTTGCGCACCCCTGATACCGGTTTCTCTAATGCCAGTGATGCCAAAACAGTTCTGTTCGGAAAGCTTAACCGGCTTTACGGCGATGATGAAATTCCAGCGGACGCCACGCAGTATTCGGCACCCGTCGGCTTTATAGAAGAGTAGGAAAAACGATGACCAAATCAAAACTGACAGTTTCTGCCATATTACTGGCTTCGGTCGGATTGGCCGCGTGTTCCAGCTCACCAGCCGTTCCAGTGGAATATATTGATACACCTGTGCTCGAACGGTTCGATGTTGGCGTGGTTGAACGTCTCGAAACGCTTGAAATTGTGCTGGACCCGTCGAGCAATCGTTTGTCTATTGATCAGCGCGAGCAGGTTGCAGATTTCGTCCGTGCTTATGCAGATGTCGGGCAGGGGCCTTTGTCCATGATCCTGCCGCAGGGGAGTGGCAATCCCCAGAGCGCGATTGGCGCGGTTGCCGAAGCGCGCGAGATCGCGTGGAAAAACGGGATCGAATATAAAGAGATCAGAGGTGGAGCGAGCCCGTTCGAGTTCCAACCAGTTGTTACCTTGTCTTTCAGAAGGTTCGAAGCGGTCGCGCCAGAGTGCGAAAGCCTTGGAAGTGTTGATATAGCAAGTACACGGACGAATGCCGATTTGCCGAACCTTGGATGTTCGGTGCGGACCAATTTGGCCGCGATGATCGCGGATCCTTCGGATTTGTTAGGCAATCGTGAACTTGATCCGGGTGATAGTGCGCGTCGTCACATTACTTTCCAAGCCTATCGCCAAGGAGAGCAAACAGCTTCGCAGCGTAATGATGGCGAGTCTGGCACCATTTCGGATGCCATTGATAATTAGAGTAAGGGGACGGCCATGACCAATGAAAATGCGCTATTCGAAGACGATTTTCTTCTTGATTTGGAGGGCGAGGGGGAACTCGCACCGACAGATCGGGCGGCTGCAAAGCCGGCAACGGCTGTGGTGGCCGAGCATCATCATGGGCAACGTGGCGGCGGTGTGCCGATGACGATGCCTGAGCCAGAGGGAGGAGATGCTTCGCTTCCGGCAATCTCCATCCGGGTGTTTTTCGAGCAATCTTCGACAGGACAATTGGTCCAGACCGCGTGTCAGGATCGCCGGATGCGGCGTGCTGATCTGGAGCTGATCCAGGGCGGTATCCCGGCTGCAATGTCCTATCTTTCGGAAAATGTGACCCCGAACCTGCTGATCGTTGAATCTTCTTTACCTGCGTCCGAAATGGTCGAGCAGATTGATAGCCTTGCGGAGTATTGCGATGCCGGTGTGCAGGTCATGGTGGTTGGCGCGATGAATGATATTGCGCTCTATCGCCAACTGGTTGCGCGTGGAGTGAGCGAATATCTTGTTCCTCCGATTACCCCGTTGCAATTCATCCGCTCGGTGACGGGGCTTTTTGCTGATCCGGAAAAGCCTTTTGTTGGAAAGTCAATCTCGGTTGTTGGTTCCAAGGGCGGGGTGGGTGCCTCGACTGTGGCGCACAATCTGGCTTGGTCGATTGCTGAGAATGGTCGGCTGAATACGACACTGGTTGATCTGGACATCGCCTTTGGCACAACGGCGCTCGATTTCAATCAGGAAGGCGCGCAGTCGATTACAGACGCATTGCAATCTCCGGAAAGAACAGATGAAGCGGTTATCAGCCGGCTTCTGACCAAGGCGACCGAGCGATTGTCACTGTTTACCGCACCTGCGAGCGTGTCGGAAGAATTCGAGATTGGTGTGGACGCTTATGAAACGGTCATCCAGGCTGTGCGTGGGACGGTGCCCTATGTCGTGCTTGACTTGCCGCATATCTGGTCGTCATGGCTGCGGCAGACTCTGGTTTCCTCTGATGAGGTGATTATGGTGTGTCAGCCGGATTTGGCATCGCTGAGAAATGGCAAGAATATTCTGGACCGTCTTAAGGCCGAACGCCCCAATGATCAGCCGCCAAGGCTCGTTCTGAATATGGCTGGCATGCCCAAACGGCCCGAAATTCCTGCCAAGGATTTTGCGCTGGCCATCGGCACTGAACCGGAGATCGTTATTGACTTCGATCCGGGCCTGTTCGGGACAGCGTCAAACAATGGCCAGATGATTTCGGAGACGCAGGCCGATGCCAAGGCATCGCTTGCCGTAGACCATCTGGCTTCAATTATGACAGGGCAGGCGGTTGATGCCCCTGCAAAGTCATTTGTTCAAAAATTGCTCGGTAAGTAGTAGCGACCGATAGGGATTGAGTTATGTCATTTGGTAAGCGTGTTTCAGGCGGAAATGCTCCCGCTCCGGCAAGGCCAGCGGCTCCTGCTGCGCCTAAGCCCAAGGTAAAAGCGGCGGCTCCGGCCGCAACGCCTCGGCCTGCGCAAAAGGCAGCAGCGGGAGCCCCGGCTCCGGCCGCTCCTGCAAAGGCGAAGCCCCCTGCAGCGCCCCCCGCGCCTGTGGCCGAGGAAATCGTCATTAAGGAGAAATCCGAACAGTATTACGCGACCAAGACCACGGTTTTCAATGCGCTGATTGATACGATTGATCTTGGCCAGCTTGCGCAGCTCGATCAGGAAAGCGCGCGCGAGGAAATCCGCGATATTGTTGTTGAGATCATAACAATCAAGAATGTCGTCATGTCGATCTCCGAGCAGGAAGGTCTGCTCGATGATATTTGTAATGATGTCCTCGGTTATGGTCCGCTTGAGCCTCTGCTTGCGCGCGACGATATTGCCGACATCATGGTCAATGGTGCTGATACGACTTATATCGAAGTTAATGGTAAAATTCAGCGTACGAATGTCCGGTTCCGTGACAATGCCCAATTGATGAACATCTGTCAGCGGATCGTGTCTCAGGTGGGACGCCGTGTCGATGAAGCCAGCCCGATTTGCGATGCGCGTTTGCTTGACGGCTCTCGTGTGAATGTGATCGCGCCGCCGCTGGCGATTGATGGTCCGACGCTCACCATCCGGAAATTCAAAAAGGACAAATTGCGCCTTGAGGATCTCGTGAACTTTGGGTCGATTTCAGTGCCCGGTTCGGAGATATTACGTATTATCGGCCATTCCCGGTGCAATGTGCTTATCTCTGGCGGTACGGGCTCTGGTAAAACCACTTTGCTCAATTGCCTTACTGGCTTTATCGAGCCCGATGAGCGTGTGATTACCTGCGAGGACTCCGCCGAGCTTCAATTGCAACAGCCGCATGTTGTCCGGCTTGAGACGCGGCCTCCCAATATTGAGGGCTCAGGCGAGATCACTATGAGAGAGCTGGTCAAGAACTGTTTGCGGATGCGTCCTGAGCGGATTATTGTCGGCGAGGTGCGTGGCCCTGAAGCATTTGACTTGCTGCAAGCTATGAATACGGGCCATGACGGTTCGATGGGAACGCTTCACGCCAACTCTCCGCGCGAAGCCCTGTCGCGGGTGGAATCCATGATTACAATGGGTGGATTTTCTCTGCCTGCCAGAACCATCCGTGAAATGATTGTTGGCTCGATTGATGTGGTCATCCAGGCGACACGTCTTAGAGACGGTTCGCGGCGGATTATCAACATTACCGAGGTGATGGGCCTTGAGGGCGATACGATCGTGCTTCAAGATGTGCTGACCTATGAGATTGATGGCGAAGACGCTGATGGGAAGCTGATCGGCCAGCATCGTGGTACCGGCATTGGTCGTCCGAGGTTCTGGGAGCGGGCGCGATATTATAATCTCGAACATGATCTTGCTGCCGCGCTGGACTCGCTGGAGGAGGCGGCATGACCCAGCAAGAAATAATCATTTATGGTGTCGCTGCGCTCGCCTTTCTGACCATTGGCGGGATCGGGCTGGCATTGACCAGTGGCGATACAAATTCAGCGGCGCGCAAACGGGCCAAATCCATTGGATCAGGGGATCGTGGATCAAGCCGCGCTGGCAAAGGTGACGATACGTCAGCGCGTCGCAAAGAGACGCAGAAGATGCTCGACAAATTGCGTGAGCAGGATGAAGAACGCAAAAAGTCTCTTGTTCCGCAAAACATCAAAGCAAAGATTGATCAGGCTGGCCTATCGATTTCGCCAACGGTATTCTGGATAATTTCAATCATTGTCGGCGGTGTTTTGGCGACGCTGGCATTTCTCAGTGGTGCCGATGGTGTTGTGGCTTGGGGTTATAATCTGAAGTCGCGCCCGGTCGTGATCGCGATGGCGGGCTTTACCGGATTGCTTGGGATACCGCGCTGGACGCTTAGTCATATGGCGGCACGCAGGTCACGCAAGATGACCAATCAGTTTGCCGACGCCATTGATATTGTGGTGCGCGGCGTGAAATCAGGTCTTCCGCTTGCTGAATGTTTGCAAATCATTGCACGTGAAAGCCCCGCGCCGCTTGGTCCTGAGTTCAAGACGTTGACCGATTCGATCGCCATGGGCACCAATCTGGAACGTGCCCTGCAAAATTTCTTTCGTCGGGTGCCACTGCCCGAAATCAACTTTTTTGTCATTGTGTTGACGATCCAGTCCAAGTCGGGTGGTAATTTGTCCGAGGCTCTGGGGAATCTGTCGGCTGTTATTCGTTCGCGCCGCATGATGCGTGAGAAGATTAAGGCTCTGTCCTCGGAAGCGAAAGCTTCGGGCATGATTATTGGCGCATTGCCGTTCGTTGTTGGTGGGTTGGTGTTCGTAACAACGCCTTCTTACATTCTGGAATTGTTTACGACAGAGACGGGGCATTTCTTGCTCGTGCTGTCCACGATTATGATGACAATGGGCATAACGATTATGCGTAAAATGATTAATTTTGATATGTAAAGTGGGGCTTGTGCCGTAATGTCTTTTGTTTCTGAAGTCTCGAAAATTGCCAGCGATCCGGCTGCGGGTGCCTCTGTGCTTGCCGCGCTGGGTATCTTTGCGGCGGTTATCTCCGCTGTTGCGCCGCGCTTGCAGGGGGACAAGCTGCAAACACGGTTAAAGGAAGTGACCAATCGCCGGGAGCAATTGCGAAAACAGAATAGGGCGGAGCTGACCAATACTTCGCTCAAGCGCGAGTCAAAAGGTGCGGTTGCAGGCTTGAACGCGAAGTTCAACCTGCAAACATTGCTTGAAGATCCCAATGTCGAGGCGAATTTGCTGCGCGCGGGTTTGCGTGGGCCCGGACCAATATCAACCTTTTATGCTGCGCGGATGATCCTGCCATTTGTTGGCCTTGTCTTGACCTTTATCTATGTCTTCGTGCTGCAAGCGACATCGCTTGAAGGGCCGATAAAATATGGATCTCTCCTGTTTGGCATGGCGGCGGGCTTCTATCTGCCAAACCTTTATGTCAGCAATCTGGCGTCCAAGCGCCAGCAATCCATTATGCGCGCTTTTCCAGATTCGCTCGACATGTTGTTGATCTGTGTAGAGGCAGGCATGTCAATCGAGATGGC
>CALLUH010000274.1 GCA_938011445.1 uncultured Hyphomonadaceae bacterium
AAGCCAGAGCGCACCGTCTTCGCCCGTCAAGCCAAACGCGCTATTGAAGCGGGCGCTTTCCACAATGATGTCGTCTGCGTCGGCACACTCGAAACCCTGTTCTTTCACGAACACGCTTTTGAGGACACCGAACAAACCCTCGCCGACATCCGCAAAGCCGCAGAGGGCCTGTTCACCTTGAAACCCGTCATGGTGCCAGACGCCGAAGTCCCGCTCGCCGACGCGATCTCGTCATACCTCTTTAACTCGCAGCTCCTACAATGGCCGGGCGAAGACCGCCTTATTCTGCTCGCGCCGACGGAAACCCGCGACACCCCATCTACTGCCGCCTATTGCGAACGCCTCGTCCAAGGCAATGGCCCGATTGGCCGCGTCGAATATGTCGATGTCCGCCAATCCATGCGCAATGGCGGTGGCCCTGCCTGCCTGCGCCTGCGCATTGTTATGACCGAGGCCGAGATCGCCGCCGCCCATCAAGGTTCCTTCCTCGACGAAGCGAAAATCGACGCCCTGCAAGTGGTTGTCCGCAAACATTATCGCGAGGAGCTTTCCCCAGCCGATCTGGCAGACCCAGCCTTCGCCGAAGAATGCATGGCCGCCCGCGCCGCCATTCTCGATGTGCTCGGCCTTAAAGACGCTTAGCCCGACAGCGCGAGCGCGAGCCGTCGCCAGCCAGCCTGATCAATCGTCTCCGCCCGTGCCGTCGGATCAATCTCGGCCTGCTCCAGCACGTCGCCGGCAGTCTTGCCATGCGCTTTGGCAATCCCCTTAAGGCTCGCCCGCAACATTTTTCGCCGCTGGCCAAACGCCGCTGCGGTCAGTTTCTCCAGTATCGCCAAATCGCCAAACCGCTTATCGTCCGTAAGCGGCGTAATCACAGCCACAGCACTGTCCACTTTTGGGGGCGGCTTAAACGCCCCCGGCGGCAATGAAAATGCAATATGGGCATTGGCCACCGCGCCCGTCAGCACAGCCAGCCGCCCATAATGCGCCTCGCCAGCTTGCGCGCAAATTCTCAGCGCCACCTCTTTCTGAAACATTAGCGCCATCTCGCCACGCCACGCGCCCGCCTTCAGCCATGACACAAACAAAGGCGTCCCCACATTATAAGGCAAGTTCGCAATCACCATAGCGGGCATGTTCCCGCCCGCCTGCGCAATCACCGCTCCCCAATCGGTCTTGCGTGCATCCTCTTTGCGCACATGCAGCCGCTCGCCCGCTTCAGGCCATGCCAGAAGCGCTTCGGCAAATCGTGCGTCCGTCTCGACCGCGATCAGCCTGTCAGCCCCTTCGTCGAGCAGCGCCCGCGTCAGCCCGCCCGGGCCGGGTCCAACTTCAATCACCGTGCGCCCGGCTACAGGCCCTGCGGCCAGTGCCACGCGATGCAAAATGTCCGGATCGTGCAAAAAATGTTGCCCCAGCGCTTTGCGGGCGGGGGCGGCAGTCAGCGGCGGCCTCTTCATACAGCGCGCATACGGGCATTGGAGGTGGCGAGCTTTATTGCTGCGATCAGACTGTCAGCACGGCACGCCCCGCGCGCCGCAGCCTCATAGGCCGTACCATGATCGGGGCTCGTGCGAATAATCGGCAGGCCCAGCGTCACATTCACCCCGCCCCAGAAATCGAGCGTTTTGACAGGAATAAGCCCCTGATCATGGGTCATTGCAATAATCGCGTCATAGTCCCCGCCCAGCATCTCCGCAAACACCGTATCGGCGGGGCGCGCATCGACAATATCAACACCACTTGCCCGCAAAAACTCCGCAGCCGGATTAATAAAGTCGCGTTCCTCTGTGCCAATGCTCCCATTTTCACCCGCATGCGGATTAAGCCCCGTAAAGGCCAAACGCGGATGAGGGATGCCGAAATCCCGAACAAGCGCACTGTGCACGGTGTTTCCGACCGCGTTTAACAGATCAGTCGTCAGCAAATCGCCAACCCGCATCAAGGGTTCATGAATGGTCGCCAGCGCCACGCGTAAGCCCCCACCAACCAGCATCATCACCGGCGGCGGAGCGGGGCCGTCGCCTGCACACAAATTCGCCAGAAACTCCGTATGCCCGGGATGCGCAAAACCTGCCCCGTAAAGCAAAGCCTTATTGATCGGATTGGTGACAAGCGCCGCGGCCTCGCCAGACAGGACCAAATGCGAGGCGTGCTCGATTGAACCGATAATCGCATCCGTATTCCCCGCGTCCGGTTCTCCTGCAACACAAGAGGCTAGGGCGATGTCAATATCGAGCACGGGCAACGCAGTCTCAAACACGTCCTTCGCATCCGCAAGCTTAACTATCTGCTGGACGGGCGCATAGAGCGCAAAGACCCGCGCTGGCCCGACCGCAACAAAGCAAAGCTCGGCCTGTTTGTGCAAAGCATGCCAAGCCAAGCCGCTGATCTGCGGACCGCACCCTGCAGGGTCGCCCATAGTCAAAGCGATCGGTTTGTGCGTCTCTTCTGCCATGTGCCTTATGTCCGTCGCTTAGGACGGAAATGCAAGCGCAAACAACGCCTCTATGGCACGAGGATCGTCGCCTCACGCCGTGCATTGCGCAGCTCACGCTCGGAGATCAACCCCAATTCCTGCCCGAATAGCTGGTTCTCGATCTGGTCGCGGCTTGGCAGATTCTCAGCGCCATCGTTCCGTCTGCAAACATAAAGTGAGGACCAACCCGCTGACATCTCAAACGGTCTTGATGCATCGCCAGATTGCAAATCGACCAGCAATTCCTGCGAAGCGACCGATAGGTCAGACAGTTTGGTTTCGCCGAGTTCAATCGCCAGAAGTTCGTCGCGCCCGTCCGCATACGCATCCATATCGCCGCACCCGTCAATCCGGTTCATTGCGCGTTCCAGAGTGTCTACACTGCCGTCCACCGCGATCAGTTGCCGCAATAGCATGCGCGAGGTTTCTTCTTGTGGTTCACGGCGATTTCTGAGCACCAGAATGTAAATACCGTCACTTGCGACAATCGGGTCCAGAATGCCCGGTTGTGTTGAAGCGCCCACGGGTTCGGCAAGGACAGGGTCCAGATCGGCAAGCGACACCCAGCCCATATCACCGCCCGCCGCAGCGGTAGGAGAAGATGAAAATTGCTGTGCGGCGGCCTGAAAAGGTGCGCCTTGACGCAACTGATCCACCAGAGAATAGGCCGCTTGCAAGGCTTGCACCTTGGTTTCCTCGTCGGGCGCAAACAGGAAGATCTCGCCCAATTGATAGGATGTCTCCTGCGAGCTCGCCCGCAATTGCTCAAGTTCCCCATCCAACTGGTTCTGGGAAATCCGGATGCGCGACCCATAAAGCCCGGACATCATGCGTCGCCAGGCAATGTCCGACCGCATCTGGGACTCCAGCGTTGTCGGGTTAATTCCCGCCTGCGCAAACTGGTCATAAAGTTGTTCACGCGTGACGCCCGTTCGCGCTGCCAGATCATCAACCGCCGAGGCAATCTCGGAGGGATCAATCTCGACATTAAATTCCGAAACGGCCTGCATTTGCAGGATTTCATCGACCAATTGCTCCCGGGCGGTCTGGGCAAGTTGTTGCTGGATCTCTGGTGTAATCTCTGCACCGACTGTCATTGCCAGCATGCGCACGCGCTGGCGAATATCATGGAAGGAAATCGGCTCGTCATTGACCAGCGTTGCAACGCCTTCAAGCTGCAAAATATCGTTCTCTTGGCCGCCCTCTTGAGCGGTTCCAATTGCACTTGTCGCGCCCAGAATCAGGGCTGCTAGAATGGCTCGCCTCATTGCAAATACTCCGGTTCCGTAAACACTGGGTGTCTCAATCGGTAAATTATCGTGTGAACGCTATCATGCAAACAGTTAACACACTGAATAAGAGAATATTACGTAAAATTATGCTTGTTTTATCCCGTTCCAAATTCGCCCAGCGTCTTCAGGGAGAACCGGAAAAGTACCGCATTTTCACGTCCAATGCTGCGGTCAATAGATTCGCGGCGTTGATATATAATCTCGAACCGTGAGCAGTCATCGGTATAGGCGAGCCCGACAGACTGCAAAATATCATTACCCGCTGTAAAATCGCGCAATTGACGATAATTAACGGAATAATTCCGCGTCAGACGCAACCGCACACCCGCATCAATGCCTTCATCAGGGGTCGGGACAGTCGGGCGAATGTCCTCGTCAATGCGGAAGTAACGGGCCGAGGCGGCAACCCGCCAGAACTGGGTACTGGCTTTGACATCGACCCGGTTGACCGCAAATGAGCTAGCGTCCAGCCGCAGTCTGGTTTCCAGCTTCAACGCCCGACCAAAATCCGCCGACAGCGATCCCACCCAGTCCGATGAATTGCCCTCAAGATTGGTGGCCGCATCAAAGGCTGTGTCAACGCGAGAACGCCAGCGCCGGCCTGCAATTGCATCAAACTTGAAACCATTCTTGAACCGAGCTGAACTGGTTATGCCCACCGACAGCTTGCCGTCGCCCTCATATAAATCAAAATTGCTGAAGCCGTTCGCCTCAAAAAGCCGCGTCTCGTCAAATTCAAAGAGCTGGCTATCTTCAATCGGGATCGCAGGATCATTTGTGTTGGAAAGCCCCCACGCGCCAAGGACCGTCGGCTCAATCAGAAGGTCCACCGTTTTGCCTTGCCTGAGAAGCGGCCAGGACAGTTTCGCGCCCACCGATCCCACAGCACGCGTAACCGTTCGTTCGCCGGAAGCATCCGGATCAAGATTGTAATAGTCTCCGCGCACTTCGGCAAAAGGTTCAGCGACAAATCCTCCTGGTAAAACCCGCGTCAAGTTCCAGTCCGCACCAATCGAGATCCGGCGGCTGTCGGGGTTGATATCTGCGGTCACACCGTCATCGGCATCCCTCGAAAGAATAGCCGCAGAGCCTGTTAGAGATGCGCGGCCATATTTGCCGAAGTCATAATACTTGTCAGCATAGACGAAAGGGGTCGTGATCGGTGCTTGTGCGATGTTCGGATTTGTCGCACGCAAATCCTGAAAGAAGAGAAGCGAAGCATCGGCATAGAAATCGGGCGTTTGTCCGACCGCATAGAGTTGAGAGAGCAGGGTGCGAGGTTGGCCATCAAACAGTCCGCGCCTGACATCCTCCCCATCAATAGAGTAGCGCCGGGTGAACAGATCATCGCTTGCCCGCTCAACGCCAAAGCCCCAGCGCCAGGTTTGGTTTATGTCAAAGTCGCCGTCGGCAAAGATGTGCCCGCGCACTTTCTCTTCGCCGAACTGATTACCATTGCCATCAAAATCCCGCTCGAACGTAATACTACCTGCAAGATTGAGATCGCCCGACCAGAACTTCTTGCGATAATCGACCTCCAATAATGGCCGCACCCGAGAGAAAAAACTCGGCGTAACCGTAATATCGGATGATTTTGACAACACCTTATAATAGGGCTGGCTATAGACAAAACCCAGCCGCGAGGAGCCACCGATCCTTGGAACAAGCAAGCCGGAGCGGCGGCCCGCCGTCGGATCGGGGTGAAAGAAATAGGGCAGGTAGAAAACCGGGAAACCACCGATTTCCAAAAGGGCATCCCGATAGGAAATCAGATCATTATTCTCATTGAGAATCGCCCGCCTCGCGCGCAACGCCCATGTTGGACGTTTGCCTTCTTCCTCACAGACTTCGCAAGCCGTATATATTGCCTGATCGAGCGCATTTATACCATTGGGCTGACGCACAGCCGAATTGGCTGTGGCCACGCCGCCTGCCGGTAGCCTCGTCGAAAATCCCACCGCATAGCCATCGTCGAGCCGTTCATTGACTTCAACTTCGTCGGCAAATTGCTGTGTGCCGTCTGCGTCAAGGATCACTACATTGCCTGTCGCACGGACTTTTCCGGTCCTGCGGTCATAGACAATCCGGTCCGCACGAAGCACCCGCCCGCCATAGCTGGCCTCAACCGTGCCGGTGGCGATGATTATATTGCTGTCTTCTTCTTCGGAAATGTCATCCGCTTCGAGGATAACCTTTTCCGGCTCCTCCTGCGCCAGGGCCGGAAGTGCGGGGCATGCAAACGCGGCAGCAAAAAAGAGGGATGCCCATTTCCCCATAAAACACACTCCCTCTCGTTGTCGCCAAATCTTGGTTAACGACACGATGTTTCCAAATCATGCTTAGGCAACAATCGCCAAGGCGTCCAGCGGCGAAGCCGAGTATCGGCAGTTTTCCATCAGTTGATACACTTGTCCCGCTCTATGCCGCTCGTCAGGCTTCTTCCGGCAAGGCAAGAACGGCCAATCCCCCCGCCAGTGTCGTTGCCTCGCCTAGCAGTTCAAGTTCCATGAGAATCGCCGCGCACCTCGCCGGACCGACCTCCGCCGCCCGGGCAATTTCGTCAAGTGGCGTGGGGCTGAAGGACAGGGCGTCTCGCACCCGATCAATCTGTTCTGGGGGCACGTCATCGTCCGGCTCGGTTTGAAAGTCCGGCATTGGCGGCATATTGAGTTGCATCTGCCCCAGCCCGTCGATGATCTCCAGCGCATCCTGCGAGGTCTGCACGAGTGCGGCCCCTTGCTGGATCAGCCGATTGGTGCCCGCCGCGCGTGGATCAAGTGGAGAACCGGGCACCGCCATAACTTCGCGCCCCTGCTCATTCGCCGTTCGTGCCGAGATCAGCGAGCCGGACCGTTCGGCTGCCTCGACCACGATCGTCCCGAGCGCCAGTCCGGTAATCAACCTGTTGCGCCTTGGAAAATCCTTCGCCGTAGCGCGATGTCCGAACGGGCTTTCTGAAATAATCGCGCCATCTGCGGCCAGTGCAGCATAGAGCCTGTCATGTTGGGGCGGGTAGATATGATCAACGCCCCCGCCCAGCACGGCCACTGTTCCCGTCTCGACCGATGCAGCATGCGCCTCACCATCGACCCCGCGCGCAAGCCCTGACACGATCACATAGCCCGCCTTGCCAAGCTCTGCTGCCATATCCCGCGCGATCTTGCGCCCCGCAGCAGACGCATTGCGCGCCCCGACAATAGCAAGAGCTGGTTGCTCAAAAAGGTCTTTTCGGCCCAGCACTGTTAAAACGGGTGGAGGCGGATTTACCTGCGCGAGCAAAGCGGGATAATCCGGTTCGCACGAGGCTAGAATTGCCGCACCATAATTTGCTGTGGCGGCGATCTCATCCTCCATTTGCGACCGGCTTGGCGCGACGAGCGGTTGTTTGCGTCCGGCTTTGGCCGAAAGGTCGGGCAGGGCATCGAGTGCATTTGTAGCCGTGCCAAACCGCGCCACCAGTTGCGCAAACGTCACCGGCCCAATGCGTGGTGTTCGCGATAGCCTTAGCCAATCCACCCGCTCGCGATCGCTGAGCGCCCTAGTTGCCATCATCATGTCCGGATTTAGACCCGAATCTTGGCTCTGTGCCCGCCATCAGGCGTGTAATATTGGCCCGATGTCGCCAGAACACCAGCCCCGACAGTCCGGCAAGTACAATCAGTGCAAACTGCGTCTCGCCCAGAAAGAACGCCCCAATCGGCACTGCCACCGCTGCGCACAGCGCCGAGAGCGACGAAATGCGGGTTAATGCAAACAGTCCAAGCCAGACCGGCGCGCCAATCACAAACCCCTTGAGCGAGGCAAACACCAATAGCCCGACATAGGTTGCCACCCCTTTGCCGCCGACAAATTTCAGCCAGACCGGATAGCAATGCCCCACAAACGCAGCAGCCCCTGCGACCAGCCCCACATTGCGATCATAGATCGAGGCAAATGCCCAAACGGCCAGCCCCGCCTTCAAACTGTCGAGCAAAACTGTCGCCAGCGCCAGATCTTTGCGGCCCGTCCTAAGTACATTGGTTGCGCCAATGCTGCCAGAGCCTATTGCCCGAACATCGCCAAGCCCCGCCAGCCTTGTCAGCACCAGCCCGAACGGCACCGACCCCAGCAAATACCCGCCAAGGCAAGCCAAAAAATAGGGCAGATGGTCCATCATATTGTCTCTTGCCCCTAAACTCGGCTTCAACCTTAAGCGCGAACCAGACTAGGGAGCAAGACCCGCCGCATGATGGCGCATATGGTCCTCGGCAAAGCTCGCTACGAAATAGTAAGAATGGTCATAGCCCGGCTGCAACCGGCTCGTCAGTGCTTGCCCATGTGTTTTGCAGGCCGTTTCAAACAATTCTGGCCGAAGCTGATCGCGCAAAAACTGATCTGCATCTCCCGTATCAATCAGAATATGCGCACGGCTCTGGCGCTCCTGCACAATTTCAGTGGCGTCATAAAGCTCCCAAAGCGGGTTCACCTCGCCAAGATAGGCCGTAAACGCCTTTTGCCCCCAAGGCACCTGTGCGGGCGAAGTGATCGGCGAAAATGCGCTGCATGTCTTGTACTTGTCCGGATGTTTCAAATGCAGCGTGATCGCCCCATGTCCGCCCATGGAATGCCCGAAAATGCCATGGCGCTCCGCATTAAGTGAGAACTTGTCATGCACCAGCGCCCAAAGCTCCTCGGTGACATACTGATCCATCTTGTAATGAGCTGCCCAAGGCGTTTCGCGCGCGGTCAGATAAAACCCTGCGCCCTGACCCAGATCATAGGCTTCGTCATCAGCCACCCCGTCCCCGCGCGGCGACGTATCGGGCGCAATGATCGCCAGCCCCAATTCCGCCGCCCATCGCTGCAACCCCGCCTTCGCCATGACGTTTTCCCAAGTACAAGTCAGCCCCGACAAAAACGTCACCGCAGGCACCGGCCCATCCTTCGCCTGTGGCGGCAAATACACCGCAAACCGCATGTCCGTGCCCGTGACGGAAGAGGCATGGTCATAAACTTCCAGCGTGCCGCCATGGGACGCATGAGACTGA
>CALLUH010000275.1 GCA_938011445.1 uncultured Hyphomonadaceae bacterium
TTTTTGCGCGAGAAGGGCGTCGTCGATATTGTCGCTGACCGCCGCGAGTTAAAAACCGTCCTGGCGCGGGTCGTCGCCCATCTTATGCCCAAGCGCCGCCGCAAGGCCGACCGTTCGAGCAACACAATTGCGCCACCCGCACTACCCGATGCGCCGCTGCCCGAAGCGAAAAAAGGTAGCTCTGCTTGAACCGCGCCAGTGCCGAACTTGAAGCGGCGCTAAAGCGGTTCGAAACGCTCTATCCCGAGACGATTGATCTATCGCTCGACCGGATCGAAGCGGCGCTTGACCGGCTTGGCCGCCCGCAGGACCATCTGCCGCCTGTCATCCATGTCGCGGGTACGAATGGCAAAGGGTCCACTTGTGCCTTCATGCGGGCCATGGCTGAAGCGGCTGGGCTGTCTGTCCATGTTGCGATCTCGCCCCACCTTGTCCGCTTTAACGAACGTATCCGCCTCGCCGGAAAGCTGATCGAAGACGACCCGCTCATTGCCTATCTTGATCAGGTCTATGACGCGGTGATGACCGAACCCGCCCAACAGATCACCCATTTCGAGGCCACAATGGCCGCTGCAATACTGGCCTTTGCTGATACGCCCGCCGATCTGCTTATTCTCGAAACGGGGCTCGGCGGCCGGTATGACGCCAGCAATATTGTCGCCAAGCCCATTATGAGCGTGATTACGCCCGTAGACTATGACCACAAAGCCTTTCTCGGCACCGATCTCTCACGCATTGCATGGGAGAAAGCCGGCATCATCAAAGCGGGGTGCCCTGTCGCCTCAGCCATACAGTCCGATGTGCCCGCTGGCGTCATCGCTGAAGAAGCTTTCGCCCTCGACGCCGCTTTGCATCTGCTCACCCTCGAACATATCGCCGCCATGCCCGTTCCCAAATCGCTGGTCGGCACCCATCAGCGCGCCAATGCGGCGCTGGCGGCGCTGGCTTTGACACAAGCACCCGGCATCAACATGTCCCAAGACGCGATTGAGCGCGGCTCGGACGCTGCGGTCTGGCCTGCACGCCTGCAAAAATTATCCATCGGCCCAGTCACACAAATGGTTAGCGGACGAGAGGTCTGGCTCGACGGCGGACACAACCCCCACGCCGCCCGTGCTATCGCCAAATTTCTCTCTGCGCTCGACGGCGAGACGGTGCTGGTCACAGCCATGATGCGCAATAAGGATGCAACGCGCTATTTCGAAGCTTTCTCCGGCCATGTCGCAAGCATCATCACCTGTCCAAATGCCGATGGTCATGACGGCGCTGTCCCGCGCGAGCTGGCGGGCTTTGCCTGTTCGGCCGGGCTAAATGCGTCATTTGCCCAAACCTTTGAAGAAGCTATGGAGGCGGCCACCGCGCTTGCTCCCGCGCGTATCCTGATTTGCGGCTCGCTCTATCTGGCTGGCCAAGTCCTCGCGCAGAATGGTGAACTGCCAGATTAGAGCACTCACGTCTATTTCTCTATTTCAGCTTGCGCCATCGCAAACACCTGTTCAAACATTTCAGGGGTCAGCCGCTTCGTGTTCGTATTGTATCGTGAGCAATGATAAGATGAGAGCAACACAATCGGCCGTCCATCCAGCTCGGCCTCATATCGGCTTGCATGGCCAAACGGGTGATCCTTCAGCTTCAGCCCGAGCAGGCGCACCGTCGAATCATGCGCAATTTTCCCCAGAAGAATAAGTACCCGCAAATTCGGTAGCGCCTGCATCTGCGCTTTGAGAAACGGACGGCATTGATTAATCTCCGCCCCGACCGGCTTGTTCTGGGGCGGCAGGCAGCGCACCGCATTGGTCACCATTGCATTCTCAAGCTCCAGCCCGTCATCAATTCGCGCATCATACACCCCGCGCGAAAAGCCGAATTTGGCAATGGTCGCATAGAGCAGATCGCCCGCCCAGTCTCCGGTAAACGGCCTGCCGGTCCTGTGCGCGCCCTGCATCCCCGGCGCCAGTCCGACAATCACAAGCTCCGCCTGAGGGTCGCCAAAAGAAGGCACAGGACCATTAAACCAGTCCGGCTCCCTGACCGTAACATCTGCGCGAAAAGCGGAAAGGCGCGGGCACAGTTGGCAGTCATGTGGCGGATCTAAAGGTGTTATGGTCTGTTTCTTGCGTGGAGGCATTCAAGCAAGCTTTCATCAAGAGGGCGTGCGCGAAGCTCTAGCATCCCTTTCGAGGCTCTGATACCTCCCGCGTCATGAAACTCGTCAAGCATCTTACCGGCTATCTTCCGGTCAGCCTCGCCAATGGCCTTGTCGGGTTTGGCAGCGTCTATGTATTTACGCGGTTGCTCGGCGCAGATGATTATGGCCGCTACGCCCTGATGTTTTCGGTCATGGTACTGATCCACACAATGACGCTGACATGGGCCGAAGCGGGCAGTTACCGTTTTGCGTCCATCGCCGCCGAAGAGAGAAAACTCCCAACACATTACCGCACCGGCTTGAGGCTTCTCCTGCGCGGGCATATTGTTATGGTAATTGTGGCCGCACTTCTCTGGTGGTTTCAGTTTCGCGCCGATCCCCATTACAGCGCGATCATGCCCTGGCTTGTGGCCACCATGCTGGTCAATTCAATCGGCCAATTGGCGCTCGAAGCCCACAGAGCCCATCAGCGCGTTAGCCGCTATGCCATGATCGAGACCAGCCGCGTCGTCTTCGGCTTCTTTATCGGTGCGCTTCTGGCATGGCAGAGCGGGCTCGGCCCGATATCACCTTTTGTTGGCATGTTCGGTGCGGCATCGGTGATTGCTTTGCACCAAGGTTTTTGGCTGCTGCGCCAGTCCAAAGGCGGCGCGTATGATGCCAAACGAAATCGCGACTGGATGGCTTATGGCATCCCGATTGCAGCCGCCATTACACTTGATGTTATCCTCTCCGTCGCTGACCGGTTTCTGATCGAGCATTTCATAGATGTCGCCGCCGTGGGCGCCTATGCGGCCGGATATGGCGTTGCGGACAAAACCGTCCTGATGATCTGCGCATGGGCGGCGATGGCCGGCTCGCCGCTGATTATGGCCGCCTTCGAGAAAGATGGCAAAGTGGCCGCCGCCGACGCAGCACGCAACCTGTTCGGAACAATCCTATTTCTCGGGCTGCCCGCAGCGGTCGGGCTTGGCCTCGTCGCAGAGCCGCTCGCTGAAGCGATGATCTCCGAAGATCTGCGCGAACAGGCTGCAAAAATCATTCCGTGGATTGCCGTGGCCGGCCTGCTCAATGGCCTCTTGATCCATTATGTCAGCGAAAGCTTCCAGCTTGTTCGCCGCACCGATCAGCGCGCGCTGCTGATGATCGTTCCTGCTGTGGCCAATATTCTCCTCAACATCCTCCTCCTGCCAAAGCTCGGTCTGATGGGCGCGGTCTATGCTACGGTCGCAAGCTATGCGCTCGGCATTGTCCTACTCGGCATGGTCGGGCGCAGACATGTCGTGCTGCCAGTTCCGCTTGGTGAAATTCTCAAGACGGGTCTCGCTGCGCTCGCCATGTGGCCGGTTATCAGTATTGTTCCCGAATTAGGAAGCTGGCCGGAACTTTTGCTCAAAGCGGTTGCGGGCGGGATAATCTATCTATCTGTTGCGCTCTTATTGAACGCAGCAAATGCACAAACCATGTTAAGGGGCCTACTGATCACAAGAGGCAGTGCAGATGCATGACGAAGACATAGGCTCCGCAGAGCCGACTGATCGCCCATCGGCGGATCCAAGTACGCAAGTCACAGATGGAGCAGCCGGCCTATGGGGCGAGCTTTGGCCTGTGCTCTCCTTTATCATCGTCTACAATGTCATGCGCCGCTTCCCCGAAGGCGAGGGGCTGTTTACGCCCGAAACTGCGCTTTACTGGGCCACCGGCATTCTGATGATTGGCATGAGCTATGAAGTGGGCAAACGGCTCTTGCGCAAAGAAAAAGTCTCGCCACTTCTTTTAATGTCCACTGGCATGGTGGTCGTCTTCGGCGTGCTCGGCATCCTGTTCGGCAAGGGCTTCTTCCTGCACAAGCCCACCGTCATCAATCTTACCTTCGCCGCCATAATATTCGGTGGCCTGATGACCGGACGCAATCTCTGGAAGATCATGTTTGAAAGCCTGTTCTCTTTGCCCGGCTTTGCATGGACACGGCTGGCGACCTGCTGGGGGCTCTACTTCATCGCTATGGCCATCTGGAATGAAGTGCTTGTCGCCACAGTCTCAGAAGATGTCTGGGCCAATTGGAAGCTTGGCAATATGGTGATCGGCCTCGTTTTTGCCATGTCGCTTGTGCCCTATACGATGAAGCACACTGTCCCCGCGCCCTCCGAAGAGGCAAACTAAGCTGCTAATTTGTCAGCCTGTCCGTCCCAGCCGGATTGGCAAAGGGTGCAAAATTGCTCTGCCCGCGCACTTGGGCAAAATGTGTCAGCGCCCAAACCACAGTGGGGAAAGCAAGCTCCGACCAAGGAATATCTTTCCACTCAAACAGGTCCACTTCAAGACTTTCCGGTCCCGCTGAAACATCAGACAGCAGTTCGGCCCGATACATGATCTGGACTTGCGAAATACGCGGCACCGAATAGACCGCCAGCAGACGGTCGATTCTGATCTGCGCATGTGCCTCTTCCATCGCCTCTCGCATGGCCCCCGCCTCGACACTTTCGCCTTCCTCCATAAATCCGGCAGGCAGTGTCCAGAAACCCTTGCGCGGCTCAATCGCCCTCCGGCACAAAAGAATCCTGTCACCGATTGTCACCACGGAGCCAGCAACAATCTTCGGGTTTACATAATCAATAAACCCGCAATCATTACACACGCGGCGTTCACGATCATCATTATCGGGTATTTTCAAAATGAATGAGGGAGACATAACAGAGCCTTCAGTGTGCAATCGAATTGAATTTTATCATTGAGTCTATATTATAAATGTGGTCAGGCGTATCTCGGGACAAAATCAATACCTGACATGTATAGGATTTGAACTTAAATACCCACACAAATTTGTTGGAGGACATTGGGGAATCATGTTTGATTTAGAAAATTCGGCGAGCCATTTATTGCACAGAGCGCAACAAGTCGCGGCCAATCGTTCAGCCGCCGCTTTGCGCGCCGCCGGCATCACACTTAGACAATTCTCGGTACTGTCGGTTATCGCACAGGAAGAAGGCGTCAGTCAGAGCCATCTTGTTCGCGCCACCGGAATAGACCGTTCGACGCTGGCCGACATGGCCGCCCGCATGGAAAAGGCAAAACTGATCAAGCGGTCAGTTTCAAAATCCGATGCGCGTGCCAAGTCGCTCTCGCTCATGGCCGCTGGCCGCAAAGCGCTTGCGCAGGCAACCCCGGGCGTTTTGGAGGCGGACCGTATACTGATGGAAAGCTTGCCAGCCACGCGCCGCGATAGCCTGCTTAAAACACTCACAGCTGTTGCCGGAGCCGATGAGGTCGAGGCAAGACCTGCGCCAAAGCCGAAAGCACCAGCAGCACCGAGGCCAAAAATCAAGGCCAAGCAAAGCACTGCGGCGGCAAAGCCCTCAAAAGCGAAAAAAGCCAAGCCAAAGAAGAAAAAGCGAAAGTCATAAGCGCATCCACAAAAGTGTACTGCGGTTTTGTGACAAGATGCGCGACCAGGCAAAAAGCGCATCCACAAAAGTGTATGGCGGTTTACAATGTGCCTGATCAGGGCCGCCTATTGATCACAACTGTGTGACCCGGCGTGTGTGCGAGATAAATCATAAGAGGCCGGATGGGTGGCATAACCGCCAATTCGGCCCTTATTCATTTCCGGTTCGATAATCTGCAAGCAATCGCGGCGAATTTGCCTGATTTTGGCCCTGTCATCGGGCCAGATGTCGGCCTATCTTGTCCGCACCGAAGGAATACACGACTGCGCCACCACTTAGGAGACCGCCCATGTCATCTCTCGCACCCATCCTTGCTCTGATCCTGTCTGTCGGGCTGATACCGGCTAGCCTGCAAATCTCCGAGGCCGCCCCCGAACTCTCCGAGGCACCTGTCGGGCCGATACGCTCGATTGAAGGGGTAGAGCGCGATGCACTTCTGGCGCAGATATCGACAAGCTTCGGCAAGATCGAGACCGCACAGGGGCGGTTCTTCCAGATCGGTGCTGACTTCAGCGAGGCTGCGGGTGACTTCTATCTGCGCCGTCCGGGGCGCATCCGGTTCGACTATGATGATCCCAACCCGCTTTTGATCATTGCCGATGGTGCCACTGTGGCGATTGAAGACGCCGATCTTGAGACACAAGACCGTGTGCCGCTCGCGGCAACGCCACTTGCCATGCTGCTCGATGACGACCTCGATTTCAAAACCGAAGCAAACGTGCTCGAAGTCCAGCAAGCCAATGGGGTGATCGGCCTTACGCTTGAGGACCGTTCGGGTGAGAATGAGGGTGTGCTGACAGTGTTCCTCGATGAAGGCGATTATTCCATTGTTGCATGGCGCGCAGAAGACCCGGCGGGCGGCGTCACATCCGTCCAGCTCGCCGGTGTCGAGACCGGTGTTCGGCTGAACCCCAGACTGTTTCGCATCGAGGACATCAATGCTGACGATGAGCGCGACTAGGCTGGCCTGCTTTGGGTCCGGGCCTAACAGAGTTGTTACTTGATCTTGCTCTGGGCCAAGCCTACCTGTCTCGCATGCAGTCGGCGGGGCGTTGAACGCTTCTTACCCCCTCTTGAAGTCCCCGCCTTGCCGATTGTTGCTGGATATGTATCCGGCTAAACGCCTTGCGTTTGATGCGTTCAAGCCCTCTTCCCTTCCCCCTCGGGCTTGAACGCGTTGACGGGCCGCGCACATTGTCGCAAACCCGTTCTATGGAAAAACTTCACATTGTCAGCTGGAACATCAATTCAGTGCGTTTGCGCGCGCCCACCGTGGCCGCCTTTGTCAAGGCTGAGGCGCCGGATGTGGTCTGTCTTCAGGAAACCAAATGTCTTGATGCAGAATATCCGGTCAAAGCCTTCGAAGAGATGGGGCTCAAACATTTAGCCCTCAAAGGCCAGCGCGGCGGGCATCACGGCGTGGCCATTGCCTCGCGCTTTCCCGTCGAAATCCTGCCGGAGCCAAAACTTTGCAGGGAAGGGCATGCCCGCGTCGTCGCTGCGCGGGTCAAAGGTGTCGAGATACACAATATCTATCTGCCCGCTGGCGGCGACATCCCCGACCCTGATAAAAATGACAAATTTGCCCACAAGCTCGATTTCCTCAAAAAGCTCGGCACCCAATATGCCAAGCTCGAAAAGGCAAGCGCCGCCCCGCGCATACTTGTTGGCGATCTCAACGTCGCCCCCCACGAAAATGATGTCTGGTCGCACAAGCAATTATTGAAAATCGTCTCCCACACCCCCGTCGAGACGGAGCTGCTCGAAAAGTCACGCAAAAAAGGCGGCTTCACCGACATTGCCCGCCACGTCCATTCAGACGATCAAAAACTCTACACATGGTGGAGCTATCGCGCCAAAGACTGGGCGGCGAGCAATCGGGGCCGCAGGCTTGACCATATCTGGGCAAACGGCTCGGCGCTCGACAAGGTAATGGCCGAAACCTATGATATCCATCTGGCATGGCGCGGCGGCTTTAAGCCCTCTGACCATGCCCCGATCAGTATCCGGATGAAAATATGAGTGCGTCCCTTCGCCCCTTCCGCATAGATGTGCCAGACGAAAAGCTCGACTGGATTAACGCGCGGGTGTCGGCTTATCCTTGGTATGAGCCGCCCGGCGGCCCGCGAGACGACGCCTGGGCCTATGGCATGTCCACAAATTGGCTCAAAGATATTGCGCGCTATTGGCAGAACGGGTTTGACTGGCGCAAAGCCGAGGCCGAGCTAAACAGATTGCCCCAATTCAAAACGACGATTGATGGCCTCGACATACACTTTGTCCACCTTGTCGGCGAAGCGGACGGACGCAGACCCTTGCTGATCACCCATGGCTGGCCGGGCTCTTTCTACGAGTTCTGGCAGGTCGCCGAACCGCTCGCCTTTCCAAGCCGGTTTGGCGGCAAGCCCGAAGACGCCTTCGATCTCGTCATCCCGTCTTTGCCGGGCTATGGCTTCTCCGGCAAACCCGACAAGCCCTTTGGCCAGCGCGCCACCGCCGCCCTCTGGGACCGTCTGATGCGCGACGTGCTCGGCTACGCCACCTATCTCGCCCAAGGTGGCGACTGGGGCGCAATGGTGACATCTTTCCTTGGCCTTAATCACGGTACGCACAATGAGAAGGGCGGCTGCAAAGCCATCCATCTCAACATGTTCGGCCTGCGCCCAACGCCCGCCGCCCCCCAAAACGATGACGAGATCGCTTGGCTGCAACAGTCCCAAGCCAATATGCAAGCCGAAGGCAGCTATCTGTTTCAGCAGATGACCAAGCCGCAAAGCCTTGCCTTGGGCCTGATGGACAGCCCTGTCGGGCAAGCCGCATGGATTTTCGAAAAGTTCAACACATGGTCCGATTTGCGTGGGGGGGCGCTGCTCGACATCTATTCCCGCGACCAGCTCCTGACCAATCTGATGATCTATCTGGTAAACGACGCTTTCGCCACAAGCGTCGTTTATTACCGTGCCTTTGCCGAAGAGGGGGGCGGGGCACTGCCCGAAAATACCCGCTGCGAGACCCCGACAGGCTTCGCCAAATTCCCGGGCGAAACTGTCTACGGACCCCCGCCCAGAAGCTGGATCGACCGCGCCTACAACATTACCCATTGGAGCGAGATGAGCCATGGCGGCCATTTTGCGGCCATGGAAGCCCCCAATCTGTTCATAGAAGATGTTCGCAACTGGGCGCAGGGCGTCAGCTAGTGCGGCTTGTCGCGTGGAACATCCGCGCAGGCGGAGGCAAACGTGCTGAACATATCTGCGAGGCTCTGCGAAGTCTTGCCCCCGATATTGTCGTCCTGTCCGAATACCGCTCCGGCCCGCCGAGCCGCTCTATCGCCGCCGCCCTTGCTGCAAATGGCCTGACAGCCCAGATCGACACGCTCAACGAACTAAAACCCAATGTAAATGGCTTGCTCCTCGCCTCCCGCGCACCGCTCAAACGTGTCCCTCTGCGCGCCAAACCCAGTGAGCCTGGCCGCTGGCTGATGGCCCGCGAGGCAGAGACCGGCATCGCCATAGCCGGCATGCACATCCCTAACCAGCACACAGGCCGCAAACAGGGCTATCATGCGTCCGTCTTGGCGCTGGCAAAACGCTGGCGATCCGGCCCAGCGCTTTTTGTCGGCGATACCAATTCCGGCAAAAGCGACCTCGACGAAGAACGCCCCGTCTTCATCACCAGCACCGACCAATGGTTCGACGATCTCGCCGCCGCAAACTGGCATGACGGCTTCCGCACCCTCCACCCCGACAAGCGCGAATACACATGGTACTCCCACAAGCAGAATGGCTTCCGCCTCGACCAGATTTTCGTCAACGCCGCGCTTTTGCCCACCTTGCGCGCCGTCCGCCACATCTGGCCGCCCCATCCAGACCAGCCCGCCCGCCGCGATGGCCTCAGCGATCATGCCGCCCTTGTCGCCGATTTCGCCTGAACCGTCATACCGACAAATTTCTGGTTTTTACCGAGCGCCTGAATTACCAATAGAACAATAGGAGCAGAGGATACGAGCGCATGAACGGGATAAAACTGCACAAGGGCGATTTGCCAGCGGACATAGACCTCGGCCCTGTGGTGGCCGTTGACACCGAAGCCATGGGCCTCAACCCCCACCGCGATGATCTCTGCGTCGTCCAGCTCTCCTCTGGTGATGGCACGGCCCATGTCGTCCAGCTGGACCGCCCCGCCTATGATTGCCCCAATCTCAAAGCCCTGATGGCCGACCCCGCCACCCTCAAACTCTTCCACTTTGCCCGCTTCGATGTCGCCATGATGCGCAAACATCTCGGCCTCGTCTGCGCGCCCGTCTGGTGCACCAAAATCGCGTCCAAGCTTGCCCGCACCTATACCGACCGGCATGGCCTCAAAGATGTCTCAAAGGAAATCGCCGGCATCGACATGTCCAAAGCCCAGCAAAGCTCCGACTGGGGCGCGGCCGATCTAACCGATGCGCAACTCCAATATGCCGCCTCCGACGTGCTGCATTTGCATGAGATCAAAGCCGGCCTTGAAGCCATGCTGGTGCGCGAGGGCAGATTGGAGCTTGCCCAAACCTGTTTCGCCTTCCTGCCCACCCGCGCCGAGCTTGATCTGGCCGGTTGGGAAAACACCGATATTTTCGCCCATTCGGGTTAGCGCGCACGCGAATTTTCATCATCTACGCGAATTGGCGCTGGCAGACCACGTGCGAGCGGGCTAAGGTGACAGTGCCAGTCAGTTAGCGTTTTGCCTATGTCCACCGAAACCGTTCGAGAACTCGCCCTCTGGGCCCCCCATCGCCAGCTTAGTCTGGCGCAGGCCCGTAAACGGTCCCAAATCGTAAAATGGATGCGGTTTGCCCTTGTTGCCTGCGCCATTATTACGCTTGGTGTCTTTCTTGGGTATGTCGCCCGCAGCGCCTATGACAGCGCCACTCGCGGCACCGAGGCGCTGCCATCAGATGAAATGGTGATCATGCTCAATCCGCGCTTTTCTGGCCGCGATGTCAATGGCGACTTATATGTCATTACCGCCGATAGCGCCGAGCGCCGCCGCGCGAATAATGATCTCATTGATCTGGTCAACCCGAAACTTGAAAACGCCAGAACCGGCGATGTTGCCGCTCCCCTTGGCCTGTTCAACCGGTCGGGCGAAACCCTCGATCTGTTCGAAGATGTATTGATGACCGATGCGCGTGGCTATCTCTTTCACAGCACCCATGCAAAAGTCGAGATTAAATCCGGCAAAGTCGTTGGCTTAAGCCCGCTTGAAGGCACAGGCCCCATCGGAGACATTACTTCTGGTTCCTATGAACTCAGCCGGAGTAATGATAGCGTCGTATTAACGGGCGGCGTCAGGACGATTATTCTTCCTCCCGACCCGGCCGAATAGGAGAAAAATATGAAGAGACGTTTTGGTTTGGCACTCATCCTCGCGGTCGGGCTTGCCGGTTCGGCCGTGGCGCAATTGAGCCCCGATGGCGGCCCAATTCAAATCGAGGCAGGCAAAGCCGAAATTCTCGATCAGAGCCGACGCGTGGTCTACACTTCGAACGTTGATGTGGTTCAGGGCAATGCAAGACTGCAATCAGACGTGTTAACTGTTAATTTTGCAGGGTCCCAGACAGGCAATAGCGGCGGTATTGGCGGCGGCTTCGGCTCGATCAGCGATATGAAAGCTGACGGCAATGTTCACTATGTGACCGATGAGCTTAAAGCGCGCGGCGACAATGCGACCTACACCGCCAATAGTGATACGGTGTTTATGACCGGAAATGTTATTCTCGCGCGCGGCGAGGATATCGCAACTGGCGAATGCCTTACCCTGCAAATCTCCGAGGGGCGTTCAACGCTCGGATGCAATAAGCAAGGTGAGGAAGGCAATGCCTCAGGCCGTGTCAGGATCCAGATCAATCCGGCCGAGCAAGAAAATTAACACCAGAATGATTAAATTTACCGTGCCAGACTCATCATATTTTAAGCAACGCGCTCTAGGGTTGCTCCCTGGGACGGCATCGGGCCGCGCGATGGAGATACAGTTGAGATGACCCCTTCAAAAGATGGTCTCCTTGTCTCGGGAATAGCGAAATCTTTTGGCCAGCGCCAAGTGGTTCGCGATGTCTCGGTTTCTCTAAAGCGTGGTGAAGTTGTCGGCCTGCTTGGGCCCAATGGGGCTGGCAAAACCACTTGCTTCTATATGATTATGGGGTTGATCGGCGCCGATAGCGGTACGATCAAAATCGACGGTGAAGATGTCACTGCGCTGCCAATGTATCAGCGTGCGCGTCTCGGCGTCGGTTATCTCCCGCAGGAAGCGTCAATCTTTCGCGGCATGTCTGTCGAGGAAAATGTCGCAGCTGTCGTCGAGCTTGTCGAGAAAGACAAGTCCAAACGCAAAGAACAAGTGGACGCACTCCTTGGTGAGCTGAACATTACCCATCTCAGATCCGCGCCCGCAACGGCGCTATCTGGCGGGGAACGTCGGCGCGTCGAGATTGCCCGTGCGCTTGCCTCGCGTCCAAGCTTCATGCTCCTGGACGAACCGTTCACCGGGATCGACCCTCTCGCTATTTCGGATATTTCCGATCTGGTGCGGTATTTGAAAAAGCGCGGTCTAGGCGTTTTGATCACCGATCACCAGGTACGCGAGACCTTGCAAATCGTGGACCGCGCTTTTGTCATGTATGACGGCAAAGTCCTGTTTGACGGCGCACCTGAAGACGTGCTCGACAATGAAGATGTAAGACGGGTCTATCTGGGCGATCGCTTCGCAGCGTAAAGGTCTGTGGCTATGCGCCAGAATTTAGATATGCGTCAGGGCCAGTCCCTGGTTATGACCCCGCAATTGCAACAGGCGATCAAACTGTTGCAGCTTTCCAATCAGGAGCTTGCCGAATTTGTCGAAGCCGAGATAGAGCGCAATCCGCTGCTCGAACGCGCCGAGAATGAACAAAGCCCGACCACCCCCGAAGCGGCCGCTCGTGCTGAAGATGGCAAGGATGCCGGTGTCCGGGCGGAATTGGGCGAGGGCGATGCCCGCGAAATCGGTGCCGCCGCCGAGGCGCTCGATGCACCGAGCGAAGATGTCAATAATGGTGACAGTGCCGCAGACACAGGCGCCCCCGAACGCCCCTCTGGTCCCTCCGCCGATACCGATTGGTCACAGGCCGGAAGCGGCAAGGGCGGCAGCGATGATTTCGACTTTGAAGCCCGCCTGAGTTCGGACAAATCCTTGCGCGAACACCTCTCCGATCAAGTCATGCTCTCTGGTTTCGATCCTGCCCGCGCCCTGATCGCCGGACGCCTGATAGACGACACAGATGACGCCGGCTATTGCCGCGCGGACCTGTCCGAAGTCGCAGCAGCGCTGGGCGCGGACCTGTCCCTTGTCGAAGACGTTCTGACCACCTGTCAGCAATTTGATCCCACCGGCGTCATGGCCCGCTCCGTGCCCGAATGCATGGCACTACAGCTTGCCGAACGAAACCGGCTCGATCCGGCCATGCAGGCCTTGCTCGACAATCTTGACCTTGTTGCCAAGCACGACCTCGTCAAGCTTGCTGCCAAATGTAATGTCAGCAAACAGGATCTCGCCGACATGCTTCAGGAGCTTCGCGCCCTGACCCCCCGTCCGGGCGGCGGTTTTGCCAGCGATGTCACCATCGCCGTCGCCCCCGATGTCTTTGTCCGCGAATTGCCTTCCGGCATGTATGCGGTTGAACTGAATGCCGAAACCCTGCCGCGCGTCCTGATGGATAAGGCTTATTATGCCGAAGTCACCGCCTTGCCCATGCGTGAGAAGGAAAAAGAGTTTATCACCGAATGCGCTGCCAATGCGAGCTGGCTGATCAAATCGCTCGACCAGCGTGCGCGCACAATCATGAAAGTGGCGAGTGAGATCGTCCGCCAACAGGACGCGTTCTTCGTTAATGGCGTTGCGCATTTGCGCCCGCTCAACCTGAAACAGGTTGCTGATGTTATTGAGATGCATGAGAGTACGGTCAGCAGGGTGACCGCGAACAAATACATGGCCACACCGCGTGGCATGTTCGAGCTTAAATACTTCTTTTCAGCCGCAATTCCCGCAACAGGCGGCGGCGAGGCCCACTCTGCCGAGGCCGTGCGTCATCGCATCAAACACCTGATAGAAGCGGAAGTTCTGGAAAATGTCCTCTCCGATGATCAGATTGTAGACATATTAAGAGAGTATGGCATCGACATAGCGCGCCGTACCGTCGCCAAATATCGTGAGAGCCTGAATATTCCTTCCAGTGTGCAAAGACGGCGGATTCTTAAACGAAGTGCGTGATTTTCCGGTCGCGCTCCTGTAAGCTGGCCCTTCCTAGAGGGGTTGCTGAACCGACCATAAGATCGGTCCTGTATCCCGTCGAGTGAAGTCCAGAAGGAGTCTCCAGACGTGCAAATTCAAATTACAGGCAAACATATCGACTTGGGTGAAGCGATGCGCGGGCGTATCGAAGCGGGACTTGAAGCGGCCGTAACCAAATATTTCGACCGGCCAACCGGCGGCAATGTCACCGTCTCGAAATCGGGCTACAAAACCAATGTTGATTGCTCTGTACATTTGCCATCCGGTATCGTGCTGAACGCACATGGTGACGCTGAAGACCCCTATGCTGCGCTCGAAGAGGCGCTTGAAAAGATGGAAAAACGGGTGCGCCGTTACAAACGGCGTCTAAAAGATCATCACCGCGCCGACCGTGCCCCCATGCCAAGCCAGCCAGTACCCGCCTTCGTTCTGCAAAGCCATGATGAAGAATCAAGCGGCGGCGCCAATGGCGAAGACCTCCAGCCTCTGGTGATTGCCGAAATGGACGAGCAGATGCGCACCATGTCTGTCGCCGAAGCCGTAATGCAATTAGAGCTTGGCGAAGAGCCTGTGGTATTTTTCCGCCATGCCTCGCTTGAAAGATTAAACCTTGTATATCGTCGTGCAGACGGGCATATCGGCTGGGTTGATCCGGCTCCGGCATCGTCAAACACCTGATATGGACCTAAAACATGGCAGATTTCAGCGACTTATTGCATTCAGATGCAATAATTTACCCTCTTTTGGCAGATAGCCGCCAAACGATTGTCCGGCAGATGTCCGAACGTCTGGGCGAAATCACAGGCCTCCAGGCCCGCGACATTGTTAAAGCAGTGATGGAACGCGAAAGCCTGGGCTCGACGGGCATAGGTGAGGGCGTTGCTATTCCCCATGCCCGCATTCAGGGGCTTGACGGGGCCGTTGGAGCTTTTGCACGACTGGGCGCGCCGGTTGATTTCGAGGCTTTGGACGAGCAGCACTGCGATTTGGTATTTATGCTGCTCGCCCCTGATAGCGAAGGGGGCGACCATCTGCGCGCTCTGGCACATGTCTCGCGCGAGTTTCGTCAGGCAGACCTGCGTGCAGCCTTGCGCCAAACCAATACCGACGCCGATGTCCGCGCATTATTGTTGCCGCGCAGCAAGGGCGCAGCGGCCTGAACCAAATGCGCATGCACGAAAATGCGCACCAGCTTCTCGTAAAACGCGCGATAAGGCAGAGTCACGGAACGAGTTTCTTTATTTTAACCCGTATAAACAGGGTTCTAGTGAACGCTTCTTGGGCGCAGATCATAAGCCCGCGCCGCCGCAAAGGCCGCCTCACGTCCCTCGACAATCGCAAGCCGTTCCCCGCTCGAAGTGTGGACGCTGAACAGGTTTTCCGGGGCTGCCAAAATCTCGAACGTGTCAGCAGGTACGATTTCGCGGGCCTCTTCAATAGCAAGTTTTCGAATGTAAACAAGGTTCTTTGCGTTCGACAAGGTTCGAGTCTGATTTGTTGGAAGGGGTTTCATAAGCGGTCCTCCTATACTAAACGCCAGCACCAGTGAGAATCTGGGGGCAAACTCGACCCGCTTCAAGGTCCGATCTGGGCAGTACACAGAAAGTTTTGCGGTCCGGCCTCTTTTCGTGAACCGCGAAAGTTGACAGGCGCAGCCCTAATCGCCCATGACACCTCCTATCTGACAAAATTTTTACCGAAACTCGGAGCACAGATATGACCTACACTCTGATCCATAATACCGGTTGCGGTTCCTCGAAAAAGGGCCTTGCTTTGCTTCAGGAGGCCGGAATAGACGTAACCGTTCGCAAATACACGACGGCGGCCGACAGGCTAAGCCTCGAAGAAATTCGCGATCTGGCGCGCAAAATGGGGAATGTCAGCCCGCGCGTTTTCCTGCGTGAGAAGGATGCGGTAAAGCTTGGCTTGCCGGATACAGCAACCGATGAAGAGGTTTTCACAGCTATGGCGGAAAATCCGAAGCTGATCCAGCGCCCGATAGGCATTCATGGCGATCGGGCTGTTTTGGGCCGGCCAAACGAACGTTTGCTCGAAATCCTGTAGAAAGTGCCCGGATAGATAAAATTTTACCGATTTGGCCGATCGATAATTAAATGCCGAACGCCATAATAGATGCCTCTATTGGAGGTAAGCTATGATTGCGTTCTGGATTGCAGCGTTTCTGCTCATATTATCTGTTCTTCTGATTTTTGGGCCACCATTGATCATGATGGGGCCGCGCGCCGTGTTAAGACATACACTCATGCATCCAGAGAACAAAATCCTCTTAGCCGGTTTGGCGACCATTGGCATAAGCTTGTTTTTGGTGACGGGCTCCTTTATCCAGAGCGCGAGCCCCGACACCATCTCGGCACGAAACTTTCATAGCCTGAACACGCAAGCCTAGCCGCTGGCGCGATAAGCTCGGGCATCTATCCGGAGCCCGCCAGCCATGAAATCTCACCCAGGTCATTTCTTTGAGGATTTCACGCTAGGGCGGATCTTTACCCATGCCACGCCGCTCACCCTGACCAGCGGTGACACATCTCTTTACCGCGCCCTGACAGGCAGTCGCCACGCGCTTTATGCATCAGATCCCTTTTCAAACTTTGTCGGGCAAGGGGCGCTTAAAATCGACCCATTGCTCGCCTTCCATACGGTGTTTGGCAAGACTGTGCCCGACATCTCGCTCAACGCCGTGGCCAATCTAGGCTATGCCGAGGGCAAATTCATACGTCCCGTTTATGCTGGCGACACGCTGCGCGCCGTGTCGGAAGTGATTGGCCATAAGCAGAACTCCAACGGTAAAACGGGCGTGGTCTATGTTCGCACAACCGGATTGAACCAGCATAATGAAATTGTCCTGTCCTATGTTCGCTGGGTCATGGTGCACAAGCGCGACACCGCCTCCCCGGCGCCCGAAACATCCATTCCCGAACTCCGCCAAACCGTGCAGATGTCACCGGACGGCATATTCACTCGTGAATTTAGCGGCTGGGACGAGGCACTTTCCGGTAGCCCCCATGGCTATGAGGCTTATGCGATTGGCGAAAAAATCGACCATGTTGACGGTATAACCGTCGAAGAGGCCGAGCACCAATTGGCCACACGTCTGTACCAGAACACCGCCAAAGTCCACTTTGATGCCCATGCTCAGGCGGCCAGCCGCTTTGGCCGGCGTCTTATCTATGGCGGTGTGGTTATCTCCATTGCCCGTGCGCTCAGTTTTAATGGGTTGGCCAATGCCGCCGAGATTCTTGCAATCAATGCGGGCACCCATGCCAGCCCACTTTTTGCAGGGGACACAGTCTATGCCTGGAGCGAAGTGCTCGACAAGGCCGACCTATCTGAGAGCGCGGGTGCTTTGCGATTGCGCCTGACCGCCACCAAGAACCGCCCCTGTCATGATTTTCCATTGCGCGGGCAAGGTGGCGAATATCATCCTGATGTTTTGCTCGATTTTGACTATTGGGCCGCCATTCCGCGGGCATCCGCTTGACCCCGCTCGTTGATGGGCTCGCAGCAACCGCAATGGCGCTGGCCACAATCCTGTCGGCCATTGTGTCAAGCGTGGCCGCATCGGCACGGCGTCAGGCCGTCCTGCTCGCCGAAGCCAAAGCACAAGATTTGTGCGAACTGACAGGTATTATGGACCCGAGCGAGCTTCAGGATGTCTTTGGTCCGCCAAACTTGGCGCGAATTTGGTCTCATCTTACCTTGAACCAGGTTTTAGCCGAGCGGCGTCCTGCGGGTCTTATTATCAGCTCGCAACGGCTCGATGGTGGTTCTGCGCTGGTTGCATTCCTGTCTTTTTTCATCGGCCATCCGCTTTTCTCTTTGGCTTTGGTTGTGGCGTTCGGACTACAGATCACAGGCTGGGTGCTCGTCTATCGGCTCCCTAAAGTGTCTTAAAATAGATAAGACACATAAAGATTCAGCTTTCCGAGGGGCGGGCGCACCTTTACATAGACGGAATGAAATTCTGGAAGATGAACGGTGCGGGAAACGCTTTTATGATCTTTGACGCGCGCGTGGCCCCGTTCGCGCCGACACAGGCGCAGATTCGCGCCATTGCATCTGAAGCCAATGCCGACCAGATTGTCGCGCTCGAACGGGCAATCGGCAAAGACGTTTTCATGCGTATCTGGAACGCGTCCGGGGAAGAAGTATCCGCCTGCGGAAATGTCACCCGTTGCGTCGGTGAATTGATGCTGGCGGAAACTGGAAAGCCGCGTGTGACCATCCAGACCGAAGCGGATATTCTCAAAGCAACACGTGCTGAAGGCGGTTTGATCAAAGTAGATATGGGCTCTCCGCTCCTCGGTTGGGAGGACATTCCCTTGTCCGAGCAGATGGATGTGCGCGGTGTGGACGTCAAAATCGGCCCGATTGACAATCCCATTCTCTCACGCCCTGCTGTTGTTTCTATGGGCAATCCGCATGCCGTCTTCTTCGTTGACGACATTTCCGCCCATGACATCCCGAAAATTGGCCCGCTGGTCGAATGGCATCCACTATTCCCCGAAGGCACCAATGTTGGCTTTGCACAAATCATCGACCGTCAGACCATTCGCCTGCGCGTTTGGGAGCGCGGGGCAGGGCTCACCTTGGCCTGCGGCACTGGCGCATGCGCCGCGCTCGTCTGCGCTGCAAGAGCGGGCCTGACAGAGCGCAAGGCAAAGCTCGTCCTCGATGGCGGCGAGTTGGAAATCGACTGGCTCAAAGCGAACGACCATGTCATGATGACCGGACCCGTAGAGCTTGAGCTTACAGGAGAAATTTAGAAACGCTTTCGAGGACATCTTTATGCACAAGCTTCTGGGCCTCTGCGCCACTCTTGTCTGCACCGCCTGTGCCCAGACCCTGCCCGGGACGCCGGGAACAATCCTTGGCTCTGGCGCAAATTGGACCCCGCTCCTTGATGCTGACCTTTCCGGTTGGGACACCTATTTAAGCTACCAGTTTACCTCTGATTATGACGGCACGAAGCCAGATACGGACCCGATCGGTCTCAACCAGCCCGAAGCTGCGAGCGTTTTTTCGACATTCGAAGAAGACGGTCAGACCGTTTTGCGCATATCGGGAGAAATTTATGGCGGGCTAACGACCAAACAGAGTTTCCGTAATTACCGGCTGAAACTCAAAGTTCGTTGGGGCGAGATAAAATGGGAACCGCGCACCAAGCTGCTCAAAGATAGCGGGATCCTTTACCACGCGGTAGGCCCACATGGCGCAGAATATTGGCGCTCATGGATGCAGTCTCAGGAGTTCCAGATCATGCAAGGCCATATGGGCGACTTCTGGAGCCAGGCCACGTCCGCCATGGATATCCGCGCCTACACCCCTGAATACATCATGAATCCAATTGCCAGCACCACTGAGCCCTTTCTGTCTGTCGGGCATAATCAGGACATCAAAGGCCTCGTCATCCGCAGTGACAATCATGAGAACCCACACGGTGAATGGACCGAGCTGGAACTGATTTGTTTTGAAGGCCAGAGCCTGCATATCGTCAACGGCCACACCGTCATGGTGCTCAAAAACTCACGCTATGAAAAAGACGGCGAGATGATCCCGCTCATCGAGGGTCGCATTCAGCTCCAGTCAGAAGCCGCCGAAGTTTTCTACAAGGACATATTGATCCGAGAAATCGACGCGCTACCCGCCGAATATGCTGCGCTGTTTGAAGAAGAGTAGCTGGCCCGTTGAGCTTCCCTGAATGATGCTGCGCCTCTCCTGCAACCAGGGATTTGCCCCCAAAGTCGCGTTATCCCGGCCCACGAAATTAATGCCCAGTTCCGAGGGATAACTTGAATTCCCCCCATAAAAGCGCGACATCACCCAGATGATGACCAATCCAGCGCCCAAACTCATAACCCTAGGCTGCCGGCTCAATACCTATGAGTCCGAAGTCATGCGCAGCCATGCCGAAGCGGCCGGGCTCGAACGCGCCATAATCATCAACACCTGCGCGGTCACCAATGCCGCCGTCGCCACCGCCCGCAACACCGTGCGCAAAGCCGCCAAAGACCATCCTGATGCGGCTATCATCGTCACCGGATGTGCTGCGCAAATCGACCCGGAAATGTTCGGCGATATGCCGGAGGTCACGCGCGTCATCGGCAATCATGACAAGATGAAACGCAAAACATGGGCGCCCGAAGACTTGCTCGGCGGCACAGAAAAAGTCCGCGTCAACGATATTATGAGCGTCACCGAAACCGCCGCCCACCTCATCGAAGGCATGGACGGCCGCGCCCGCGCCTATGTGCAAGTGCAAAACGGCTGCGACCATCGCTGCACTTTCTGCATCATCCCCTATGGTCGCGGCAATTCGCGCTCGGTGCCTGCGGGCGACGTGGTCGAGCAGGTCCGTTCCCTCGTCGCCACTGGCCATCAGGAGATCGTTCTGACGGGCGTGGACCTGACGAGCTGGGGCACAGACTTGCCATCCGCCCCCCCGCTCGGCAATCTCGTCCAGCGCATCCTCAAGCTCGTGCCTGATCTCCCCCGGCTGAGGCTCTCATCCATCGACGCTATCGAAATCGACCCCGCCCTCGAAGATGCGATCATAGGCGAGCCGCGCATAGCGCCCTATCTGCATCTCTCCCTTCAGCATGGCGACAATCTGATGCTCAAGCGGATGAAGCGCCGTCATTCGCGTGAGGAAGCGATAGGCCTCGCCCAGCGCCTAAAAGCCAAGCGCCCCGAAATCGCCTTCGGTGCAGACCTCATCGCAGGTTTCCCGACCGAAACCGAAGAAGCGTTCGAAAACTCGCTCTCCCTGATCGACGCCTGCCACGTCGCTTTCCTGCACGCCTTTCCCTATTCCCCGCGCCCCGGCACCCCCGCCGCCCGCATGCCGCAGGTTGATGGCGCAGTCATAAAAGAGCGCGCCGCCAGACTGCGGCGGGCAGGGGAGGGCGCGCTCGCCCGCCATTTGCAAAGCCATGTCGGAACCCGCGCCGACGCCTTGATCGAAACGCCCACCAGCGCCCGCCTGCCAGACTTCACCCCCGTTACGCTAGAGGCCCCTGAGCCCGACATGGCTGGACGTATCGCCCCCTTAAGTCTAGTCAGCCATGACGGCAAAACATTAAAGGGCGTATCGTAATGGTTTTCTGGTTCGGCAAGAAAAAGAAAGAAGCGCAGGCTAAAGAACAGGCAGACCGCGAAGCCGCCGAACTCGCAGCCAGAGAGGAGGCCGCCCAAGAGGAGGCAAAAAGGGCACCGGCAGAGCCAGTTGCCGACATGCCGCCTCTGACGCCAGAACCATCTGCGCCCGAGCCTATTATTGAGGCACCGACGCCTGAGCTAATCGAACTGGAACCAGCCCCCGAGCCTGAGCCAGAAACACTTGAAGCCGCAGCCCTTGCCGAAACAAAAGCCCCGGGCTTCTTCTCCAAACTCTCGACCGGCCTCAAACGCTCCTCGTCAAAACTCTCCGGCGGCATCACCGGCGTCTTCACCAAACGCAAGCTCGACGAGGACACGCTCGAAGAGCTTGAAGACCTGCTCATCATGTCAGACCTCGGCACCAGCGTCGCCCAGCGCGTCACCAAAAACATCGCCAAAGGCCGCTTTGACAAAGAGATCACCGACACTGAAATCAAAGAGGCGCTCGCAAGCGAAATCACCGACATCATGACCCCGCGCCAGCAGCTCATCGACTTCTCCGACGGCCCGCGCCCGCGCATCGTCCTCTTTGTCGGCGTCAATGGCTCTGGCAAAACCACAACCATCGGCAAAATTGCCTCGCGCCTGAAAGCCCAGGGCGCAAAAGCCATGCTCGTTGCCGCCGACACCTTCCGCGCCGCCGCAATAGAACAACTCACCGTCTGGGGCGACCGCGCAGGCATTCCCGTCATCGCCAAAGCCCCGGGCGCAGACGCCGCTGGCCTCGTCTATGAAGCGGTCGAAAAAGCCAAAGCGGAAAATTACGATCTGGTGTTGGTCGATACCGCAGGCCGCTTACAGAACAAAACCGAGCTGATGGGCGAACTGGCGAAAACCGTCCGTGTCGTGCAGAAGCTCGATCCCGACGCCCCCCATGACACCATCCTCGTCCTCGACGCCACGGTCGGCCAGAACGCGCTTAGCCAGGTCGAAGCCTTCCGCCACACCGCCGGCGTCACCGGCCTCGTCATGACCAAGCTTGACGGCACAGCCAAAGGCGGCGTGCTTGTCGCCATAGCCGAAGCCCACACCCTCCCCATCCACTTCGTCGGCGTCGGCGAACGCGCCGAAGACCTGCAAGCCTTTTCCGCCGAAGCCTACGCCAAAGCGCTCGTCGGACTGGAAGAGTTTTAGTGATGAAAGGGAGCTTAGGTCGGCTTCCGGCGTCGTAGGGGACCTGAGTTTCCGCAGACCCCTGCGCAGGCAGGGGTCCATGGACAGAACTTGCACCACTTACTGTTGAACTCCGGTCTCTGGATACCTGCCTACGCAGGTATCGTCGGTACGTTGAGAACTTACCTAAACCGACGGATTCCTCGCCCAAGCTGGGATGCAGACAGTGGAGGCTCACCCTGACTAAAAGCTGACCTCAGCTTGCTTCTCGGTGCGTCATTGCACGGCTTGACCGTGCAACCCAACTCGTCCCGTCTCCTCTTATCAAACATTTGGTGATGGATCCCAAGATCAAGCCGTGGGATGACGCGGATAGTTGGTATTTTCGTGCTTAACCAATATCGGACGCCCCGCACGCCCAATTCGTTCGCGCCACCTAAACCTGAAACTCAACCCCCACCAATTCCTCCGAAAGTGCCCAGAGCCGTTCCGCCACAGACTTGTCGCTCGCCTGCGGAGGCAGGGCGACTTTGCCCGCCGGACCGGTGCGTTCTTCTTTCCCTGTCGGCCCGATAAAGTCCGCAGCCTGAACATCGTCACGCAGCGCCGCATAGAGCGTCGGCTCGGCCCCTTGCGCGGGCGTGGACACATTCATGAACTTCACCAGAATCGGCGCGAGAAACCGGATCGTACCAGACATATTCCGCGACAAATCCGTGTTCGATGCCCCCGGATGCACAACCAGCGGCTTGATTTTCTTCCCCGCTGCGCCGAGCCGGTCG
>CALLUH010000276.1 GCA_938011445.1 uncultured Hyphomonadaceae bacterium
CCGCGCAGGCAGGATGATTGGCGCGCCGGACATGTTGCCGTTGAGTTTGGCGAAGGCGATGACAGAGCCGGTAAAGGTGAGCGCGCCAATGGCTGAACCGATGGACAGTTCTATCAGGGAAATGGTTTCGATGCTCGCCTGAGTGCCGATGCCGAAGCTTGCGGGCGCATAAAGCGCGGCAGCGGCGACGAGCACGGCGGCAAGGCCGACAAGCGAGTGAAACGCGGCGACGAGTTGGGGCATATCCGTCATGGCGATCTTGCGCGCGATTACAGCCCCTGCAATGCCGCCAATGGCGATGCCGCCTGCGATAATGCCCACGGTTAGCCCGTCAAGCTGGCCGCCGGTGAATAGCGTGGCGAGTGTTGTGCCGACGGCGATGGCCATGCCGATCATGCCATTGCGATTGCCCGCGCGGGATGTGGCGGGGCTGGACAGGCCGCGCAGCGCGAGGATGAACAGCACGCCGGAGACGAGATATAGAAGGGCAGCGATTGAGGGGGTCATCTGTTACGTGCCCTTTTTCTTATACATCGCCAGCATGCGCTGGGTGACGAGGAAGCCGCCGAAGATGTTGACCGAGGCGAGGGCGACCGCTGCGCCGCCGAGGAGTTTGGGCAGGAGCTGGTCCTGGGAGAGGCCGTGTGCGGCGGCAGCAACGAGGGCGCCGACGATAATGACGGACGAGATCGCATTGGTGACGGCCATGAGCGGGGTGTGCAGGGCTGGGGTGACGGACCAGACGACATAATAGCCGACAAAGCAGGCCATGATGAAAATGGCGATCAGGTAGATGGTGCCCGAGATGCTGCCCGTCTCTGCGCCGCCCGCTGCGAAGGCGGGGAAGGTGAGGGTGAGGCTTGTGAGCGCCAACAGGCTCAAGAGTTTTTTCATGACATTCCCTGATTGTGAAAGCCTCGTATTCCCTGCGCAGGCAGGGGTGGCTTTAGATAGGTGCGTTGCGCCCCTGCCTTCGCAGGGGACACGGGAACTCCGGTTCTGGTGATCGCTCATCCCTTCAGCCTTTCGTTCACAGTTTCTCCGTCGCGGGTCAGGATCATCGCGGTGACGATTTCGTCGTCGGTGTCGAGGTTCAAGCTGCCATCTTCGGCGGTGATGAGGGGCAGGAAGTTCAACAGGTTCTTGGCATAGAGAGAGGAGCTGTCAGCGGGCAGGCGTGCGGGCAGGTTCGAGAAGCCTGCGACTTTCACCCCGCCAATATCGACGATCTCATTGTCTTTGGAGAGCGGGCAATTGCCCCCTTGGGAGACGGCCATATCAACGACGACCGACCCCGGACGCATGGTTTTTACCATCTCCTCGGACACGAGCACGGGGGCTGCGCGGCCGGGTATGAGCGCGGTGGTGACGACGATGTCCTGTTTGGCGATGTGTTTGGCGGTCAGCTCGGCCTGTTTGGCTTGATACTCGGCTGACATCTGCTTGGCATAGCCGCCTGCAGTTTCTGCCTCCTTGAACTCGTCATCCTCGACGGCAATGAATTTTGCGCCCAAAGACGCGACCTGTTCTTTCGCGGCGGGCCGGACATCTGTGGCGGTGACGACGGCGCCCAAGCGGCGGGCCGTGGCGATGGCTTGGAGCCCTGCAACGCCTGCGCCCATGATGAAGACTTTGGCGGGCGCTACTGTTCCGGCGGCGGTCATCATCATCGGCATGGCGCGGCCATAAATTGTTGCCCCTTCCATGACGGCGCGATAGCCGGCCAGATTTGACTGGCTGGAGAGGGCATCCATGCTCTGGGCGCGGGTGATGCGCGGGGTGAACTCCATGGCGAGTGTGGTGGCTTTGCGCGTATTGGCAGCGGCAAGGGCGTCGGCGGCGTTGAACGGGTCGAACAGGGCAATGAGTGTGGCGCCTTCGGGTAGGGCTTTGGTTTCCTCTACCGAAGGACCGCGCACGCGAAGGATGAGCGCGGTGTCTTTCATGGCGTCTGCGGCCGAGGCCGACACATTCGCACCTTCAGCTTTGTAGGCCTCGTCGAGGAACCCCGCCGCTTGGCCCGCGCCGGTTTCAATTGTCACGTCATGGCCGAGCCCGATGAGCTTCTTGATGCTTTCGGGGGTTGCCGCAACACGGGCCTCCCCCGAGGCTGTTTCTTTGAGAATCGCTAGTTTCATGCCGAAACTTAAGACCAAATATCGCGCTTGCGCAATATTTTCCTCAAGGGAAGTGCCATCTAGCGGTTACACGCAATAGTTTTGCGCCTCACGCTGGGTCATTTGGTAAGGCGCGCTGCAAGTTTTGCCGTTACAGCGTCTGGAAAGTCGCCCTCGCCGTTCAAGGCGGCTTTTAGTTTTCCAGCCATGGTCTTGCCCGCTTCAACGCCCCATTGGTCGAAACTGTTAATGCCCCAAAGCGCGCCCGCCGCATAAGTGCGGTGTTCGTACATTGCGAGCAATGCGCCGAAAGCATGCGGGTTGAACGTATCGACGGTGAGAAAGCTCGAGGGTCTGCCGCCTGTGTGGACTTTCTGGCGCGCGACATGATCTGGCAGTTCTGGCTCTTCGGCCTTGATCGTCTCATAGAAGCGGCCATTGGCGAGGACTTCGGCTTGGGCGAGCGCGTGGGCGCAGAGGGCCAAGCGGCCATCTTGCTCGGCATCGGTGTCTGGTGCGAGGATAAACTCTGTGGGTACGGCATCTGTACCTTGGTGGAGCCACTGATGATAGGAATGCTGGCCGACCGAGCCTTCCCCGCCCCAGAGCGCCGGGGCGGTTGCGCCGGAGACCGGGCTGCCATCAGGACGGACGGATTTGCCGTTTGACTCCATTTCAAGCTGCTGGAGATATGTCGGCAACATGCGTAAGCGGCGGGCATAGGCGAGCACGACGCGCATGGTTTCGCCCAAAGCGTTACGGTTCCAATAGTCGAGCAGAGCAAGGCGGGCGGGGAGATTGCGCTCAAGCGGGGCGTCGCGGAAATGGGTGTCCATGGCGGCCGCGCCTTTGCGGACTTGATTGATGATGTCGGGGCCAAGCGCGATGCGGCAGGCCAGGGCCGCATTTGACCAGATCGAGAAACGGCCCCCAACACTGGCGGGCATGTCGAACGTGGTCACGTCCGCCCCATCGAGCCATGCGCTGGCGCGGTCAGCGCGGGAGGTGACGAGGGCCATGTGTTTGGCGGTGTCTGCGCCGAGTTTTGCTTGGAGCCATGCTTTGGCGCGGGTGAGATTATAGAGTGTTTCCTCGGTGCCGAAGGATTTGGAGACGCCGATGATGAGCGTGTCAGCGGGGGCGAGACCGTCAAGCGCCAGTTCGAGGTCGAGCGGGTCGAGATTGGCGCAGAAGCGGAGGTTGAAAGTGCGGTCACGTTCTTTCTCGAAGGCGTCGGCCAAAAGGCGGGGGCCGAAATCGGAGCCGCCAATGCCGATATGGACGATGTTTTTGAACTTTGTGCCGCCCGCCGTTGTGATCGTGCCGCTTCGAATGGCGTCAGCATAGGCGTCGGCACTTTCAAGCGATTGCCGGACTTCTGCGGCTTCGCCGGAAAGCGCATCGCCCGAGCGCAAGGCCCAATGCAGCGCGGGGCGGTCTTCTGATGGATTGATGTGAGCGGCGTCGAAGAGCGCTTTGATGGCTTCAGGAAGCTTTGCTGCGTGGCCAAAATCGAGCAAGGCTTGTGCCGCAGATGCGTCGAGCCTGTGGCGGGAGAGGTCGGCGGTCCATCCGGCGGCAGAAAGCGGCGTGTCCGCTGCGCGAGCGCTGGCAAGGTCTGAAAGGGAAGCGGCCTTAAGACGTGTGGTGTGGTCGGTAAAATCTGTCATGGGGCCCAATAGGTTGTCAGACGCTCGCCGGCGGCCTCAATCATATGGGCTATTGGCGTGTCTTGGGTGGCGGTTTCGAAGACGGTGCGTTTTTCCTCGCCTGTGATGAGGAGAATGATCTGGCGCGCTGCGGCGATGGCTGGACGGGTCAGGGTGATACGGCTGGTGTAGGGGCCTGTGACCCGGGTTTGCGGAGCGGTAAGACTTATAACCATTCTATCGCTCTTGAGGTCGAGCGCATTTTGGAGCCCATCGGCATCGGCAAACCATGACAAAGTGTGAGCGTCCCCACCCATGCCGAGAATCATAAGATCGGCTGGAAGCAAGTTTTGCTTGTAGATTTCGTCCGCTGTGCTCGCGGCTTGCTCAACTGTCTCGGTAGGATCGGCGACCAGTGGAAAAGCGGCCGCTTCGCTCGCATAATTTTGCAGCAAAGTGCGGTCGAGCAGAGCCATATTCGAGCCATCGCTCTGGCGGCTGACATAGCGCTCATCTGTAAGCCCGACAGTGATTTTGGCCCAATCGAGCGGGGTCTTCGACAGAGCCGTATAAACCGGTCCCGGCGTGGAACCGCCCGAGCATAGAAAATGTGCGTGACCGCGGTGTTCCAATGCAGCTGAAAGCGTGTTTTGCGCCGTTTCAGTGGCCGCGTTGATAAGCGCCCCTTGGTCGGGAAACTGGATATAGTGACGAGGTGACATGGTGCTGGGCTAAACGCTGGGGCGCGTCTGTCAAGCAGGTTGAAGCCGGGTCGGGTGGTGCCAAGCGGTATCATCACGAAGAATTATGGTGCGCTGGAATACGAAACGGGCTTGAAAGCTAGCCCGCGCATGTGTATGTCGCGCGCTAACGGGAATCATAAGGCCCGTGATTTCTGACGAAATGCGCTCGGCAAGCTCCGGGCCGAAAAACAGGAGGGCCCCATGGCCAAGGAAAAGTTTGAGCGTAACAAGCCGCACGTAAACATCGGCACGATTGGTCATGTTGATCATGGCAAGACGACACTGACCGCAGCGATCACGATGACGCTGGCAGCGGCCTCTGGCGGGGAAGCGCAGTCATATGAAGACATTGACTCAGCGCCCGAAGAAAAAGCGCGCGGCATCACGATCAACACCGCCCATGTCGAATATGAGACGGAAAACCGTCACTATGCCCACGTCGATTGCCCGGGCCATGCGGACTATGTGAAAAACATGATTACGGGTGCGGCCCAAATGGATGGCGGCATTCTGGTTGTGAACGCGGCT
>CALLUH010000277.1 GCA_938011445.1 uncultured Hyphomonadaceae bacterium
ATCTATCGCCGCACAGGCGGGCCAGAAGTGCGCGACCAGCTTGTCGGTGTCGATTACCTCAAATCCCTGCCCTATGTGGACGAGACCCGTATCGGCATTCAAGGCTGGTCCTATGGCGGCTACATGACGCTGATGACATTATTGCAAGCCCCCGAAGGCACATTCGCTGCCGCCGTCTCCGGCGCACCGGTTACTGATTGGGCGCTTTATGATACATTCTACACGGAACGTTATATGGACACCCCGCAAGACAATGCCGAGGGCTATGAAGCCTCTTCCGTGTTCCCATATCTCGACAATCTCAATTCGCCGCTCCTGCTCATTCACGGCATGGCCGACGATAATGTCGTCTTCGAAAACTCCACCCGCCTCTATGCCGAGCTGCAAAAGAAGGGAAAGCATTTTGAAATGATGACCTATCCGGGTGAGCGCCACGGCATTCGCGGTGAAGAATTACAAACCCATTTGATGCGCACCCGCATGGCTTTCCTGAACCGTCACTTGAAACCGGAGCCATAGCCCATGCCCGCCTTCCAGCCTACCGGAGACCAGTTCCGCGCCTTTCGCGATGATCCCTATGACGGCCCCATCGCGCAAGTCAATTTGCTCAAATACCGCGTGCGCGCCGAATACCCACCAGGCGATCCCGAGCACGGCGAAGACATATCCGGTGCTCAAGCCTATCAGCGCTATGCAGATGCCTTTGGCGTGGCCGCAGCCGAAGTTGGCGGCACATGCCTCCTGATGGGGGCAACCGAGCGCTACTTTATCGGCCAAGGCGATTGGGACGGCGTTATGGTGATGCACTTCCCCAACCGCCAAGCCTTCATCGCCACGCTCAATCACGCCAGCTATCAAGACATGCACCGCCACCGCACCGCAGGCCTCCTCGCCCAAGAGCTTATCACCACTCGCCCGACAATCCCCAAATGACATAAACAATGCCGCCGACCTGATAGACCCGATACGGATGACACAAAGCCGATAAGATCCGATTATATTTTTGATTGGACGTTACCGAAGAGCTTGGCCCATAATGTCGATCAAACCCAACTAAAAAGCAATCCGTCCAAAGAAGTATCCAAACCATGCTCAGCCGCTTCCTCCCGCTTTCCATTGTCCTGTTTGTCCTTGGCTATCTCCTTCTGGCCTTTGGTGTGCCTTGGTTTTTTAACCGCCCCCCCGCAGAGCTACCGCCTGCGCCGGAGATTACCATTTCAAGCGGAAAAATCAGCGGCGGCTGGACGAATGACGCTCAAACCATCGCGGTCTATAATGGCTTACCCTTTGCCGCCCCTCCCATTGGCGCGCGGCGCTGGGCAGCACCTGTCGCCCCAGACACATGGTCAAACGTCCGCGACGCGCGCAGTTTCGGAAACGAATGCCTCCAACACCGCGACGGCATTGAGGAATTTATCCGCGCTTTCATCGCAGGCCACGGCCTAAGCCGTTTCAAACAATGGATGGCCACGCGCGTGGTCGCCGCCGCACCGCCACCAAAGGAGAGCGAAGACTGCCTCTATCTGAATGTCCGCACCGGCAATCTCGGCAGCCCCGAACAACAACCCGTCATGGTTTGGATACATGGCGGCTCCCATCAAACCGGCGCAGGCTCGGACGAGTTTTACCAGTCCAATGGCCTGCCCGAAAAAGGCGTGGTCCTTGTGACGATCAATTATCGCCTCGGCCCGTTTGGTTATCTCGCACATCCCGCGCTCACCGAGGACAGCGCGCGAGATAGCTCCGGCAATTATGGCCTGCTCGACCAGATCAAAGCGCTCGAATGGGTGCGCGACAATATCGCTAATTTCGGCGGTGATCCGTCAAACGTGACTATTTTCGGCGAATCGGCCGGCGCGCAATCGGTCAGCGAGCTGATGGCGTCCCCTCTTGCAGATGGCCTCTATCACAAGGCTATTCTCCAGAGCGGCTCAAGCACCTATAACCGCATCCACCTCTCCACATCTATCGAAACAACCCGCAGCGCCGAATCTATCGGCGTGGAATTTGTCGAGCCGCTCATTGATGAAAACGCGCCAGGCATGGGCGCGGCAACCTTGCGCAATATCCCTGCCGAAGACATCCTCGCGCGCATTCCCGAATTTGCCGAGCTTAACAGTTATTTCCTGCCCAATGTCGATGGCTGGGTCTTGCCGAAGATGATCGGCCAGCGTATCCGCGACGGCGAATATCCCGATGTCCCCATTCTCGCTGGATATAATGCAGACGAGGGCACGCTGTTTTACGATCCGGCAAGTGGCAAACCCACCGTGCTTTATCAAGGCCCATTTCCGGACGATCACATTGAACGGCTGGCAACCCTCGCGAATATTTATGGCCCCGGTGACGGCGCGCGCATGATCGAGCTTTACGGTATCAGCTCCGAGGATACATGGGACAAGGGCGCAACTGATATGCTCGGGGATGATATTTTCGGCGTCCACATGCGTTATCTCGCCAAAGCCAATGCGAACAAAGCCCAGCCAACATGGCTCTATTTTTTCTCACGCACGCCTGCCTCACCCAAACAGACACTTGGCGCATTTCATGCCTCCGAGCTGGCCTTTGTGTTTGATAGCCACAATCCCTTTCTCGAGGCCAATGATGACGACTTCGCTCTGACGGCCAAAATGACGGGCTATTGGAGCAATTTCGCTAAAACCGGCAATCCTAACGGCACTGATCTGCCGGCTTGGCCTCCTTATTTGGCCGCTTCCGATCAATGGCTCCATCTCGCCCACACAATCGAAACACTTTCCGGCGTCCGCAAAGGCAAGCTTGACATTATGGAAGCCACGCTCGAACGCGCATTGGCGTCCTCCATCGCGCTCAGTCCGGCCTATGAGCAAGTGCGCCCGATACCGGACCAGGACGCCGGCGCCTTAGTTGCTCCGGAAGAGACCGAGGCGACACCGACAATAGATCCGTCAGAAGAAGCCGTGCCCGCTATTGCCGTTCAGTCACTCAGCGAAAATTAGCCCGCAAATACGCTCAAGCCCGATCCGGTCTACTTCATCAAACGCGTCAAACTCGGTCGAATCAACATCGAGCACGGCGGCCAATGACCCATCCTTGCGAAACACCGGCACAACGATCTCCGAATTGGTCGCACTGTCACAGGCAATATGCCCCTTAAACGCATGCACATCAGATACAATCAAGCTATCTCCCGAGGCGGCGACAGTGCCGCAGACCCCCCGCCCGAACGGAATCCGTAAACAGCCGAGCGTGCCCTGATAAGGGCCCACGACCAGCTCTTTTGGCTTCAGCGGATCTACTTCGTAAAAGCCGGTCCAGAAGAATCGCGGCGAAAACGCCTGCGACAGCAAGCAGCCAATGCTGGCATAGCGTGCCGTGATCGACGTTTCGCCTTCAATTACGCTCGCAATTTCCGCGACAAGCTCATCATATTTCTGCTTTTTATCCACCAACTCGAAACCCCTTTTGTTTTAGCGTCTATATCGTCAAGCGGGGCGACAATACAGGCTTGCAATCAGAATTTACGCGGTCCACTGTAGGAAGACAGACTATGCGGGAGATCAAAGACGCTGGAAGGGGGGCCACTTGATCAAAAGAGTGATCCGGACAGCTTTATTGATTGCATGCTTCTCTTGTCTGTTCACAGGCGCGGCTGTCTCGCAGTCCGGTGGCAAATCATCCGCATCCCCGCCAAAAAGCGCACCCGACACATCAGCTGCCTATATCCCGTCTGCCCGCAGCGTTTCCAAAGAACGTTTTGAGACGGCCCACAATTCCTTGCTCGATGCCGACCGCATGCAGTTTGAACGTCCCATCGAAGAGATCGACATCCCCCAAATCCGCGATCCATCTCGCTTTTCCAGCTGGATTGCGGGCTTAATCAATACGCTCGGCACAGCGTTTCAGGCGATCTTCTATATCGGCGTGGCGGCAATCGCAGCTGGAGTTCTGTATTTTATCCTCCGCCATATTCCAGATATTCGCTTGAAGGGAAAAGGGCGCGCAGACAGGGGGGCGAC
>CALLUH010000278.1 GCA_938011445.1 uncultured Hyphomonadaceae bacterium
CGCTGGCCACCGCCCTCGCTGTTGCGGCTGTCGAGCATGGTCAAAGTCCCGGCATAATTACGCAACACCACCTCAGTCGTGTATTTGTCTACGCCGTTCTGGTCTTGCCATTTTCGGGTTTCGAGTGCCCCTTCAATATAGAGTTTCGAGCCTTTTTTCACATAAGACTGAACAACCCGAATAAGCCCTTCATTAAAAATAGAGATACGGTGCCATTCTGTCTTTTCGCGCCGCTCGCCCGTGTTCTTGTCTTTCCAATTCTCGGACGTTGCCAGAGAAAAACTGCAAACCTGCCCGCCATTTTGAAACTGCCGCACTTCGGGATCCTGCCCGACATTCCCGACGAGAATGACCTTATTCACTGATCCTGCCATGACAATCTCCGATCTTTAGCTTTCCGAATCCAGCCTCTTTCATATCGCCATCACAATGATCTGTCCGCCCCACCACTTGGGGTTCTCCACAAGCTTCATGGGCAATTGCAGTCGTAATCGCGACAAAATCATATGTTCCTATTTTGTTCTTAATGTCAAGCTGGACACACGCGATTGATTGGCGTTCAAAGCAGACAAGACTTAATCCCGCTGGCAGAAGGCCCTGATCCAATGAGCGAATCTCCTGATATCCGCGTTCGCGGCGCCAAGGAACACAATCTGAAAAATGTCGATATTGACATTCCGCGCGGCAAACTCGTGGTGATGACGGGCCTCTCCGGTTCCGGCAAATCCTCGCTTGCATTTGATACAATCTATGCCGAGGGCCAACGCCGCTATGTCGAGAGCCTGTCGGCCTATGCGCGTCAATTCCTTGAATTGATGCAAAAGCCCGATGTCGAATCAATCGAGGGCCTGTCGCCCGCCATTTCCATCGAGCAGAAAACCACCAGCAAAAACCCTCGCTCGACCGTCGGCACCGTCACCGAAATTTACGACTATATGCGCCTCTTATGGGCCCGCGTCGGCACGCCCTATTCTCCCGCCACAGGTCTGCCCATCGAGAGCCAGACCGTCACCCAAATGGTTGACCGGACAATGGCGCTGGACGAGGGCACACGGCTCTACCTGCTCGCCCCCATCGTGCGCGGTCGCAAAGGTGAATACCGCAAAGAGTTTGCCGAGCTTCTGAAAAAGGGTTTTCAGCGCATCAAAGTCGATGGCGAGTTCTACGAGTTGGAAGACCCGCCGACGCTGAACAAGAAACTCAAGCATGACTTGGACGTTGTGGTTGACCGCATCGTCGTGCGCGAAGGCATGGAGCAGCGCCTTGCCGAAAGCTTCGAAACCGCGCTTGGCCTCGCCAACGGGCTGGCCATTGCCGAATATGCCAAAGCAGAAGAGGACGAAACCGAACCCCGGCGGATCATTTACAGCGCAAATTTTGCCTGCCCCGTCAGCGGCTTTACCATTCCCGAGATCGAGCCGCGCCTGTTCTCGTTCAACAATCCGTTCGGCGCCTGCCCGAAATGCGACGGGCTGGGCAGCCAGCTCAAAATCGACCCGGATCTCGTTGTCCCCGACCGCGACCTGACCTTGCTCAATGGCGCAATCGCTCCATGGGCCAAATCCGCCTCGCCCTATCAGACCCAAACCTTGCAAGCGCTCGCCACCCATTACCGCTTCGACCTCAAAAAGCCGTGGAACAAATTACCCGAAAAAGTCCAACAAATCGTCCTGTTCGGCACGCGCGAGGAAGAGGTCGAGTTTCTCTATGATGATGGAATGCGCCGCTATGAAGTAACGAAAACCTTCGAAGGCGTTATCCCGAATCTTGACCGCCGCTTCCGCGAAACGGACTCCAACTGGATGCGCGAGGAGATTTCCAAATATCAGTCGAGCCAGCCTTGCCCCGCCTGTGATGGCAAACGCCTCAAACCCGAAGCACTCGCCGTAAAAATCGGCGGGCTCGACATTTCCGACAGCGCCGTCTTCTCCATCAAAGAGGCGGGCAACTGGTTTTCCGCCGCGCACAAACATCTCGACAAGCAGAAAAACGAGATCGCTGGCCGTATCCTCAAAGAGATCAATGACCGGCTCAAATTCCTCAATGATGTCGGCCTCGAATACCTCACCCTCAGCCGCGCCTCGGGCACGCTTTCGGGCGGCGAGAGCCAGCGCATCCGGCTGGCCAGCCAGATCGGCTCAGGGCTGACGGGCGTGCTCTATGTCCTCGACGAGCCAAGCATTGGCCTGCACCAGCGCGACAATGCCCGCCTACTCGAAACCCTCAAACGGCTACGCGATCTTGGCAATTCGGTAATCGTGGTCGAGCATGATGAGGACGCGATCCTGCAAGCGGACCATGTCATTGATATGGGGCCAGCGGCAGGTATTCATGGCGGCGAAGTGGTCGCCCAAGGCACGGCAAAGCAGGTCGTCTCGGACAAGACCTCGCTGACCGCGGCCTATTTGAATGGCCGCGAAGAGATTGCCATTCCGCCCAAGCGCCGTCTCTGGAAAAAGTCCAAATCCGTAGAGCTTAAAGGCGCGCGCGGAAACAATCTGCAAAACGTCAACGCCACCATTCCGCTCGGCGTGCTCACCTGCATCACAGGCGTTTCAGGCGGGGGCAAATCCACGCTCATCATAGAGACGCTCTACAAAGCGCTGGCACGACGGCTGAACAATGCCTCAAAGCCCCCTGCCCCCTATGACAGCCTTGAAGGATTGCAACATCTCGACAAGGTGATCGACATTGACCAGTCACCGATTGGCCGCACGCCGCGCTCGAACCCGGCTACTTATACCGGCGCATTCGGACCGATCCGCGAATGGTTCACTGGCCTGCCCGAATCCAAAACGCGTGGCTACAAACCCGGCCGCTTCAGCTTCAACGTCAAAGGTGGGCGCTGCGAAGCTTGCCAAGGTGACGGCGTGATCAAGATCGAAATGCACTTTTTGCCCGATGTCTATGTCACTTGCGAGCAATGCAGAGGCAAACGCTATAATCGCGAGACGCTGGAAATTCTCTATAAGGGCAAGTCCATCGCCGATGTGCTCGATATGACGGTGGAAGAGGCCGAGAAGTTTTTCCACGCTGTCCCAAGCATCCGTACCAAGATGGAAACGCTCAACCGCGTCGGCCTGTCTTACGTCAAAGTCGGCCAGCAAGCGACGACGCTTTCAGGCGGCGAAGCCCAGCGCGTCAAGCTTGCCAAAGAGCTGTCCAAACGTGCCACTGGCCGCACGCTCTACATCCTCGACGAACCGAC
>CALLUH010000279.1 GCA_938011445.1 uncultured Hyphomonadaceae bacterium
TGGCGCTGCAGCGCGTAATTTTGCGGTGGGAGACCGCGTTATCATTGCCGCCTTCGCCCACATCGAGGCGGAGAAGGCCCGCCAGCATGCGCCAAATGTCGTATTGCTCGACGAGACCAATGCGCAGCTGCACTGAGACCGCCGCATAACGGTATTCCTAGCAAAGTAGAGACGGACGCGGAAATAAGCAATAAAAGCAATGTTATAACGAATGTTACATAATTGTTTTACATATGTTTTTTGTTGACGCAGGCTCAGACTTGATTTGAATAGGCTTATGAGCGCCCCGTCCGATTCCTCTATTGGTACCGGCCATGACCATGGTCATGATTGTAGCCATGGCGGCGGACATAGCCATGGCGATACCTCCAGCGCGGATGGACGTCGCCGCGTTGCAATCGCCTTTGTGCTGATTGCGAGCTTTATGGGTGTTGAAGTGGTTGGCGGGGTTATTTCCGGCTCGCTCGCCCTGTTGGCGGATGCTGCGCACATGATGACGGATGCAGCTTCACTGGCGCTGGCATGGCTTGGCTATAAGCTTGCCGCCCGCCCCGCAGACGAGATGCGGACCTATGGCTTTGCGCGGGTGCGCGTGCTTGCAGCCTTTACGAACGGGCTGGCACTGATCGCGCTTTCGGCCTGGATACTGGCTGAAGGGATTGCGCGGCTTCAAGCGCCCCAGCCTGTGATGGGGCCGCTATTGCTGACGATTGCCTGTATTGGTCTTGTGGTCAATCTCGTCTGCTTTGCCGTCCTGCATGGCGGGGACCGGACGGACCTTAATCTGCGCGGCGCGCTTTGGCATGTGGCGGGCGATCTGCTTGGCTCGGTTGCCGCGATTATTGCTGCAGTGATCATCATACAGACCCGCTGGATGCCGATTGATCCGATCCTGTCCATGCTGGTCGCCATTTTGGTGCTTGTCGCCGGCGTGCGCATCACGAAACAGGCCGGGCATATTTTGGCTCAAGGCGCGCCCGCAGGTCTGAACGCTTCGGCCATTGCGAACGACCTTAAAAGACATGTGGACGGGATTGCCGATATTACCGACATGCATATCTGGTCGCTGACTGAGAAAGACACGGTCATTACCCTGCGCGTTCTGCCGACACATGACCAAGCCGCTGACCCCCTCTGCACGCGGATACGCAAATATCTCGCTGACACGCATGCCATCGGGCACGCAACCATTGAACTTGTTCCGCTGAGCGGGCAAACCGGCGATTGATCCAAGCCTGAAGACCGCTTAAGTAGCCAGCGCGGCGTTCCGTTCCGGTGCGTCTGTCCGTTCGCCTTTTCAGCTTCAAGGAATGCCCAATGTCTGACACCCGCCACGCTCAAATCCTTATCATTGGCTCAGGCCCCGCTGGCTGGACGGCCGCGATCTATGCTGCCCGTTCCATGCGCAAGACGCTGGTTGTGGCTGGCATTCAGCCGGGCGGCCAGCTGACGATTACGACCGATGTGGAGAATTATCCGGGCTTTGCTGAAATTCAGGGACCAGAATTGATGGACAAGATGCGCCAACATGCCGAAAAAATGGGCGCAGAAACCGCTGAAGACCATATCAACAGTGTGGATTTCACCTCACGCCCCTTCAAGGCGGTCGGCGATAGCGGCACCACCTACACCGCAGACGCCGTCATCGTGTGCACCGGAGCACAGGCCAAATGGCTCGGCCTGCCTTCGGAAGATAAGTTTCAGGGCTTTGGCGTCTCCGCTTGCGCGACGTGCGACGGGTTTTTCTATCGCGAGAAGGAAGTGATCGTGGTCGGGGGCGGCAATACGGCCATTGAAGAGGCCCTGTTCCTGACAAATTTCGCCTCGAAAGTCACCGTGGTCCACCGCCGCGACGCCTTCCGCGCCGAGAAGATCCTGCAAAACCGCTTGATGAAGAACCCGAAGGTCGAAATCCGCTGGAACACGACGCTCGAAGAAATTACCGGCACCGAAGCGCCGCTTGGGGTGACGGGCGCACGGCTGAAATCCACTGAAACCGGCGAGATTGAAGAGGTGCCCGTGCACGGCGTGTTCATCGCTATCGGCCATGCGCCCTCGACCGAACTGTTCAAGGAGAAGCTCGATATGGCGGGCAATGGTTATCTGGTAACGGCTCCTGATTCCACGGCAACGAATATTCCGGGCGTCTTTGCGGCGGGCGATGTGACCGATGACAAATATCGTCAAGCGGTCACTGCGGCGGGCATGGGCTGCATGGCGGCGCTTGAAGCCGAGCACTGGCTTGAAACCGATGGGGCGCCGGCCTAGCGGCTAAAGCAGCGCGGCGGCCATCTGGCGGATCTCATCGGCAGAGAGATCAGCGGACGCCTGCCGAAATCTCTGCGCACGTGCCTTGAGCACTTGGGAAAGCTGGTCGCCCGGCATGGCCGCCTCTACCCTGTCAAGCGCGGCTTCTATCTCGGCGGCATGTTTTCTTGGGTTGGTCGCAGCCAAAGCCCGCGCCCATTGCCAATGTAATGCCGCATCTGACGGAGACAGATCGGCTGCAATGCCGTAATGCGCTTTGGCCTCGCTCATACTGGCGCTGAGAAACAAGGCTCCCAAGCGGCCACCCCGGCGGATCACTTCGACATGCCAAACGGCGAGAAAGCCATGCGCATAGGCATTGCCCGGTGTCTCCTGCGCGACCGCCTCCCCAAGCGCACGGGCGCGTTGGCCGAGCCTAGCCCGATAGGCGGGCCGTGCTGCCTTTGCGCGGGCCTGTAGCGACAGGACAATGGCCAATTGCAGCCGTGCTTCGTCATGATTTGAATTCAATTCCAGAGCGCGTTCAGCATATTGTGCAGCGGTGGCGAGCCGCTCTTTATCCATATCCGCAGGCTCTGCGCCAATGCCCTCCGCCAGTATTGCCCGCGCGGCGAACGCCAAACTGTCCTCAGTCTCATCCGCCAGCGCAAGGGCCAGTGCCCGTTGATAATCGCCCAGCTGGTACGCGGCCATCGCTTCAGGAGACTGAGCCAACGATAAGGGCAACGTCGTGATCATCAACACAACCAAGATCAGACCAGACAAAATGCGCATAAGCGAAATATACAGGCTTCATCAGCTTCCCCAACCAGTTTTACACCAAACTTGCCGACAACCCGCTTGCGCACCGCCGCGCCCACGCTTATACAGCCGCTCGACTGCACGTATTTGCAGGCCTATGGTTGG
>CALLUH010000280.1 GCA_938011445.1 uncultured Hyphomonadaceae bacterium
CGCGCTTGAAGGATTTGACGCCTGGGTGACGGGCCGCAAGCGCTTTCATGGCGGCGCCCGTCTGTCGCTGCCCGTGTTCGAGCATGCCGATGGCCGGTTCAAGATCAATCCGCTGGCCAATTGGAGCCAGGATGATGTGGACCTGTTGTTCGAGCAATATCAATTGCCGCGCCATCCGCTTGTTGCCCAGGGCTATCCGTCAATTGGCTGCTGGCCGTGCACTTCGCCTGCGGCGGACCCGAATGATGTGCGCTCGGGTCGCTGGGTTGGTCAAGACAAGTCCGAGTGCGGACTTCATGTTGAAAAGAAAGAACGCCCCCGCGCGTTTTAGCGCAAGAGCGTTCCGGCTTTGTGGTCAGGTGTGATCTTGCCGCCTATGGACGGTTTGCTGTGTCCAGCTCATCGGCGAAGATGCGGGCCTGGCCGACCCAATTATCCCGCTCGATGCGGCCATTAAAACCGTCGAGCATATTGTCCACCCATTCAATCTCGCGCGGCCCCCATTCTGCGATTTGCCAGAAATAGTAGACGCCGATACGGGTTAGCAAATCGTGCAGCATGGGGCCAACGCCGCTAATGCGTTCTAGCTCATCGGCTTGTCCGAATGCCGCGTTTTTCAACAGATTTGCCTGATCGCCCGGACGGCGGGCCGAGCGGAGCGTGTCGCGATCGCCGGAATAGCGGTTGGAACGAGGTTCCCTTTCTGGCCGAGGCTCGCGTTCGCGACGAGGCTCTCGCTCTCTGCGCGGCTGCCGATCAGGACGCGGTTCGCGATAGGTTCGCGGCTCGCGTTCTGCTCTTGGCTCACGCTCTCTTCTTGGTTCGCGTTCTGCTCTTGGCTCTCTGTCAGCTCTGGGGTCACGTTCGGCACGCGGTTCGCGGTCACGGCTGCTATAATCGCGCTCGGTTCTGGAGTAATCGCGTTCTGGCGTTTCCCAGACGGGCGCTGGCGGCGGGCTGGGCAGTTCGGTTTCGACCGCAATCGTGCTGCGGCGCGTTTCCGTGGTTGTGTCCGAGCGCGTGCGCAGCGTGTGATGCAGAGCGGCCAAGCCATATTCGATGGAGGTCATGCGGTTCTCAAGAGCGCCCAGATCGAGCCGGCCTTCGAGTGTATTTACCGAACTGATGACGGGTGAGAGGTCTGGCTCGGGCATATTGCGGACCGCTTCATGCAGACCAACAATGCGCTGTTCCAATGGACCAAGATTTGGTCCTGCCTGAACAGCGTTGCGGATGTTGGAGAGTGTGGCGTCAAGTGTTTCCATGCGGTGATAGAGGCTGGCAATGTCTATCCCGCCAACAATGTTCTCGATATTAGCAAGCCTGACATTGAGGCCATCCAAAGCCTGATCAGGCGCATTGACTTCATTGCGCAGAATATCAAGCCGCTGGGTAATAATACCGAAATCGACGGGTTCTGGCGCGAGAATTTCGAGGCTTCTCTCAAGCTCGCGCATGCGATCGTGTAACGGTTCTATGTCCGGAGTGCCGATCGCGGCGACGGATGTGGTGAGCGAGGCCAGAGAGGTGTGCATGCCCGACAGTTCGCTTGCAAGCGCGTCAAACTGAGGCGCGTTGTCTTCATTCAGCCTCTGTTGAAGGGCGTTGATACGGGATTCCAGACCTGCCAGATCATTTCGGATCGGCTGAATATCGGTCTGGGGTATGTCGATGCTCGACATGGCCATTTCCAATTGCGCCAGCCCGCTATGGATTGGGCCGAGATCTGTGTCGGGGAAATGCAGACGCCCAATGGCTTCTTCGATGTGCTGTAGCCGATTGACGATGGGGTTGAGGTCTGGCCGACCATTGATCTCGACTTGTCTTGACAAAGTGGCAAGTTGGTTTTCCATCGGATCGAGATCGGTATTGCGCAATTCACTGATCGAGAGTTTTAGCATGGCAAGCGCGCCGTCAATTTCGTTCATGCGCTGGGATAGGCCGCGCATTTCATTGACCGGTTCGTTTAACCTGTTCTCGATGACGCCAAGACGGGCATGGAGCGGTTTGATGTCTGGCATTTCGATGGAGGAGACCGACGATCTAAGGGAGGTGAGGCTGGCATTGAGGTCTTCGCGGGTCAGTCCGCCGGGGCTCGCCTTGGATTGGTTGAGCGTGCTCTCATAATAGTCGGTGACATCTTCATAACGCCGCTTGATCCACCAATAGGCCACAAGTCCGCCGACGATCGCGGCCGCGAGAAGGGAAAACAGGATTTGAAGCCAAAGATACATCATAGCGAGACTTTCAGTTTAATCGGCCCGAAGGGCATCGAAATACGGTATAAGAAGCGGAGATAAGAGGGGGTCATGGCCGCACCACGCGGAACTGGATACGCCGATTTCGAGCGCGTCCGAGGCTTGTGTCATTGGACGCGATGGGGCGGGTTGGCCCGAAGCCTTCTGTGGCTAGCCGTGTTGCGCTTAAACCGCGCGAAATGAGTTCGAGCCTGACGGCGTTTGCACGCTGCAGGCTGAGTTCTGCATTGATCTCTGCGGACCCTTCATTGTCGGTATGACCTTCAATGCTAAGGGTGCCCGGGCAATTCTGTGCTTCAGTCGCGATCAGGCTAAGTAGGGTTCCGCTTGCGGCATTTATGATCGCGCTGCCAGTTGCGAACTCGATGCGGGCATCGGCCAGTAAATTGTCAAGTTGGCTCTCGCAGCTTTCTATGGCTTCGGTGGCGAGAACGCTGATGTCGCCAATGGTTCCGAAGGCCAGGGGGGCGGAGGCGAGACGCCTGAGTGCAGAGGCTTCGGCCTGTCTGGTTTCGCAGCGCAAATTAAAGATATCCCCGTCGAAGCTGGCGGTTCCGCTGGTGCATCGGCCGAGTGCCTGTACCCCGCGCAGCGCTGTGGTTGAATAGCCAGAGGCCGCTTGCCGACCGGAGATTGTCAAACGGTCTTCGATGCGTGCACCGTTTGCAGCAAACTCTGCGCTTTCGATCACCGATTTGCGCATGGCTTCGTCGGGTAATTCGCCTGTCAGGGTGAGAATGTTCTCTCTCCGGCTGAAGGCCCAAGTGTGCTTATTGGTCCCCGTCTGCGGCGGGTTGGTATTAAGTTCCGCCCCGGGTGGAACGATTGGGGGTGTCACGCTTGCGGGGGCCTTTCGGGCTGTTGTGTAATCTTCTTTTACGCGTGTTGCTTGAATCCCGCTGCCAAATAGGGTCCGCGATTTCGCGTTTCTCACCGCGCTGTATATGGCGCCGGTATTTGCATCAGCGGGCGGTGTTCCGCGCAAGGTGACCCAGCGGCCGGAAATATCTGGACGGACCCAGTCTGCGCCGATGTCTTCAAGCGCTTTATTGGTCGTGTTCTGGGTTGTGGACTGGACACAGCTTGTTGCAAATAGTGACAATAAACCAAGGGATAAGATGGGAATGAACCAATAGGGAAAGAAGGGGAAGCTCGCATGCCTGACACGCCTGAGCTTGCGCTGCGTAGCCATCCGATGCTGCTGCTGCGCCGGTTGCAATATTGACATCGGAACCCCTATTCCTGGTGCCTCTGCGCTGGCACGGTTTTATTCAATTAAAACATTGTTAACACATGAGGAATGACCGCAGAACCGGATTCTCTTCAAAATGGATTTTCAATGGCAGTTGGTTTTTACGGGCGTTGCGAGAGGCCCCTTTGTGTCTATGTCAGCGCCAACTGCGTCCAAGCTTTCCAAAAAGATGCGCGGGCTGTTATGACATGTGAAGAAAGTGTTAAAGCGCAATAGTGATAGGGGATTGATGTATGGGTCTGATCTGGTGGATATTGCCCGCGATCTCGGGTGTGCTGGGTTTGATGCTTACTTTTGCCGGTTTGGGCCGGCTGGCGCGGCTAAAACTGTTTGCCGCGACGCCGCGTCTGGCATTTGGCGCCGGATTTCTGGGGCTTGCGGGTGTTGTCGCGCTGACGGGTTTGAATTTGCAGACCTATAGCCGGCTGACATTCGAACGCCCTGTGGCGACGATCAGTTTTGTTGCGACCGATACACCGGATAATTATCGGGCAAGCCTTATTTATCCTGGCGGTGAACGTGCGGATTTTGCGCTATCGGGAGATGAATGGGAGCTCAATGCGCGCGTGATAAAGTTCAAGGCGTTTTCCAATCTGCTCGGCTTTGACAGCGCCTATAAGCTCGACAGGCTTTATGGGCGTTATGAAGATGTTGGACGGGCGAACGAGACCAATGGCGTGTCGCTGGCGACCAATCCGGGGCTTGACGTGGTCGAATTGGCCAAACGCAATGGTGGGCGGTTCGGCGTGCAGGACGCGAAATATGGCTCTGCGGTCTACAATCCGATGAGTGATGGGCTGTCGTTTGACGTGTTCATGACGCAGACGGCTTTAATCGCGCGCCCTGCCAATGAGCTGACGCGCAAACGCATGGGCGATGATGTCAGCGGGCTGGCACTCGAAGGGAGCTAGGCCGATGGGATTGTGGGAGCGATATGTTGTTCCGGGGCTGATTTCAAAAGCCTGCAGTTCCAAACCGATCATGAAACAGCGCGAGAAGATTGTGCCTCTGGCAACGGGACGCGTGCTGGAGATCGGAGCGGGTTCAGGGACAAATTTCGCGATGTATGATCGCTCGAGAGTGACGGACCTGTTCGCGCTGGAACCTGCGCCCGGCATGATGGTTCGGGCACACCGGACGGCCAGTGAGCTTGGGATTGAAGACGATATTACTTTCTTGCAGTCGGGTGCCGAGGCTATTGAGCTCGATAATAATAGCGTGGATACGGCGGTGCTGACTTTCGTTTTGTGTACGATCCCCGATTGGCAGGCGAGCCTCGACGAGATCCGCCGCGTGCTCAAGCCAGGCGGGCGGCTTGTGTTTTCCGAACATGGGTTGGCGCCCGATGACAAGATCGCCAAATGGCAAAGGCGGGTCGAGCCGGTCTGGAAACCGCTGGCTGGGGGGTGTCATCTGACGCGTAACATCCCTGAGCTTTTGCGAAAAGGCGGCTTTGATATTGATCGTGTCGAGACCATGTATCTGCCATCTACGCCAAAAATTGCGGGCTTTGTTAGCTGGGGGTCTGCCAAGATTGCCTGAACGGTTGGACTATAGATTAAGGGGACGATGATGATTGATTTTGAGAAAATGCTGGCCGAATTGAAAGCGGAAGCTGTGAAGGTGGCGGACGAGATTGATCTCGACGATAAGCTCGAACAAGGCAAGCGGGCGGCCGGCGAGATGCGCGATAAGATCGAAACCGATCCCAAAGCGAAGATGGCGGCGATGGGTGCGGGCGGGCTTTTGCTGGCGGGGCTCTTGGGCACAGGTGGCGGGCGCAAGCTTGTTGGCGGGGTGGCCAAGACCGGCGCAGTCGCAGCGCTTGGGGCATTGGCCTATCATGCATGGCAGACGCGCAATGGCGATGGGGCTCGTGCGCCCGATCCGGCCGATGTCGATGCGGCGGGCTATATCACAGACGAAATGGCAAGCGCGCAATTTGCCGAAGCGCTGATCCGCGTCATGGTTGCAGCCGCGCATGCCGATGGCGAGATGGATGCGGCAGAACAGGCGGCGATTGCCGACGCATTGTCAGGCGCTGGCGTGTCCGAAGAGGCGCGTGATGTGCTGATTGCGGGCGGGCCGGAAGTGGATGCGCTTGATGCGGCAGTGCTCGCGGCAAGCTCGCCCAATCATGCGGCGCAGATTTATGCGGCCGCGAGTGCGGTGGCGGGAAGTGGCGGGGCGGCGGAGCGGGCTTTTCTCGGGCGGCTGGCAGGACGGCTTGGGCTTGACCGGCAATATGCCCGGTCGATAGATAGCGCTGCGCAATAAAGAGGGTAGATGATGGCCTATTGGCTGTTTAAGTCCGAGCCGAACAAGTGGTCATGGGAAGATCAGCTTGCCAAAGGCAAATCGGGCGAGGAATGGGATGGCATCCGCAATTATCAGGCACGCAATTTTATGCGTGAGATGAAGCTTGGTGATCGCGGGTTTTTCTATCACTCCAATATCGGGCTTGAGGTTGTCGGCATTGTCGAGGTCTGCAAGACGATCCATCCGGATTCTACAACGGATGATCCGCGCTGGGAGTGTGTTGATATTCGCGCGGTGGCCCCTGTGCCCAATCCGGTCACGCTCAAAGCGGTTAAGGCCAATCCCAAGCTCGCTGATATGTCGCTTGTTACGTCCATGCGGCTTTCCGTCCAGCCGGTAAAACCTGCCGAATGGGCAGAGGTTTGCAGAATGGGCGGGTTGGACCCGAAGTCGGTTTAGCGCA
>CALLUH010000281.1 GCA_938011445.1 uncultured Hyphomonadaceae bacterium
GTTGGCGACAGGAAGATCAAAAGCGCAATGATTGCAAGGCATGTCGCTGGCAAGGCAGCAGTATCTATCGGTCGCCGCCATGCGATCAGCAAAGCTCCAAAGGCGACGCCCAGCATCACAATTTGACGCGCCAGCGCACCATCGTCATTCATCCAACCAAGTAGCCCATCGGCCAGCACGGTAAACAGGAAAGCATTGCGCCGCCAGCCTTCAGCATAGGCGACAAGGCCCTGATCGGCATCAATCACGCCAAATCCTCCGCCCGGCAAAATGCCAAACACATGTTTCAGTTGCGGCCAGAGCAGTGCGCCCGCAACAAGGCAGAACAATGCCGCATAGCCGATCAGCGCGACGGGCCTGAACATCACCCGCCACACCAGCGCTGGCGCGAGCAAAGCGGGCCAGAATTTTACCGCCGCTGCCCCCGCAAGCGCCGCGATCGCCAGCCTAAGCCGCCCCAGTCGCACCAGCCACAAAGCGCCCACCAAAAATGGCACGATCAACCCATCCATATGCCCTGAATTGAACATTTCCAGCAGAATAACAGGGTTCCACCAATAAAGCCCCGTCCACAGCCCCGAGCGGCCATAAGCCTTAAGCGCGAAAAACAGCAAGACGAAACTGATCAGATCCACACCAAGCAGGACCGCCCGCCAGCCATTCAAGCTAAACGGCGCCAAGACATGAGCCAGCCCGAAAGCTCCCTGCGCTATGGGCGGGTAAATCGTCTTGAAATAAGGGTAATTGATCCGCGCATAGACGGTGAAATCTTCCTCGGTCAGCACCTGGAGGGTGGCGAGCGTTTCGTCATCAGACCAGCCGATCTGCTCGCCAAGCCGGTTCAGCGGTGTCGCCTCGGCCGGTGCGAAGGCATAAGGGTTTACCCCATTGGCAACGCTTGCCCCGTCCCAAAGATAGCGGTGCCAGTCATCTTCGAGCACCGGATTTGAGGCAAACATCATCAGCCGCGCGAGCAATCCGACAAGGAAGATAATGCCAAGCGCCCGCCGCCCATATTCAAGCCTTGGTACGAGCCATAAGAGGGCTGAACAGGCAATTCCGAGTAACACAGCGACGGTGATATAAATCAATGTTTGGGGTGTTATATCCCATTCGGCATATTCAAACTGCGACGATACAAGCACAATAGCGACGTATCCAAGCAACACACAAAAACCGAGGCCGGACAAGGCATATAACCCTGTCCGGCCCTTCGTAATTTTGTCTCGCTGTAAACTTGGTTCGGGCATGGGTTGCCGGTATCACAGTCTACAATGATTGGGGAGAGTTGCCTTAGGAGCCGCCCCCACCCCCGCCAACGCCACCACCGCGGTTTCCGCCGCTATAGCCACCGCCGCCACCTGAGGCGACGTTCTGCTGGCGAACGACGAGTTCATCGCCTGAATAGCCGAACTTGCGGATTTGGAACTCAGACGCTGCGGCCAGACGCTCTGCGCGTGTTCCGCTCGCAAGGCTGGTAAGGTGTTCAGTCCGCGCGGCTGTGTCTCCGTTAAACAGGGCCTGCCCGTACCAGTCATAGATTGCAGGCACTTCGACTTTCGACCGTCCAGCTTTGACACCAGAACGCGAATTTACGAAATCTTGCCCCAAACTCACAAGCTGGGTACGGACCGTCTCGCCGGTAAATGCTTCGGCAGGGAAGGAAGGACCGCTGGTTGTGCCCTGATACAAGCCGTAAAGGATGTTGGGGTCATCATTGAAGTTCGAAATCAGGATACCCCGCTCAACATCGTCAATTGACAATTCAACACCTTCAACCGTGATCCGTTTTTCGGTCCACATTGAGCCGGGGGCATCCGCTGTTCCGCGCAATCGCGCCAAACGCCGCCGATTGGGCGCCTCGGCCATTGCCTGTACAATCATCAGATTTCGCGTGTTCAACCAATAGGCCAACTGATCGTCGCGGCTAAGCGAGGTGACGGGCACATTGGAGAGATAGCGCATATACTGCTTCATGAAAGCTGCACCATCGCTTGCAACGGCGCTATAGGCGATTTTCATTCGGCCGCGCTGCTCACTGACAAAGGCCCGATTGAATTGGGCAATCGGGCTATAATCTATCGCAGTCTGACTGGTCTCGGCCGCCTGGGTGAGCTGGGTGACATCCGCCGACGACAATGTGGTGTCTGCGGTTGCCAAAGGCCCTGCAAGCATGAACAAGGTTGATGCCGCCAGAACAGTTGTTTTAAGGATTTGTCTCGCCATTTTATTTCCTCCGGTCTCTGTCTTTTCGCTATGGTGGATTTTTCTACGTTGCCAAACGGCCACTGCACCTTCAATTCACGTCGGTTCACAAGCCCGTTAACGCTACGCCACACCGCGACAAATTCTATCTTTTCCGCGCCAAGCGCTTGGCCCGGCGTGCCAGCGTGCTAGAGAAGCAGTTGATCTGATGCTGGACGAGAAGAATTTCCATGACTGTGATGAGCGATACCGACCAATTGGACGGCCTGAAACCGACTGTCAAAATTGATGTGAAAAAAGTGTTTGGCCTCGACACGGACATGATTGTGCATGGGTTCAAAACGCGCACGGAATATGTTCCCGAACTGGACGAGAGCTACCGGTTTGACCCGCAAACCACGATGGCTGTGCTGGCGGGGTTCGAGCATAATCGGCGCGTTATGGTGCAAGGTTATCACGGCACCGGCAAATCAACCCATATCGAGCAAATTGCCGCGCGGCTGAACTGGCCAATGATCCGCGTTAATCTGGACAGCCATGTCAGCCGGATCGACATGGTTGGCAAGGATGCGATTGTCCTGAAAGACGGCCAGCAGATCACCGAGTTTCGCGAAGGCATTCTGCCCTGGGCTTTGCAGCGCCCTGTTGCGATTACATTTGACGAATATGATGCGGGCAGGCCAGACGTGATGTTCGTGATCCAGCGCATCCTTGAAGCCTCGGGCAAGCTCACCCTGCTCGATCAGAACCGCGTGATTACACCCAACCCCTATTTCCGGCTGTTTGCGACCACGAATACGGTTGGCCTTGGCGATACGACGGGCATGTATCACGGCACCCAGCAGCTTAATCAGGGCCAGATGGACCGCTGGAGCATTGTCACCACACTTAACTATCTCGAACATGATGCCGAGGTAGAGATCGTTAAAACCAAGTCCACAGGCGTGGACGACGAAACGCTCGGGAAAATGGTCCGGCTGGCGGATCTGTCACGGAACGCCTTTATGAGCGGCGATATTTCGACCGTGATGAGCCCGCGCACTGTGATCACATGGGCAGAGAATTTTGCGATATTCGGCAATCTTGGCCATGCCTTCCGGATGACCTTTCTGAACAAGTGCGACGAGCTTGAACGGCCAATGGTGGCGGAGATGTATCAGCGCTGTTTTGCCGAAGAATTGCCTGAAAGCGCGCTGATGGTGAAGGTGGGCTAAAGCCTGCGCGTCATGAAGGTGCTGTAAGGGTCGTCGTTTGGGTAGTCAGCGAAGGCCGGGCAGGTGACAAAGCCGTGCTTGGCGTAAAAAGCGCGGGCAGCGTCGAAGGCGGCCGGCGTGCCCGTTTCGAGGCTAAGACGGTTCAGCCCGTTTGCCCGCGCCAGATCGATCAGGGCCGCCAGAAGCGCGGCGGCAACACCTTTTCGTTGATGCGCGGTCGCAGTGCGCATGGATTTAAGCTCACCATGGCTGTGATCAAGCCTATGGAGCGCCCCGCAGCCAAGCAGGTCGTTCTCCTGCCATGCTGTCAGGAATATCACCTGCGCGCTGCGCAAGGCCGTATCGTCGAGCGCATGGACACTTTCGGGCGGGGAATGTGTTTGCATATCAGCAAGATGGACCTTGAGAAGCGATTGGACTTTCGGGTTGTCGAGCTGGCCGTGCCTGATTTGCAAATTGGTCTCCTAATGCCTTTTGGGGCTGACAGAGTATGAAAAATTCAAACGTCCAAATTAACCGAAAAAGCGGGCATTTTTGCTAATATCAACCCGTTATAGAGGTGAAACCTAGCAAAAATGGCGGGATTGTCATTCCTAATCTTCTGCCTTGGCATGCTTGTCGGGTCGGGCGCATTTTTCCGCAAGGGCGGAGAGATGTTGGCCACCTATGTCTTGTTTCCGATCTTGTTTGCAACTGTGATCATGGGGCTGAAAGCATCTGACAATGAGTTGTTTTTTAGTCAGATAAACAAGGCTATACTGTCAGGGGCCTCGCTTGGGCTTATTCTGCTTGGAGGGCATCATCTGGTGCGCATCCGAATGGCGGGCGGGCTTCGTTTCGCTGGCATGGCACCAAATTTCCAGTTCAGTTTTCGCTCCCTTTGGGCAGCGCCGGGCGCTTATGCAAAATCTGCCGGACGACGCACGCACAATGCCAGCACCATCTATTATCACACGGCCATCAAATTGGGGGCCATGACAACGGCCACCGACAAGACGCGGGCGGGGGATGGTTTCGCCGTGATCAAGGTCACGTTTAATCTGAACACTTCGACATGTCCGGATGCGCTCGATATTTTTAACGGTCAGATACAACGTCCTGAAAGGCTCGGAGCGATCCTGCAACCTTTCCTGAACCAGTATGGCCGCGGCAGCGCGATTGCGGAGACGCTGATTTTCGGCATGTGCAAAGTGGCGCTGGCAGACCGCAGCGCAAGCGCCGCGGAAATACGGCTTATAGATAATGTTGCACGACAGCTCGGCCTGCACATTCTGGACACGAGACGCATCATCGCCTCCGCTGGTATCCGGCTTCAGGACGAGTTCAGATATGGCGGGACAAGCTGGCAGGAGCGCATGGCTGGCGGGGCGCAATATGGCCCGCGACAAGGCTCTGGCACGCAGAACCAGAGCGATAGCCAGCCTTGGCGCGGCGAGCGCGAAACTCATCTGGCAACGCTTGGCCTACCCGCTGACGCTTCGCTCAAAGATGCCAAATCGGCCTGGCGGAAACTGGCCAAGAAATATCATCCCGACAAGCTGATTTCGCAAAATCTACCGGCCGACGAGATGGCCAAGGCCGAGGCGATGATGCAATCCATCAATGAAGCCTATGACTGGTTGAAAGAAAACCCGCACTAAGCCGGGCAGCGCGCAATCTGTCCCCTCCTCTATCCTCGCCCAACCCTCCCGGGCCGGGAGGCTCGTTTTTGGCCGCTGGGGCTCCCGGCGCGCTTTGTCACTTCGCAATTGGCCAATCCCGCGCTAAACAGGCCAAATGGCAAAGCAAGACAATTCCCCGCTCGAAGCGTTCAAACAATCGCTCGCCGCGACCACAAAGGCAATGAGCGCGCAGCGCGATCTTGATGTGGTGTTCGGCGCCGAGGCAAGCATTGGCAAAGAGCAGCTCACACTCGCGACACCGCCGCGCGATCTGGCCCCTGATGTGGTGGCAGCGGCGCGCGGGGCAGCCGATGCAGCAGCGCTCCGGCTGGCCCATCATGATGCCGACGCGCACGCAACCCACCGACCCGCTGGTGATATTGCGCGCGAGGTTTATGAAGCGGCAGAGACCGCACGTATTGAAGCGCTGGGCGCAAATGCAATGGACGGGACGGCGGACAATCTTGACGCGGCTCTGGTCAAACGTTGTGCTCAGGATGGCCTCGCACAAATCAATGATCAGGAAGGTGCACCCTTGTCACTCGCCGTCGAGTTTTTGCTGCGCGAGAAATTGACCGGACGCCCCCTGCCCGCCTCTGCCCGAGCGATTGCGGATTTTTGGCGCGGGGACGTTGAGAAAAAAGCGGCCGACCCGATTGCAAGGCTTGTAGACCAGCTTCACGACCAGCCTGAATTTGCCAAGACCGTGCGCAGCATGATCCGCGACCTGACCTCCGGCGAAGAGGCGCAAGATGATGCTGACGAGGCGAATGATGAAGAAAGTGAACCGTCCGAAGATCAGGAGAACCGTTCAGGCGAGGATGACGCCTCCGGCGAGGAGCAGGAAGGCGCGAGCATGGAGGAAATTCAAGCTGGCGAGACCGATGATGTCGAGGGCGAGGAAACCAATGTTCAGGTCGATCAGGACGCCGAGATGGATGCGGACGACAATCCGGACGAGGCCGATGATGGCTCCAAGCCCTTGCGGCCGAATTATTCGGGCGAGGATAGTCCGGATTATATCTATCGCGTGTTTACCCGCGCCAATGATGAAGTGGCCAATGCGCCCGACCTTTGCGATCCTGAGGAGTTAACGCGGCTGCGCGCCTATCTCGACCATCA
>CALLUH010000282.1 GCA_938011445.1 uncultured Hyphomonadaceae bacterium
AAGGGGCGCTCTTTTGTTTCGCGATGAATTTGCGTTTGCGCAGCAAACGCAGAGAGGAAAAGAGTGAACCGACGCCTATTCGGCAAAGCAGGTTTTGTGCAGGTTATTTTGACATCAGCAGGGAATTTGGCTCCCCCTAACCATTTTGTTGATATAATTTTGAAACGCCCAAATCATGGTGCAGGCATTTGGATATGCCCTGACTAAACATGACGGGGGTAACTTGAAAGGCATCCTTAATCTCGGTGGTCCACAGTTTCCCCATCAACATTGCCGCTATGATGACAATGAAGAGAGCGGCAAACAGACCTTACACTTGAGGTCTGTTGATAATCGCGGTTAGGCACTTGGCACTTTTGGCGGCTGATTTAAGACCTGCGAAGCCTGCCTTGAAAGACTATATCTCGCCAGCCTACGTCCATCTGGCCCTTGGCCCATCGTAAAGTTTCATTCCAATCTTGGTCAGGCTTACGGCAAAGAGGCCATATGAATTTGTCATCCCTCTGAAATCTGCAAGCGGCTAATCTACGCTGACTTACCCGCATTGGTATTGGCTGATGCGGGTTTTCTCTGGCCTCAATCTCTCCCCACAAAGCAAAACCCCCGCCCTCCTTTTGTTTTGGGGCGGGGGTTTTTCAATCTCTCTTCAGCCGTGGGTTCAAGCGGGTTTGAACATCTTATCAATGCGCCGTACCCGCTCGGCAGGAGCGCATCCATTAACGGCCTTATAAGGCTTCGCAGGAAATGCCGCCCATCTTGGGAGCCAATCAGGGCATGCGTCTTTAACGCCATGACCTGCCATACGGTTTTTGATAATCTGCTTTTGTTGCTTGGCGGTGTCAGTCACCACACTATCGGCAACGGACTTTCCTGCAATGTCTTTGACCATCGCATTAATGGTAGGCTTGTCACGCAAAATATCAAAGAAGGCATCATCTGGTGACCAATAGGCCCCAAAGTCGGGCGCGGTGAGAATACCAATGGCCTCAACTTCACTGCTATCTACGGCTAATGTCTCGGCCAGACAGAAGGCCTGAATCCGTAATATATCTGCATCCTCAAGCGTGATAAGCCGCGCAAATATCTCGCAAACATCATATGGGTTTTCATGGCGATAGTAGATTTGCGGATGCTTTTGAGACAGCCCTAGCAGGTCGCAGACCGCTTGGCGTTCATCCGAAAGGATGGCTTCAGCTTTACTGGCCTCGATACTTGCGCGGCTTTCGTCCTTACGGGCGCGTATGCCTGAACCATCAAGTTTCCAGTTCCTTGCCCCGCATATCATATGAGCGACTGATAGGCGCAAGGCCAAGTCGGGGCGCTTTATCAATTCGGCTCTTGCAATGCTGTGGCGGTGCAAGTTCATATATTCGGCCATTGGCCCTGACATTTCGGGCTTGCTCATCTTTGTCGCCTTGCCGCCCTCGGCCTCGCCGTTCGATAGGGCGCGGCGTATTGTTTGCGCCTCTTTGTCGGTGATATAGCCTTCATGGAATAGCACTTCGCCGCTATCGCGCGTCTCGATATAGACCCTGCCGCCTTGCTCTTTGGGATGGCGGACATGGCAATAGGTGGGAAAGTGGCTCCCACGTTCTCCTAATATAACTTCTTTCCACCCATCGGCTTTATAGGTTTCAACCTTTTTGGCGATAGCCGCATTTTGGCTTTCCCAAAAATGCTCAATATCGGCAAATTGGCCATGCTCACCGAATAAATCCGTTAGGATTGTGCCTGTATATTCAGCCAGATTGAACAGAGCCACTTCGGTTGTAATGACGCCGCCGCCTGTAAGCCACGCTTTAAGCTGATGCGTTCCAGTCGGGCAGTAGTCGTCTGAGTTAAACAACTCAAGCCACGCGGCTTGTTGTTCCTCTGTTGCCATAGTCAGAACGCGGATGCTTGCCGCGTCAATCTGCTGATTAGTATAAGCCTCGCGCACTTCGGGGATAAGCGACCCTAGCGCTAGGCGCCGCTTCACAGAATTAGCCGTAATGCCAAACACGGCGGCAATATCGTCAATGCTTTGGCCTTTATCAGCCAAGGTTTTGAACGCCTCATATTGCTCCATCTCTGTGGGCGCGAGACGCGCCACATTCTCAATGATGCTTGTCTCAATCGCAAGGGCATCGTCTTTTGCGTCCATGACGCAACAGGGCACATCGGCAATTTCAATGCCATCTGCCGCGATAGCAGAAAGGCAAAAATAACGGCGGCGTCCTGCGACAATACCATATTTCGGTTTCTTGGCTGTCCCGCCTTCACGGCGAACGATTAGAGGCTGACGAATACCGCGCTCTTTTACGCTCGGCAAAATATCGTCAATGTCGGGGGCCGTATCAGAGTGGCGCATATTGAGTTCTGAAATATGCAAAGCGCTGAACGGGATGAATTTTAAGTCGAAAGGTTTGCTCATGGGAGCCTCCTATTTGTGAGTTGAAATGAGGTCTAACAAGTCGATTTGCGCACGGCCGACCTCGTCGAATAAGCCGTGGTCGCAAGGCTTCTGCCCTGCATGGGGATTGCGTTTGGGAGTCATCGGGTGAGAGGTTCGGGCGGTCAGTTTCTCGCCAAGCGTGACGGGGCGAACCCCGTCAATCAGGCTCTGCTCTCCAACCTCTGTGGATTCATATTTGCGCGGCGCAGTCACGCAACTGCCTCGGCATTACAGAGTATCGCGCATTGCCGCGCGCGCTCTACCTTTGCGGCCTTTAGGGCTTCGGGCAGAAGTTCATTGGCAATTTCTGACAGATAGGCGTTGTCACTATCGGGATAGTTCGCCTCAATGCCCCAAAGGCTTGCGGCGTGGTCGTCCAATGTGATCCCATCAATCGCGACTGACAGAATGACGCCGCAGTAATACCACTCGTCATTCTTCCATGCCGCCATAACGCGCTCGGCCTTGGCTTGGGCTTTGTCAAAGCGATCTCGCCATCCATTCCCCGCGCCAATGAACCCCGCGTCATTGGGGTATAGGCTTGGCCAGAATCCGTCTCGGCGTTCGTCGGGTGCGTCTGGCGTCTCGTCATGGCTAATACGGGCTGTGACGGTGTAGCCATCAACGGTGCAAATGATTGTATCGCCTATGCACACATAAGCATCGAATTTTTGCGAAAAGGTCATGCGACCCTCCGCATCTCAAACCCTGCTTTGTCGCAAAGGGTCTGCAAATGCGCGGCGTCTTGAGCGTCCAGTTCATCGCCCATTTGCGTGTAGATTGTGCCTTGGCGCAAAGCGTTATGACGCTTCACGACATGGCTCCACCGATACGGGCCGCGCCCGTCCTCTCTCGGTTTTACTTGATAGCGGGCCATCTTAATGCGCCCAAAAAATATGAACGGAGCCGCGAACCTCAAAAGTCAGAAAGTCGCCTGACTGCTCATAGTCGTGCGCCATCGCTTTATAATCGATATAAGGCGCTAGGCGTTCGGGGATTGTCTCACCGCTTTGCTCGGTCAGTTCCTCGGCATAATCAGCGAGGCTGTCATACTCTCCCGCATATTCATCAAAACGGGATTTGGCGTCCTCCATATTACCGCCGTAATAATTCAGGACTTGCGCCCCTAATGGGCCGCGCTCTCTGATATAGTCGGCAAGTTCTACAACATTTGCAAAACTGAAATACTCGCCAACCTCTGCGCCCTCAAAACCCTCATAGTCGTGAATGGCCCATTCCTCGGCCTCCTCAATGGGTGACCTGAACAGCATCGCTTGAACCGCTTCCCAAATGCTTGCCTCGTCGGTGACTTCTATCCACTGGCCATGTAAATGGCCGTTATTGTAAGCGGCAAGGCAAGCCACATAAATGCGGATGGGCTCAGGGTCTGGCGTTATCGCTGTGTCGGGGTCTGGCGGAGGTAGCTGTGGCGGCTGATGGTCAAAAGGGGTCTGGCTCTCGGCTTGGCAAAAGGTCATCGGTTAAATCTCCAATGCCGCCCCCTTAGGTGGGCGCGCCCCGCGCCCCCATTAATGAGAGAATGGGACGCGGCACGTTCCCCCCGCAGGGGGCGGGGGGAAGCGGCAAGAGGCCAGTCCAGCGAGGGGCGCTAAGGCGCGCCGCAAGGTTTTTGGTATGACAATGAAAAGAAACTCAGACGACTTTAGCCAAAGGCCTTGCGGCGGGACTGCCCGTCGCCAGATTGGCCGACCGCTTCCCGCCGTCCCCCGAGGAGGGAACAAAATAAAAAAGCCGGCCCGAGAAGGGCCGACTATCTAAGGTTCAAACAATTCGGTCTTTCCTAATAAGTCAGGACGTAATTTAAGCTGCTCATCAATAAGCCTTTTTAGGCGTTTCCGCGTAGAGTATCGCGGCATCACGTTGACATGATGATGCGTACACCGATGTCGGTAGCAATTTGACTTGTTAGGTATATGCCCGAAGACAGAGACATATTTCACGCCGTAATCACAAGGCCATTTATCGACACCCATGACAGCATCATTGACATTGACGCTTTTTATGCAGCCGGATCTTTTTGCACGTAACAGCGGCAGCTTATTTGCCATGATATAATCCATATTGCGGTCAAGTTCATCACTCCAAGCCCAGCACACCGGGTATTTATCAAAAAACCGCGTGGGATGTAGCCTATCAAGCCAACGCTTTCTTTGTCGACGCTTAACACGCGCTCTAACTTTCTGATGCGAAGACAATAAATCGATATCCGATGTGTTCAGCGGCGCAAGTGAACTGTTATTATCCGTTCGCAATCTAAATCCTCGCGCTTCCAACATTAACCGGAGACGCTTTTGCACCTCCGCAGCAGGGACAACGCGTTGCCCGCCATGTTTGCACGACACCTGACCTTTGGGTCTGTATGTTGACGCGAAGCCATTAGGCCAATCCGTGATCTTCAATCGGAATACCCAGATATGGATTTCATCCCTATCCATTATTTGCGTTATTTTGTGCCCGCCCTGTTCAACATCATCAAGCAGGCTATCAAGCTGGGTGGTCCAAGTGTGGCAAATAGGAAGATGGGTCATGCGCTATTCTACAAATAAAACTTCAATCGAACAGCTTCAATTCAACCGGAGAGCCGAAGTGACCCCTCTGGCGAAGCCAGTGGGAAGCGCTTTGGCGCGTTAAGCCCCCGCAAGCCCCGAAAGCCCAAGGGACCAGAGGCCCAGCGGGCCGGAGCTTGGCTTGAATTGAGTACGGGGCTGGACTGTTCCCTGCCTGCCAAAGGCAGAGTCGGGCACGTCAGCATTCGGGCGTGCCTTATGCGGCGTAGCCGCGTGAGGACAATTTAAGTCAAGGTCCGAATAGCCAGTCCGTGAGGACTGCGCGCTTAACAAATTGGTGGCCGCGAGAGCGGCAGCGTCAAGGATGGCCGCCGCATGGCCGAGACCGCAAAGCGGGCTTGGTTCACAACAGCCTGGCCCGAAGCGCCAGCGAAGGGAGACGCCCAACAGATCAATCTTTGCTTCCAAATAACTCAGGCCCAGCGGCCAAAGTTTGCTCACAAAAACGAATGACCTTTTCACGATCATCATATGTCAGAATATTATGAAAAGCCGTCAACAACCGCATACGCTGTTTTTCTTCTAACTCAATCTCATCTAAATCATCCATCTTGCCGCCTCACTCTCTCAATACATAAACATACCATATTTTGCCAATTATCTGAATTTAAGATAATCTAAAAAGCAGATTACCTGATGCCCCCTCGACATTTGTCCAGAGGGTAACTTGAGTAAAACACTAGGAACATCACGCCATAGAGCGCTTATCGCGTTTCTAACGCAAAAGCGCAAAGAC
>CALLUH010000283.1 GCA_938011445.1 uncultured Hyphomonadaceae bacterium
CGGATATTCTTCACATATTTCTCGGCCGTATCATGCGGCCCGGATTTCTTACTCATCTTCACTCCCTCGCGGGTTACGATGAGCCAGAAATCCTCCTTAAGCAAAACAAGAAATATGTCTCAGGGTCGATGACGGGAAACAGCGTTCGATGAACAAGGTCGCCTTCGAAACCTATGTGAAGACCCAACTCGCCCCGGCGCTGAAATCGGGCGACGTTGTGATATTGGATAATCAGTCCTCGCATAGAAGCACGAAGGCCGCAGATGCTCTAAGACAGGTCGGCTGCTGGTTCCTGTTTTTGCAAGCCTACAGCCCGGACCTTAATCCAATCGAGATGGCGTTCTCGAAACTCAAAGCACATCTCAGGCGGATCGGAGCAAGGACAATTGAGGCACTGAACGACGCCATCGCTGATATCCTCGACCCATACTCACCTGAAGAATGCAGGAACTATTTCACAGCCGCAGGATATGGAGTCAGATGAAATGGAAGCGCTTTAGGGCAGGGGGGTTCTTGCATCAAGTGCTGTTCCCCTGACAATGCTCGTTCCGAGCGCTCGGAATTTCATTTTGTTCGCCGATCATTGCGGGCTTTTTTACGCGGTCGGCTAAATATCGAAGCTGACTTGAATGCAAAACCGCCCATTTGTTTGGCTTTGGGAAAGCTCTGCTTTGAGTTGCCTGAGAAATCCGCTTACCAGTTTCATCCCGACGCCGGTGCCAGCTGTGACGTCATGGTGCTCGGCCATGTCATTAGAAATTTTGAGTTGGGCTGTTTTGCCGCTCAAGCGGGTTTCGACTTCGATGGCGCGGGCCGAAGGGTGGCCGCCATATTTGATCGCATTGGTCAGAAGCTCGTTAACCAGCAGGCCAAAAGCAATTGCGTGATCGGTCGGGAGGGCAAAATCGACAAACGACCATGTTATGTCCGTGCTTGTCTCGCCAGCGCCAACCGAGCGGCTGAGCGCTTCGGTGATGTTCTCGACAACGCTGCGGGTCTGCACTTTTGTGACATCGCCGCCGAGATAAATCCCGCCATGGACTTCTGCAATGGCAGCAATACGGCCATTAGCAGATGCCAGACTTTCTCGCACTTCATCATTGGACGCGCGCTGCGATTCCATCCTTATTACCGATGAGGCCAGTTGCAGGGAGTTTTTGACCCGATGGTTAACTTCGATCAGGAGGTTCTCTTTCAGGGCGACAGCCTGTTGTAATTGTAACCGTGTCTCTTCAAGATCGGTCATATCGATAAAGGCGCCCACGAGCTTGCGCTGTCGGTCCGCAGGATCGATCACGACAACTCCGCGGGCGCGTAGAAAGTGGATATTTGTTTCGCCGCGAGGAAGGATACGGCAGTCAAACCCGATCGAGGTGCCGACAGGGATCGATTCTGCATATTTGAGTTTGGAGACGACGGTATCAATGTCTTCGATCTGAATACATTCAAAGAAGGGCTGGAGCCTGGGTCCGGCTTCTGCGTCGGCAAACCCGAAAAGCGCATCGACGGAGGCTGCGCGGGCAAATATGTGCGTGTCGAGCTCGTAGGAAAAATAGTGCGCCGATGCGGCCTCTTGTGCGGCCAATTGTTGAGCTTCTGCAAGGGTTTGCGCCAATACCTGATCGGTGACGTCTTGGATCGTCTGAAGGATGGCGACGATCTCGCCCTTGTCCATGATTGGCGCGTGCGAGAGTTTCCATGAATGCTGGTGCCACTGGCCGTTTTCGTCTTCGAGCGCGTGAGCCTGAACGGGCAGGGTGTCCGGTTTTCCCATCGCCAACACACGTTTGACGGACACTTTTACAGGGCCTTCCGCATCGGCTTCGTCCTGACCGGGTTCAGCTGGAAAGACATCAAACACATACCGGCCGATCAGGTCTTCTGGCGGGCAGCCCGTCATCCTTGCATGTAAGGTGTTCTGAGCGAGGAACATCATGTTCCGGTCGAAGATTGTAGCAGCGAATCCAAGTGCGTTTAGAATGGCGTTCCACTGCCTAATTTGCTGGGCACTTGGCGTGCGGTCTGTGAGGTTGGTAGACACGGACATTGGGGCCATATCCCTGAAAATCTGTAACTTACAGTCTGTGGCCGTCGCTGCGCAAGACGTTAATTTCGGGTCGGCGGACCGGGATTTATGGGGTCGGTAGGGTTTGGTTCGAATTGGTAGGAACAGTGATCCTGACCTCGTGACCGAACGTGCTGATACGCCGATCTATTTGCGCAGCCAATTGCTTGCGCAATCCATCAACAAGGATGCGGTTCATTCTTGTTCTGTCCATGGGTTCTGACCCTGCCTTATCGGTGTTTGTGTAATTTGCGGCGAACGAGATGTATAGTTGTTTGTCGGTTGCTGTGATTGATAGCAAGATGCCGCATGTGTGTTCCAGTTTGGTTGCCTGCTTGATTGCGTTGATAAACAGCTCGTTGACCGCGAGCGCAAGTGAAGTCGCCTTTTCAATCGGCAGAACAAACTGGCCGTGCCCGCTCGTTCTCAGCCATGAGTTGAAGCTCTCCGCGAACGGGGCCAATGAGCCGTCCGCAAGGCGCTGGAGGTAGGAGACCACATCAATCGCATTTGTCTCTCCGCCGTCATAAAGGACGCGGTGGATGTCCGCGATGATATTGATTCGTGACGACACATCGGACAAGGCTTCAGATGTATTGCAATCGACGGCTTGCTGGGCCTGTAAGTTCAGCAGAGAAGAAACGAGTTGCAGATTGTTTTTCACACGATGATGGATCTCTTTGACGAGCATGTCTTTCATCGCGATTGCGGCGCCAAGCTCGGCCTCCCGCCTGAGCTGGTCTGATGCGTCACGGAACACCAGAACGGCACCGATCTGCTCGCCATCTGTCCCATTCAACGGTGCGGCACGACCAACGGTCAGCATTGACCGGCCATCGAGGGTCTCTATGCGCCAATAGCTCTCTTGCGTGGTCACGCCGGATACGAGCGCACGACTGAGCGGGAACGATTGGAAAGGGTATGGAAGGCCGTCAATGCTCGATAGCGCGGTGACGCTCTCCTCCTGATAGATATTCTCTTTCAGCAACGCATCTGCCCCCAGAGCCATGGCGGCTGCGTTCGCGAAGAGGCATGTACCGGCTATGTCGACAATCAGCATGCCCTCTGAAGAGCACTCAAGCGCAGGTCCCATCAAGTCTGTCAATGTGTCTGATTTTGTATCTATCGTCATGTGTGGGTTCAGCCTGCCTGCTCTGCTTGGCGTTTCTAAAGGGCACATCTCCTCTCGCTTTCCTCTCAGGAGGAAAACTGGTGCAAGTGGGATGATCCTGCCGTCCATCAATAGCGTGGGGAGCTATGTTTCTGGCGTTTGGAGGGATGTGTGTCAGGCCTCTGCGGGACTGAAGAAAAATAGCGCCTGACTGATCGCCGCTTTGACCGCATCAGGCTTGAACGGCTTAGCGATGAGGTAGGCCGGTTCGCCGCGTTGGCCGGTCAAAAGACGTTCGGGATAGGCGGTGATGAAGATAACCGGTGTATCAAACTCTCCGAGAATTTCATCTATTGCTTCGAGGCCAGAGGAGTCGTCTGCCAGCTGGATGTCGCACAAGATCAGGCCGGGCCTGTCGCGCCTGGCCAACTCTACCGCTTCCTGATGGGTGACGGCATTGCCCGTTACGGCATGACCAAGTCCCTCCACGATAGATTCCAAATCAGCGGCAATAATCGGCTCATCCTCGATAATCAAGACGCGTGTCGCAAGATCGCTCTCTATCTCCGCAATGGCCTTGGTGATGAGTTTGTTCAATTCGTCGATGCTGATTCGCAAAATGCTCGCCGCTTCGGAATTGGAGAACCCTTCCATACTGGTCAGCAAAAAGGCTTGTCTGGGCTTGGGGGCCAGAGCCTGAAGCCGAGCGTCCGCGCTTTCATCGGCAATATCATCCGATAGTTGCTCCCCCGTCGTCTCCCAGATCGCATGGCAATACTGGAATAGGGCGACGCGGTCGGTCAGGCCTTTGGGAATGGACTCCGGATTCTCCTTCAAGGCCACAAGAGACGCCCGGACATAAGCGTCCCCGCTTTGCTGGCTGCCGGTTAAAGCGCGCGTATAGCGGCGCAGAAAGGGAATATGGGGTCCAAAACGCTCGACAAAGCTCATAGCTGATCTCCTTTAATACTCCAGTAGAACGCAGCGAATTCGTTCCGGTTCCGCAAAATTGCAGAATAAATTGCTTTGCAGGGAACTTTTTTGGCGCGTGATGGTTATATGTCTAAAGCCGCATCGCTGAGAGGATACAAGAATATGACTGGTCGAGACACACCAAAGGCTCATATTGGCCGCAAAAGTCGCCAACGTCAGGACAGAATTGGCGAGAAACTCCGCGAAATGTATGACGAGATTGCCAGCGAACCGGCACCGGATTCATTCTTGCAACTGCTCGAAGAGGCCGATGCCGCCGAACGCAGCCAGTCCGAGGAGAGCGCAGAATGACCGCGCCGCCCGATACACTCGATTTCAAATCCGAGCTTGCCAGCCTGATCCCGCACTTGCGGGCCTTTGCGCATAGTCTGTGTGGCGACAGGGCGCTAGCTGATGATTTGGCGCAGGACGCTATGCTGAGGGCTTGGAAGTCGCGCGATGCGTATCAAGCCGGAACCAATATGAAGGCTTGGACGTTCACCATTCTACGCAACCAGTTTTATTCAGAAAAACGTCGAAGCTGGCGTCGGCAACCCCTTGATCCTGAGGTAGCAGAGGCAACGCTGGTGGCGTCTGACGATTCTGCGGATGCTATCGAACTGCTCTCGCTTCGCAACTCTCTCAAACGCTTGCCCGACGATCAGCGCGAAGTGCTCGTACTCGTCGGCGCGGGCGGATTGTCTTATGACGAAGTGGCAGAGATTTGCGGATGTGCGGTCGGAACCGTGAAAAGCCGTGTCAGCCGCGCGCGAGCGGCCCTGGCGGAGATTATTGCAACGAATGAGACGAGCTATAATTCCGATAACGCGATACAGGCCAGCGAAGCCTTTGAGGATCTGATGGATCAGGTCGAAGAGCTGAAAGCGCCTTCAGCCGTCTAAAGTATCTGATCTACCGTGCACACTTTCCAGAATTGAAGAACCCAGCCACATATTGCGGCTGGGTTTTTTTATCGGTCTATTTTGCTCGGCTGGCTTTAATCAGCATTCAGAGCGTTTAGCATCCAGATGGCTTCTTCGTGCCAAGCCATACGGCCAATCATCATATCGGCTGTGACAAAATCATTCTTACTTTCGCAAGACTCAACGGCCAGACGCATGTCTGCCACGACTGTTTCATGGTCCGAGATCAGCATGCTGAGCATATCTTTTACCGTTTTGGGTTCATCTTCATCTCTGATGGAAGACAGTGCGCCATATTTTGTGTAACTGGCAGGCGCCTTGTGGCCCAGCGCTCGGATGCGTTCTGCGATCTCGTCAATAGCTTCATACATGTTCTGATACTGTCCTGCGGTCAGTTCGTGCACGCTGACAAAGGCTGGGCCCATAATGTTCCAGTGGACGCCTTGGGTTTTAATGAAGAGCATATAGGTGTCGGCTAGCACTACGCCCAGGGCATCGGCGATGGCTTTGCGGTCGCCTTCTTGCAGACCTGTCTTTTGTTTGAACTCGGGGTTCTTTATGTTGAGTGACTGGGAGGTCATATTGCATCCTTTCTTGTGTGCTCATTTAATCAACGTTCTAGTCGGTCAAATGTTCCCAAACTTTGAGAAGATTACATGTGACGTGCTATGACCAGGCGCTCCGGATACGGACGTCTCCGGTTTTGAGTTCCACATGGATATCCTCTGCCGCATAGACTGGTTCTCCGTCCAACATGATCGGGATGGGGTTGCCGGTACTGGCCTGAACGCGCAGGCTGGTAGATTGCTGGAAGTTGACGCCTTCAGCTGTTCGCCAATCGCCCAGAACCGAGGAAGCACCTGTTACCAGCAAATCCTTATATGTGTCAGGGTCAATGCTCCCGAAGTCAAAGAAATCACCATCAAGACGATCGCTGAGAAATACGGCGCAAGCAGTTGCCGGAGCGGTCGATCCGTCTATGCGGAAAGTGATACGGGTTTCAAGATCAAGCGCATCGCTCGACGTTGCATGACGGACCGCAGCCAGCGGTGAACCGTCCCTGATAGACTCTCTGACAGGTGCCAGGCGGGTCAGATTGCCCGCGAGCATGGCGACAAAGAAAGGGCGGCAATTTGCCAAACCATAAGCCAACTCGGTGTTGCGTCCACGCGCACAAGCTTGGTGCAATATGCCTTGCCAGTTATCTGTACGGCCATGAATACGCTTGTGCACCAGGTTCATTGTGCCGCCAGGGAGGGCAAGAACAATTGCGCCTGTCCCGATAGAGGCAGTTAGCGCTGTTGCCACCGTCCCGTCTCCGCCCCAAACAATCAAAGTCCTATCAGAGGAAAGATCAATCTGGCCCAATGCGGCATGAAGCGCCGCGCCGTCTGCACAGGTAAAGCAAGTTGTGAGCGGCACCTTGAGGGCGTCGCGCAACTGAGCTTCAGCATCATCGGGGACACTGCCTGATGCGGTATTTATGAGGGCGGAGAATTGCATCAAGCGCTATCAGACGGTCATATTGGGTGCAAATCTCTGGGCGGCCCCATTGGCGTATTGGTTTAACGCCAATTCGTCCGGCATGGATGCGACATGTAGCGTTTGTGTCGGGAATGCAAACTCGATTCCCTCTTCGTCAAAGCGCCTGAACAGTTTTAGCAAGAGTTTTGACGTTGCCGTCTTGGTGCGCTTGAAGTCGGGATCAAGGGAGAAGAAAACGAGCTCATAGTCGAGGCTGCTGGCACCAAAGCCAATGAAATTACATCGCTCAAGCTCAACACCCTCTGTTTCCGCAACGATCGATGCAACGAGCCCAATGACGGATTCTGCAAGGTCCGGATCGGTATCATAAACAATGCCGAAACCGGTATCGACGCGTCTTTTTGGCATACGCGCAAGATTTCGTATTTCGAGATCGAGAAGGTTTGTATTCGAGATAACGATTTGTTCGCCGGTAACAGAACGGATGCGCGTTGATTTAAGTCCGATATCCTCGATCTCTCCCCATGTGTCTCCATAACTAACGGTGTCGCCGCGCTGGAACGGCCTATCAAAGATAATGGATAGGGCCGAGAACAGATCTTGAAAGATACCCTGTGCGGCCAAGCCAATGGCGATGCCGCCTATACCAAGGCCAGCTAGGAGCGATGTGACGTTCGCGCCGAGATTGTCCAGAATGAGCAGCAATGCAACCGACCAGATCAGGACGCTCGCAAGCCATTTTAGTATATTTACAGCAGAGGCGAGGGCAGCCCGATCACCAGATTTTCGAACCACTGATCTCTTGATAAGGGACACTGTGACTTCCTGGACGATCTCGGCTCCCTGGATCACCGCGGCGAGCACGAAGAGCACGGTTACGCCAGTTCCTGCTGCTTCAGGTAGCCCGATCGTTCGGTCGATAAGATAGACCGCGGCGATAAGCAGAAAGTGCGTCCGCGTGCGTTTGAGCAGGCGGCGTGTAATCGCGCCCATTGAAAAATCGTCCCTTTCGGCAGCGCTGGCGAGTATGCCGATCAGGCTCTGGCGAACCGCTATCAATATGGCCAATGTGGTTGCAATCGCAAGCACGGCAATGAGGGCTTTATGGTCGCCCGATGTGAACCAGCCGAGCAAGGAGGCGGCCGCCTCGCTGGTTGACTGGGCGACATCGTTGACGGCATCAAGCGGAGCCTGATTGTCGCTTGGGGTGGGCGTTTCACTGTTTTGCATCAAGGCGGGTAAGAGATAAGTCATGCCCTACTAACGCCCTTGCGAGCGATTGGTTCCGCGGGTCGCCGATAAGCAGGCGTTTTTCTCCCGGGATTTGTCCGGCTTCTGATGCGGGTTCAAAAATCTATCGGAAAAAAGAAACTTTCTCGGAACCTTATCCAAAGTGCGCCGTTGATTGGATAGTCCAACCAAGGAGACTAATAATGAAAACCGCACTCAAATCAATCGCCGCCCTCTTATTGCTGGCCAGCGCTGCTGCCTGCAACACAATCGAAGGCGCTGGCGAAGATATTTCTTCGATTGGCAACGCGGCGTCCGAAACGGCCCGTGATGTCAAAGATGGTTCGAGCGAACCCGAAGGTTAAGCGAGATCCCCCTCTCTCGCTAAGGAGGTTGCCGGTTATATCGGCAGCCTCCTTTTTTCTTGCCCAAGGCTGGTGCTGGCTCGTAAGTAGGATACGCCGTCACATCCATTTCATGCGCTTGAACAGAAGCAGCAGGCCGACTGTCACCAGTGTCAGAAAACCGGCAAATATCCAGAACGCATATGGGCTTTGCGTTCCGGGCATGCCGCCAACATTGATGCCGAAAAGGCCAGTCAAAAATCCGAGCGGCAGAAAGATCGCCGAAATGATCGCCAGAACGAACAGCCTTTGGTTCATCACCTCCGAGCGTTGTTCGATGATCTGTTCCTGGACAACGATGGCACGCTCGCGGATCGTGTCGAGATCTTCGCCAAGCCGTGTTACCGTGTCTTGCACCTCGCGCAGACGTAGCCGGCATTTGTCGCTTAGAAGCTTGTCGCCTGCGCGTATAAAATCCGTAATTGCTTCACGCTGTGGAACAATATAGCGCCGAAGCGTCAGAGCTTTGCGCCGGAAATTGGCGAGAGCAAGCTTGGGCGCGGGTGTGCCTTCGTCCAGAAAATCGTCTTCCAGTTCGGACATCTGATCGTCAAGCGTACCAACCAGCGGGTCAAGCCTGCGAGTCAGGGCCTCGGCAAGCGAAACAACCAGTGAGCCATTGGACGCGGGCGCATCGCCTGATTGAAGGCGTTGGGCCATATCCTCTACCGCTTTGATCTTGAAAGAGCGTGTCGTCACGATCAAAGTTTGGGTGACCCAGATGCGCAGGGAGACGAGGTCTTCAGGGTCTTCCCCATCGGTCAGGTTCACTCCGCGCAAATTCATCAATATTCCATCCCCATGAGTGAAGGCACGCGGGCGGCTATCGTTCTGGGTGAGGATACGGGCGGCAATCGGGTCGAGCCCTGAATGTTCGCCAAGCCATTTCTGGGCGTCTTCAGACAGGCGATTAAGGTGTATCCAGCGCCGGACGCCCTCAGCCGGGGCGGGAGATGTCTTTACGTCGGCCCAGCTTAATGCGCTCACCTTGCCCGCGGGCGAGATGTCAAAGCCGAGAATAAACGGCGCGCTATTGGTGTCTTGGGCTGTCTGCATTGGTCTTGCACCTGTCTTATAGAGCCACGCTCGATGGCGTTTGAGATTGCCGCGCGCGGTTAAAGATTATCCTTCTGACTGTCCTCGGAGGGCTCTGCTTGCGGTAATTCCGGTGCTTGCGTTTCGTCCGGCCACGATCGGACATGCAGATCGCGCTGGGGAAACGGTATTTCCACATCTGCATCGCGAAACGCTTCGAACACGCTGATCCGCAACTCGTTCTGAACCGGAATCCGGTCGTCGGGTGTTCGGATGAAGAACCGCAATTCGAAATCAATCGAGTTGTCGCCGAAGCCTGAAAAATAGACCATTGGCAAAGGCCACCGGACGATGCGTTGATTTTCGTCCAGGGCTGTTTGCAGAATGGCCATAACGGTCTTTGGATCTTCCTTGTAGGCTGCGCCAATGGGCATGATGAGGCGGGTGAACTTGTCTTTATGTGTCCAGTTCTGCACCGAGGAGGAGATCAACTCGGAATTGGGTACAATGATGGAGGCGCGGTCGAAAGTCTCTATTTCCGTTGAACGGACGCTGATCCTTTTGACAAATCCCTCGCCAGAACCGACCACGATCCAGTCACCTACTTTGATCGGCCGCTCGAACAGCAAGATCAGCCCTGAGACGAAATTATTGACGATGGACTGCAATCCAAAACCGATCCCGAGAGAGAGGGCGCCGGCAATGATCGCAAAGCTCGCAAGATCCAGCCCCAGCATGGTGATCCCGGCAAGGGCGGCGATTACCAGTCCGACATAGCCGATCAACGTCCGGAAGGAATTGCGAATACCATCATCAAGCTTGGCTTGAGAGAAGACCCGTTTGTCAGCGCCGCGTTGGATGAATCTTGTGACGAAGAGAATTGCAGCAAAGGTGAAAATCGCAAGCAAAATCTGCGAAATCGAAATCGTGACAGGGCCAAGCCTGAAGCCGAAGAACGCATCGCTCATTATGTCGCGAACTTCCGCCCATTCCATACCGAGCAGGGTCATGATCAGCGGCACGACAGCAACGAGCAGTAAGATGTCGAGGACAATACCAATCCAGAAGAAAATCAGCCGTTCGCCGCTTTCTTCGATTGCATCATCGGTTTGGGCGCGCCGGACCGCTTTATGGCGATAATGGTTGACCGCTTCCTGCATCAATGCGCGGACGAACCATGCAGCCCCTAAGAGGCCGATCATGAGGAATATCCGCGTGATCGCGAACCGGCCAAAAGCGCTGTAACCCAGCAGAACCGCAATAATTGTAACCACTGCAAAAGCTTGACCAAGCAAACGCAAAGTGTTGGCGTTTCCGCGAATTTCGGGAGCGAAATCAGCAATGCCCTCCTGTAGCTGCCAGTTCTTTTTGCGGCAGATGAGATAGAGTAGAGCGGCACCCAAAGTTGCGGTGAGGCTGGCATGGATCTGTGCCAGTTCGCCAGTCACACGGATCAACTCCGAGCCGGTTTGGAAAAGAGCATCGAACGCCAGTAGGGCGGCTGTTAGCCAGACGAGAATGCGAAGAGAAAACGCAGCGCCAGAGCGGATGGGGATCAAGCGCCACTGGCGTGCCTTCGGTGCGAAAACCGCCGTCACAAGGCCATCAGCGACGAACAAGCCAACAAGGCTGAACAGGACAGCCATCGCGAATGGATCAAATTCGGGTTTGATAAACCCCAATGCGCGTGCCGTCTCCAAGATCAGATAGCCACCAATCATGCCCGGAAGCATACGCCCAAGCGTGCGCGCCCCAGCAACGGCGGTGCGGCTGGATTGGGTTGGACCAACAGATTGAAGGCGCGCCACAATTTGTCTGTCTGTCCATTTGCGCACCGGCCCGAAAAGCAAGCCAGCGACGAGCACTGCTAGGCCTAGCCCCAAAATTCGCCCCCATCCCGGTGTTAACGAGGATGCGTCTGCATTGTCTTGAACGGTAGGGCCTGATGCCCAAAGATTGTTGACGTTTCGCCATGCCGGTTGCCAGACTGATGGCAGCAATGGAGAGGCGCGGCGCTCGAATATATTGGTATAGAAGGCGTCGCGGCGGCGTTTCGCAATCTCTTCGAGCAGCCGGGTGGTCTTGCTTATGTTCAGCTCGCCTTGGCGAAGAGCGTCGTTTGCGCTCTGGAACTCGCTTTGCAGTCGCGCACGGGTCAGGGCAATGTCGGCGGCCTCCGGGCTTGCCTCCTCGGGCACTGGCCCCAACCTATCGAGATCAGCCTGCGTCTGGTTGGTCAGGTTGCGCAATGGCCGCGCAGCAGCGAGCGCGGCGGCGCGGATGCGGCGCAGTTCTTCGCGCGCGCCGAGCAGGTCTAGCTGGCCATCTGTGGCGAGCGCCATTTCGATACGTTCGATTGCAATCCGTCTGTTTTCGACCCCCTCCATGGCAGTATCTGACGTCTGCTGCGCGTGGGCGAGTGTGCCGACAAGCCCTGCGAAAATCAGGACAAACAGGAATAGAATACGGGTTGTGGGCGACATGGTGCGGCTTTCAGGTTTCAGGCGGAAGCCGGATATGGCTTTCGTATGCAGACTAGCCCAACTCGTAGGCTGTGTCTTAATCCATATTGCGGCATTTTGGATAGAATGTGATGTCCCGTCCGAGTGGCTTGGGCTCGGTCCCCATTGTCCGGCCCGGCTTCTCCTTTAATCCTGTCAAAGTCGCGTCGCCAGCGTACCGAAAGCTCCTGTCCCGTGTCGCTGCTGGTTTCCCCGCGCACGGTCACATTGCTAAAGGGTCCCAGTCAATTGCCACGCCAACATCACCGTCAAGACTGTTCTGCGCTTTCACATAGACGTTCGGGCGGCAGTGTGTTCTGGAACCGTCCTTCTAGCTGTGTCTGCGGTCCGAGCGTGTCTGCGCTCAGGCTCGCCATGTGGATGCCAGAAATATCAAGCGCGCTTTCGAGCTTCCAGTTTTCGGACGCGCCGCTGGCCTCAAGGTCGAGTGACAGGCTTTCCGAAGCGTCGAGGCCAAGTATTTCACCAATCCAGCTTCCCGCCTCGCCGCGTATCTGGGCCATGCCGGAAAGCGGGTCGCCGCTGGCTGTGGCCACATCAAAGGTGACACGGTCGGCCGTTCTCTTTATCGGAGTGAGGTCGAGCTTTGCTGCCAGGCCGTTATCTTCATAGTGCCCGCTTGCCTCCAGCGAGACAATAGGCGCGGCTTCGAAACCGCCGCCGATATATTCCCGATGCGGAGGAGCCAACGCGCCAACTCTGACGGTCTCTCAGGGGAAGTTGCCCCCAAGAGGATGACGCGCTGCGTGCGGGGAGGTTTGGCCGCCGAAATCGAATTTTCGTTGCAGAGGCGCGCTCTATTTCAAGCTCGCGCCGCAAGAGTGGGCAGAACGACCATCCAAGTCTTGGCCGTCGAGCCAGATGCCAGTTGCATCTGTTATCAGGAGCCGATCAATCTGGAAGCGCCCCAAATTGATATGCTTAGCAGCAGGAGTTGAACATCTGTTCAATATACCAATGGCAATTTGATGTTTTTGTCCAGTTTCTAAAGGCCGAGCGCTTGCATATTCATCGTTGCAGCCTGATAGCTTGTTTGCGCAAGGCGTCCGTTGAGAATGGCGCGGATGGCTCTGATCTTCGCATCGGCGGCGCGTTCTTCGCGAATATTGACGAGGAAGAAGTCGCTTGCGCCCAAGCCAAGCTTGCGTTGTTCGGCATCGACCATCAGATTGGCTTGGGCCACTTCGTCTTTCGCCAGTTCGGACAGTTGCAGCGCGGCATTGAGGCCGATCAGGATCGAATTAAGTTCAACGGTAATCTGGTCTTCGGTGCGCTGTTCTCTTAGCTCGGCGGCGCGTAATTCGGCTTCGGCGCGTTGTAGTCTTCCCCGTGCTTGGCGGCGCTGGAGGGGGACAGAAAAGCGGAAGCCGACAATGGTGTCCGTCGAGTCGCGCGACAGCCCGCCTTCGGCGACACGGCCAAGATCGCGAGAGACTTCGATGTTCAGATCGAGGTCTGGTTTGAGATCATTCTCGCCAAGGCGCACCTTGTTGCGAGCGCGGGCAATTGTGTCGCGTAAGCTTCGCAGCTCCGGACGCACGAGTAGCACTTCGTCGGGGCTGGTCAGGACAGTCGATGATATGTCTTGTAGGGGCGAGAGCAATGAGTTGTCTGGCAAATTCGCAAGCTTGGGCACTTGAAGATTGCCTGCTTGATCCCGAAGAAAGAAGGATAGCGCATTAGCTGCGACAGCAAAGTTGCGCTCTGCTTCGGCCACCAAAATTTCCCGGCGGATGATATTTTGCTCGTTCTCGGTGATCGCGATCTGCGGGAGCGCGCCTTTGCGCACTTGCTCGGCGAGGCCCGATGCGCGGGTCTGGGCGATGTGCAATAGCTCTCTATACGTCTCAAGCTCCTGTCCGGCTGCGACCCAGCGCCAATAGGCGTTGATCGCTTTCTGCTGGACGCCGAGCCTTGTGAGCGTGACCTCGATACCTGCTTGCGATGCGGCGAGGCGCGCGTCTTCAACGCGGAAGCGGCGCTCGTCAAAGTCGCGGTTTCGCAGCAGCGAGAAGAGGGCGCCGACTTTGAACTCACCGCCATTATTGGTGAAGTTGATGTCCTCATAGATCGGGAATGTGCCGTCCGAGACACGGTAGCCGCCATAGACTTGCCCGCCAAGAGCATGCAAGTTTTGTCGCACTTCGGTGTTCAGGATGGAGCCTGTCCAGAAGCCGGTTGCGCGGTCATATCCATCCGCCTTGAAGACGAGGTCAAATGCGCCGTCTGCGGCGAGCCGATCGCCATTTGCGGCCTGTTCGAGCGCGAGGCTTTCGAGGATGTCGGGGAAGCGCGTGGACGAGCTTTCTAAGACCTGCTCTGGCAGAAGCGGCCCACTTAGCGTGGGTGTCACGTTATAGGCTTCGGTCTGCTGGACGAACCGGTCGGGCGAAACCCGCGTGACTTGCACTGTTTCTGCCATTGCGCCTGCGCTTGCGAAGCACAATGCGAGGCTTGCCAAAATAATCCGTATCATGTCGAAGCTGCGCTCTCTTGTGTGGCCACTTGCTGGGGCAATTCGGCAGGGAAATTGTTAAGCTGTCGCCAAAGCTCATAACCGACGGGTACAGTCTCTAGCAGCACCCATGAGCGCACGGTTGCGCCAAAGCGGACATATCGCTCCTCGGGCCAGGGATGGGCATCTGTTTTGTCCTCTGCGATCAGCACACGGAAGCGGCCATTGGGTTGTGCTGATGGATCGACGGCAGACACCACGCCGCCAAATGTTCCAACCGCGACAGATGGCCAGCCGCTAAACTGGACGGCGGGCCAGCCTTCAAACTGGATACGTGCTTTCGCGCCGGGCTGGACGAGGGCAATGTCGCGTCCGTCGACGAAGATTTCGACTACGCGCTCTGGTGCTTCGGGAACGAAGGTTGCCAGTATATCTCCCGCGCTCACATAAGTCGCCGTGTCCCCGCCATTGACAGTCAGGATCACGCCATCGCGCGGGGCAGTCAGTGTTTGGGCCGACTGGCGCGAGAGGTTCACATCAACGCGGCTCAAATTTGCGGCAGCTTCGGCGATGCGCCCACGAAACCCCTCGACGCGGATTTGCGCCTGCTCATATTCGCGCCTGGCGGCGAGCCCGCTCTCGTAAAGCTCTTTCATCCGGTCAAGGTCAAGCTGGGCTGTAGCAAGTCCCGACCGCGCGGCGCGAATCTGCTCCTCGACTTGCGCGCGCTCGCCTTGTAGCCGCTCCAGCAATTGCGGGTCATTATCGACAATACGAACAATCGGATCACCTTTTTTGACGATGCTGCCATCGCGGACAAACCACTCATCAATCCGTCCAGAGACGAGCGCATTGATGTCCTGCTGCCGGTCTTTGGGGTTAAGCGCGGTGACCACGCCTGCACCTGCCGTGGTCTGGACCCAGGGCGCTTTGACCAGAAAGGCGATACCAGCGATGAGCGCACAGGCGATCAGCACCGAGACCATGCGGAAGATGCGCGGCGTCTTGGTTTCGGCAAGCGCGGTAAAGTGGGTAATGTGTTGCTCGCGAAAAGGCATAGTTCTACTCTCCGACAATATTGTAGCTTTGGGGTGTCATTAAGCGCGGGCCGCTTAGCTTGCGCGGCTTGCGGCCATGGGCTGTCAGACAGAAATCTTCAAACCTGTCGAAGAATGTCTGCTTGGCATTGTCGAGATAGAGAAAACCGTCAAAGCCCAGATCAATCCGGCGGCTTGAAAAATAGATAACTGTCGTATCCGACCGCTCGCGCAGTTCGGCAATAGGAGCTGCCAAATGCTCCTCTTCCAGTAGGTCGAACAACTGGTTCAGGATAAGCACCCGCGGCTGGGCGATCAGCGCATTGGCAAGCTTGAGCTGTAATGTCTCTGTCGTCGAGAGCGGCCAGCCGGTCGAGGCAATCTTGGTGTCCAACCCGTGCTCAAAGCTGGCAATTGTCTCAGCGAGGCCCACCGTTTCGAGCGCGGCGAGCATGGTCTTTCCCGCACCATCGGCACATGCCAATTTGAGATATTCCCGAATGGTCATGCCAATGAAGGATGCACGGTCGATAACATAGAGATTGCGACGCAAATGCTGGACATCAATGTCGACCAGATCGACGCCGCCAAGGGTTATGTAGCCGCCAGCTGGCAATGTATGGCGCTTGAGCAAATTGGTGAACAGGCGCTGGACACCGTGATTGCTGGCTGCGGCCATAATCGTTGAGCCGGTCGGAATTTCGAGATCAAGACAAGCCGCCCGTCCGCGTGCTTCTCCGCGCAATTGGTGAAAGGCGAGGGTGTGGTCTGGCCCGGTGAGCGGGTCGTCGCCTTTTGGTTCTTCCTGCTCGACATCATAGAACAGCGAAAGCTCTTCGACCGCTGCGCATAAATCGTAGAAATAGTTCAGATAGGTGCCAAGCTGGGAGACACCGAAAAAAGCTGCAGACAGAACAAGCTCGGCGGCGACAAGCTGGCCGAGGGTGAGTTGTCCCTGAATAACAAGATAGCCGCCAAGTCCGAGTAGAGTGGCGCTCGCGCCTGCATAGATTGTCAGGAAGGAGAGCGTTTGGGCGAAGTGCCGGCGGAAGTGCTTTTTGTGCGCGTCGATATAGCTTTGCGTGTGCGCATTGGAACGGTCTAATGCATAGTCCACGCGGCGCTGGGATTTGAAAAAGCCGTTCGAGGTTCCGAGCGTTTCAAGCCACGCAGCGGTGTTGTGCTTTGCATGGGAGAGGTTGATCGCCGAGCGTATCGCGCTGCCGCCCCAAAGCAGCCAGACCAGCCAGATCATGCCGACGAGGACGAGATTGAACGCCAGAAAGAGCGGGTGGTAAAGCGAGACAAGCACAAAGCCAACGCCCGCTTGTAGGATGACTGTGAACCCACCAATAAACAGAACGGGGACGGCCTTCTGCACGCCGACAATATCGAAATAGCGGTTAAACAGCGCCGTGCGCGACGTGTCGTCGAAAAACGGATCCTGTGCATAGATCGACCGCAGCGAAATGTCGGCCACCATACGGGCATAAAACCGCCGTCCGAACAGCTCCATCAGGTGAACCCGAAGCGCGTTCAAGAGGCCGGAGATCAACAAGAGGGCGAACAGAGTGACCGACAAAAGAATGAGTGGCGCGGTAAGGGCCGTATTGGCAACGGTGTTGATCAGCATCTGTACAGAGATCGGTGTAGCCAGCGACAACAGGCTGATGCCCACGCCATAGATGATGGCGAGCCAGTAAAAATTACTTTCAGGGCGCAATATGCGGAAGAAGAGCGCAAAAAACTGGAGAAGCGTGAGCTTTTTAGGGTCTGCATGGTTTGTCATGTATTTGCTCTAAGGTCATGTTTATAAAAGATGCAGGCCGCTCGAGGGAAGGGAGGAGGAGTTGGTTCGAGCGACCTGCAGTGGCAATGTTTGAGGGTAAGGAAGCTTGCAATTTTTATGGTGTTGAGGCGGTGTTTGTTAGAGGTGTGAAGAGGATCGAAATTTGAAGTTTTGCATCTAAATATCCTTGCGCTTTGACTTCTAAACGCGAGATGGTGGATATTGTTCCATAATACAAATTTAAACATATATACTTTTTGATAGCTTTAAGCTATGAATGAGAAATAAGGTGTCTGCCGTCATCGCTTGTGGTGAGGTGGTCCTGGTTTCCTGTACAGGTTCTCGGCCCTGCTAAGGTATATCCTTGTTGTTGATCAGGCCGCTTTTCTCAATTCTGTTTCGTTTCCATATGCCTCGTTTGGTGTTCTCTTGCCAAGGGCTGAGTGGGGCCGC
>CALLUH010000284.1 GCA_938011445.1 uncultured Hyphomonadaceae bacterium
CGATCACTGCCATTGTGCATGCGACCGCGATGGCACATGGCGGGTCGATTTCAGCCGAACATGGCGTGGGGCGGCTCAAGCGGGATGAGTTGATGAGGATACGCTCACCTGCCGCAACCGATACTATGATCGCAATCAAGCTTGCGCTTGATCCGAACAATATCATGAATCCGGGCCGGGTGGTGTCTGCTCGTTAGAAAACGAGCCGAGCGTATTAAGGGGGCTATTGAGCGTGCGGCCTTGGCCGTCCTGAAACGAAATCAAGAAAAGCCGCGAGGACAAGATAGCCGACAAGTGCGTAAATCATATCATAAGGACTAATGAAAACGCACCACAGCACGATCCACAAAAGCGTGGTGCCCAATAGGAAAGCGGTGGTCTTTGGGGTATTTTTCCGAAGCCGAAGGATGCCAAGCCCCATGACGAGTATTGCGTGCAAAGTGAAATAGAAGGACGCTGCAACGGCTTCGGACGCAGGTGAGACGCCGAAAATCGGTGCTCGAAGCGTGTATGATACGAGCACCATCCCGACGAAAAATAAGACATGAAGACCAAAAACAAGCATATTGCGCTTTCCTTATAAGCCCTATTGCCGTTCGATTAAGACGCTAAGTCTAGAGCCACAATCTTACAAAACGGTGTAAGATGCTCTCTGAATCGTCAATGTTGGTGTCCGCCTGCCAAAACGGGGCTATGCTTTGGGAGCAACTCAGCCTAAAAAAGCGTTATGGATGATATAGAAGACTATGATGCACTCAAGAATGCCGACAATACGCGGATGCAAATCCTCAACGCGGCAATGGCGTGCTTGATCCGGCATGGTCCAAAACACACGAATATCTCGACGGTTGCAAGTGAAGCGAGAGTCAGTCGCCCAACGGTCTATGCTCATTTTGATAGCCTCGGTGAATTGCTTCAAGAAGCGATCGCGCGCGGGACAGACTTGTTGTCGGCATCCATCGAGGCCCATTCCATGGGCTACGAGGATGTGGGAGATCGCATCGTTGCGGCGTTCATGCATGCGCTTTCACTGGCCGATCAGGTCGATGTGCTGCGCCACCCCATGTCGTTCGAGCTGGCGACAACAAATCGTGACACTATTCCTGTCGAGGCAATTGATGCAGCGCGCGATGTGCTTGGGCGAATGATGGGGGATGATTTAGGCGAATTGCATGAAGCGAATGAGAAAGCGGAAACAGTTGTGAGATTGTTCTTGTCGCTGGCAGCCTATAAACGGCCCGAATCGGCGCACGATGGCGTTGACGGCTTTATAAGACGTGTGGCCCTGCCCGCGCTCGGCATTGCTAGCAAGGACTAGATTAGCGCATTAGCCGACCTTCAATCAGTCTCTGGAAGCCGAGCACCAACCCTGTCAATACAATGGTCAGCCCCAGAAATGAGATGAGCTTGAGCCACCATGTGTCGAAGCGATCCTTACCGGTAATGTCCATAATGTGGAAACGCCACAAGACATCGAAGGTGCGCCAGAGCTGGGTGCGCACGGTGCGTAGATCTCCGGTCTGCGCATCTATATATATTTTTGTTGGCGTATTCTCGTAGGAGACAACCCATGCCGGTAGCGGGCCAGCATATTCTCTTGGTGGATTGGCTTCGAGCAGTGTCGGCTCAAGCGGCACCCCGACATTTGGCTTAATGCCGAGAACAGCGATTTGGTGCGCGGTCGCTGAGGATATGGGAGACAAAAGCTCGCCTGAGCGCGCATCAACGAGATGGTGCGTGTCATCTGCTTTGAATTTCCAGACCGGAACGCCAAGGAGCATTGCAAGCTCGGCCCGCTCGGGCGTGATACCGGCAAGGTTTGCAGCTTCACCAGCGGTCAGGCTGATGGTTCCGACATCAAGCATGCCATGGGCAATGTCCTGACGCAGATTGCTGCCGCGCACCTGCTCAATCGGGAACAGGGTGAAGAAAAGCCCACTGATCATCCAGAAGAAGACTTGAACGCCAAACACGACCCCCAAGACATTGTGGACGTGTCTGATGTTACGGCGCGTTTTCATACGATACTCTCTTGTTGCGCCTCGCCGCGCTCGACCAGCTTATGGCGTTATATCCCCCTCGCCACCAGATCGAAACGTCCCGCGGCGATAACAAGTCCGTGTGATTAGAGCCCGGCTAGGGTTTCCACGTAGCACCGTCGGCAGGCATATCGTGGGTTTTATAGTCTGCCCCGCGATGTTTTTTGAACTCCTGACGGGTGATCGCGCGGCAATGAACCTCATCAGGCCCATCGGCAAAGCGCAAGGTCCGGATGCTGGCATAGGCCCGCGCGAGGCCGAAATCTGTGGTCACGCCGCCGCCGCCATGGGCCTGCATAGCATCATCAATAATGTCGAGCGCCATTGTGGGGGCTGCAACCTTGATCATGGCGATTTCATTGCGGGCATGCTTATTGCCAACGGTGTCCATCATATAGGCAGCTTTGAGTGTGAGCAGACGTGTCATCTCGATATTGGTGCGTGCCCAGCCAATGCGCTGTTCCCAGATCGAATGTTCGCTGACCGATTTGCCGAAGGCTTCGCGCGTCAGGAGCCGTTTGCACATTTTTTCGAGCGCGACTTCGGCTGCGCCAATGATGCGCATGCAATGGTGAATACGGCCAGGCCCGAGGCGGCCTTGGGCAATTTCAAAGCCGCGCCCCTCGCCCAGAATAATGTTTTCGGCCGGCACGCGGACATTCTCCAGGAGGACTTCGGCATGGCCATGCGGGGCGTCGTCATAGCCAAACACCGGCAGCATGCGCAGAATTTTAACGCCCGGCGTATCGAGCGGCACGAGGATCTGGCTTTGCTGTTTGTGACGCTCGGCATCGGGGTCTGTCTTGCCCATAACAATCGCAACTTCGCAGCGCGGATCGCCAACGCCTGAGGACCACCATTTGCGACCATTGATGACATACTCATCGCCATCGCGGACAATCATGGTCTGGACATTTGTGGCGTCTGACGAGGCGACGAGCGGTTCGGTCATCAGGAAGGCGGAGCGGATTTCGCCGCTCATAAGGCGTGTGAGATATTTGGCTTTCTGTGCGTCCGAGCCATAGCGGTGAAAGACTTCCATATTGCCCGTGTCCGGCGCTGAACAATTGAAAACTTCGGACGCCCATTCAACGCGGCCCATAAGTTCTGCAAGCGGGGCGTATTCGGCATTGGTCAACCCGGCGCCCTGATACTCGTCCGTGTCATGATCGGAATGAGGCGGCAAGAACATATTCCAAAGCCCTTCGGCGCGGGCTTTTGCTTTGAGCTCTTCGACAATGGGTGGGATCTGCCAGCGGGTCTCGGCAGCTTCGTGCTGCTCGGTATAAGTGTCGAGGTTCGGAAAAACATGTGCGTCCATGAAGGCGGAAACGCGTTCGATCCATTCTTTCGTTTTTGGGCTGTAATCAAAATTCATGGTCCGGTTCCTTGTCGCTTTGGCATAATTGCATCAACCTTATGCGAGCCTAGCGGTCTCGGGAAGCGACAAAACGGCCCGACCTAGCGTCAAGCGTCGCGCAGCCATTTTGCAATATGTTCCGGGATTTCGCCGCGACGGGCGAGGTCTATGGCGCTCATCAGCATGAGATGGGTGAAGGCGTCGGTGATTTCGCCGGACCGGATGCGTGCGGCGAGGTCTGCGAGGGGAATACGCTCGACTTGCAGGGCTTCGCTCGGCTCAGGGCTGGCTGCACCTTGGCTCAGGCCCCATGCAAGGAAGCCATAGGCGACTTCATCGGTGACGGAGTTGGACAGATGCCAGCGGCCAAGTGGCCTAGTGTGGCGGGCAAGAAGCCCTGTTTCTTCGGTAAGCTCTCTGACCGCAGAAATGTCCGGTGGGGTGTCCAATGCGCCGCCGCCTTCGGGAAGCTCCCAGCTATAGGCATCCAATGGGAACCTGTGCTGGCCGACAAGCCAAGTGTGGCCCTCTTCGTCTATTGGCAACACACCGCACGCAATATTGGCATAACGCACCACGCCATAGGTGCCCGCCGAACCATCTGGATGGATGATATTGCTGGCCTCGACGCGTAGCCACGGGTTTTCAAAACCGGTCGTCGTATCAAGCACAGTCCAAGGGCCGTTCTTCTGGTTTTTCATGTGAAGGTCATTTCGGTTCCGTAGCTGGCTTTCGGCGGGCCGCAAAAAAGGTGCGTAAGAGGGACGCGGCTTCTTCACTATGGGGCAGGTCTTGGGCGATTTGGGGCCGCCAATGGCATGTGGATTGATCGAAAAAGCGCGGGCCGTGGATGACTGCGCCGCCTTTCTGGTCTGCGGCCGCAAAGACAAGTTTCGAAATTCGAGCGAAACTGATGGCACCGGCGCACATCGCACATGGTTCGAGCGTGACATAGAGGTGAAAGCCGGTCAGGCGGTAATTCCCGATGGCTAGCGCGGCGGCGCGAACGGCAACAATCTCGGCATGGGCGGTTGGGTCGTGGCTGCCAATGGGGCCATTGCTGCCCTCGCCTATTATCTCGCCATGGGCCGGATCGACGATCACAGCGCCCACGGGCACTTCACCCCGCTTGGCAGCTTCCTGCGCCAGCTCCAACGCCCGGGTCATATAGTCTGTCGTTTCCAATCGGGGTTCCCAAATTTGG
>CALLUH010000285.1 GCA_938011445.1 uncultured Hyphomonadaceae bacterium
TCCACCCCCAACCCCTTATGCGGCGCGGAGGCTTCTTCAACGAGCGCGGAAATCGGCATCCGCGCATGCACAATATCGCCGGTATCGCGCTCTTCGGACAATTTGCGCAAGATTCCGCGACACCGCTCAGCCTGATCCGCAAGCAGCGTGACATCCTCATGAAAGGGATGACCCTCCTCCAGCGTTGCAGCCATCTCCTTCGCCACAAGATGAATGGTCGCGAGCGGTGTGCCCAGCTCATGCGCTGTCATCGCCGCCATCGCGCCAAGCGCTGACAGCCTCTGTTCGCGCGCCATAACGATCTGCGCTGCATCAAGTGCCCGCACCAAACGCGCTTCATCCTGATTGAGCCGAACCGCCGAAACCGCGAAAAACGCCAGCCCGACCGCCAGCGCAACAAATTGTCCTAGCTGGTAGAGCGGTGGCAAGACCAGCGGTTTACCAACGACCCAGGGCAGGGGTGCCGCATAAAACGGCATAGTACCCGCCAGGACCAGCGCGAATGCAGCAAGTAAGACCGCGCGATGCCCCTTCAAACTGGCTGTCGCCACGGTCACTGGCGCGAGTAGTAAAAGCAGGAAGGGATTGGACAATCCCCCTGTCGCCGCGATCAATGCACCCAATTGCGCCGTATCAAAGACCAATTGCGAGCTCGCTTCAAATGTGTTTGCAAGTCGCTGCGTGCGGAATGCGAATGTCAAACTGATATTAAACCAAGCCGAGGCTGCGATAATCGCAAGGCAAAGCCCCAAATTCAAATTGAACTTGAGAATAAAGAACACGGTCAGGACAGCAATCGTCTGTCCGACAACCGCAATCCACCTAAGTCCGATAAATGTTCTGAGCCTCGCGCGCCCCAAACCAGAGCCGACGCTGCGCAATCCCTCTTCGGGCAGGGCAAACATGGCTTCATCAAGCCCGGTTCTTGCGGCATAACTGTCTTGGCTCATGGAACGATCATGCGTCAGAGTACGGCTTGCACCAAGACCCTTTCCGTCGCATATCCGTTTTATGGAACAAAAAGCACTCCATTGGCTCGCTCTATTGCTTCTGGCCGCATGCACCGACCCTGCCGTCCAGCCGGCAGCAGAGGAAAGTGCCGGGGGCGCAGTGGCGAGCTGTGCCACGCGGGCCTATGACCATATTGGCGGACCGTTCGAGCTGATCGACCAGACCGGCGCGGCGATCACGCAGGACGCCTTTAAGGACCGACCGAGCCTCGTCTTTTTCGGCTTCACCTATTGCCCCGATATCTGTCCGGCAACCCTGGTCACCATAGAACGCGCCCTCCAGCGTTTGCCCGACAATATCGCGCCGCCGCGCACCGTTTTAATCTCGGTCGATCCGGAGCGCGACACCCCTGAAGCCATGGCCGACTATCTCCAAACGCCTGTCTTCCCTGATGATATTACCGGTCTGACGGGATCTATTGACGCGATCAGAGCCGCCGCAGACGCGTTCAGTGCTGGATTTACCAAAGTGGAGACGCCCGCCAGTCTTGCCGACTATACGATGGACCACTCCACCATTATCTATTTGATGGATGAGGACTGGTCGCTCAAAACCTTCTTCACCCATGATGCGACCGCTGAGGATATTGCAACCTGCCTTGCAGAGCATTTGAGCTAGTGTGCATTCACGACGAGCGGGAACGGATCTCAGGGTTGAAATGCGCCGAATGACAAGAATATGCGCGTTCGTTTCTGACACTGATACCTACGGACGTGCTCTGGAATTGCCGCCCACCTGGCGAAATAACCCAGTAAATCCTTATTAATCTTTCACAGCCTAACTTGGAGCTTGGCCCGGCCTGTGCATATATTCCGCTAATATGTTGCAGTGCAGCAAAAGTAGGAATGTGAATGCTTTATAGTCTTGTCGAAATGAACCGAGCAGCCATGCTCCCGCTGCGATTGGCCGTCAAAGCGTCACGCGCTGGCCTGCGTTCCTCGCTTAACCCGGTAGCGCAGACCCAGCTTGGTCGCTCCGCCGCCGCCGCCGCAGACGTGTTTGAAGCGACCACGAGATTTTACGGCAAACCTGACTGGCAGATCGACGCCACCCGTATCAATGCCGTCAATGTTCCGGTGTCGATTGAAACGGTTAGCAGCAGCCTCTGGTGCAAGCTTCTGCATTTCCGGCGCGAGCCGGATGCCCTCAATGCGGCGCTGGGTGCGAAAGCTCACACACAGCCACGCCTTTTGATTGTTGCCCCGCTGTCGGGCCATTATGCCACCTTGTTGCGCGGCACCGTCGAAGCCTTCCTGCCCACCCATGAGGTCTATATTACCGATTGGTCGGATGCCCGAATGGTGCCGGTCTGGTTTGGTCGATTTGATCTTGACGACTATATTGATCACATCCGCTCAATGCTGTCAGAGCTTGGGGCAGGGACCAATGTGCTTGCAGTCTGCCAGCCCGGCCCGCCCGTGCTTGCAGCCATATCCATGATGGCCGAAGACAATGATCCGGCCCGGCCTGCCACCATGACCTTTATGGGCTCGCCAATAGATGCGCGCGAATCCCCCACCATCCCGAACAAGCTCTCCGAGGAGCGCCCGTTTGATTGGTTCAAGGACAATATGATCCATACGGTCCCGCCGCTATGGCCCGGTGCAATGCGTCGTGTCTATCCCGGATTTGTCCAATTATCATCTTTCATGCATATGAATTGGGAAAACCATGTTTCCGCCCACTGGAATTTCTTCAATCATCTTATCGAGGGCGATGGTGACAATGCTGATAAGCATCGAAAATTCTATGACGAATATCTATCTGTCCTCGACCTGACCGAAGAGTTCTACTTGCAGACCGTGCGCCGGATCTTTCAGGAGCACCATCTCGCCAAGGGCATCTTCCATCATCGTGACCGCCTTGTCCGTCCCCAAGCCATCCGCGATGTTGCCCTGATGACGGTAGAAGGGGAGAAGGACGATATTTCCGGTATTGGCCAGACCCAGGCCGCTCATACGCTCTGCACAGGGCTACCGTCCAGCATGCGCGAAGATTATGTCCAGCCCGGAGTTGGCCATTATGGCGTTTTTAACGGCTCGCGTTTTCGCAATGAAATTGTCCCGCGCGTAAAGGACTTCATCGCCAGCCACGCGAAACGGCCCGTGGACGCATAACGCTCACGAGGAGCGCGGCGCGCAATCCTGCCATGCACTTTGATCTGCACGGAACAGAGAGAAGGCTTTAGCCCGCCTGACGGTATTGCACAGGCCCATTACGCTTTGGCCAGTCTCTTACCAGCTGGCGGAAATCGGTCACCGGAATAGGGCGGCTATAGAGAAAGCCCTGTCCGAGCGAGCACCCCCGACGGGTAAGAAACGCCGCCTGTTCTTCTGTCTCGACGCCCTCGGCTACGGTCTTCATGCCAAGGGTTTTCGCCATCGACAAGATCATCTCGATCACGGCAGGCGCCTGCTCATCCCCATCGAGGGCTGAAACAAACTGCCGGTCAATTTTGAAGATATCAAATGGCAATTGCGTCAAAAGCGACAGATTGGCATGCCCCGTTCCGAAATCATCAATGGCGAGCTTCACACCCATTGCCCTTAGCGGTTTCATCACCGTGGCCACTTGGTCAGGATTGCTCACAGCCATAGTCTCGGTAATCTCTAGCTCCAGCATATGCGGCGGCAACCCGCTTTCATTAAGCGCCGAGACCACCTGATTGATAAAGTCTGGCCGGTCAAACTGGCAAGGGGCCACGTTCACCGCCAGAGGCACATCATAGCCCGCACGCAACCAGTCCGCCGCCGCTTCGCAGGATTGGCGCAGGATCTGGAACCCGATCTCGTCAATCAGTCCAAGTTCCTCTGCAAGCGGAATAAAGGTTGCCGGAGAAATAACCTGATCCTCGGTCCGATACCAGCGCGCCAGCGCCTCGACGCCTGCAATCTCGCCACTCGCCAGATCAATCTTCGGCTGGTAAACAGGACGGAACGCTTCTTTGGCGACTGCATCGCGCAGCTCGCGCTCAAACTGGGCGCGGCCCTTGGCCAGTCGTTCCAGCCTTGGGCTAAAGAATTGAAACCCGACTTTGCCTGCGCGCAAAACCTCGTTCAGCGCCAGACTTGCATTCTTCAGCAAGACAGCCGGCGTCATACCGTCGTCTGGTGCGACCGCGATGCCGCCCGACAGCTTGACCGAAATAGACCGCCCATCAAGATTGAACGAATCATTGAACACCGCCTGCAATTGTCTGGCCAGCAGTGCTGCCTTCTCGCGACCTGAATTGTGCGGCATGAACATTGCGAACTGGCCGATCCCCAGAGACGCCAGAAAAACATCTTGCAAAATCGAGTCGTCATTTGCTGTGCCCGCAGCCAGGAACATGGTCAGCCTTGAGGCGACCATGGATTGCAACCTCTCCCCGCCCGTGACCCCCAGCACATGTTCGGCGCTGGTAAACCCGTCCAGAATAATATGGAAGACCGCGCACGGTGCCTGTGCGTCGCAGAGCGACAGCCCCTTGGCAAGCTCGGGAATAAGGCTCAGCCGATTGGGCAACCCATTGCTCATATCCCGATAAGCCGCCAGCCGCAGATTCTCCATCTCGTCACGCACAATTGCATTGCTTGACTGGATCTGTTTGGCAATATCTGAAAACTCGTCATAATCAAATTCGGCCGTTTCATTGGCATGATCGCGCCGGGCCAAAACAGCGAGCTTGTTCAGCTCGCGCCGCAGGATCGTCGTCGTCATCGTCCCGAGATAAATCACGATCACAGATGAACACACCGCCAAAGTTGCAAAAAGCACAATCTGGATAGGCTTCATCAGGCTAAGCGTCGGCAGCATCAGGGCGCAAAGCGCAAACCAGAACGCCAGAGAGGCCGTAGCCAGCGCTTGCGGCACAAGCCTTACCAGCGCATTGGGCCGTGTTCTGATCTCTGTGACATTCGGTGGCAATAGGGCGAGAGGAAGGCCCCCAACCGCGTCGGCTCCAATGGCGGTGCCAAATGCGCCCTCCATCGGAGTTTCCGGTTCCATATCGGACCCGAGCTCCGATGTCTGTTCAGAAAGGGTATCTTTGTCTTTGATCACGATGGGGGTCTCTTACTTTCGCTCACTCTCCATAAATCCTTAAAGCTAAGTGTTTAGAATTTCATGAACAATTAGACTGGCATCGCATCGAAAAGGGTAGCATATACAGGCCATGACCAAGCACCGAACCGCCAAAATTGCGCGCAAAACCAAAGAAACCAGCATTTCACTGTCAATCGACCTCGATGGCACCGGCCAGGCCAGCCTCGATACGGGCATCGGCTTTTTCGACCATATGCTTGAAAGTTTTGCGAAACATTCCGCCATTGACCTCGACATTACGGTCAAAGGCGACCTGCATGTCGATATGCACCATACCGTTGAAGATACCGGGATTGTACTTGGCGAAGCACTGGCCGAAGCGCTTGGCGATTTTGGCGGCATTACGCGGTTCGGCCACGCCTATCTGCCTATGGACGAGACGCTCAGCCGTGCCGCCATTGATCTGTGCCGCCGCCCCTATTTCATCTGGAAAGTCACCTTTGAGCGCGACAAGATTGGCGATATGGACACGGAACTTTTCAAGGAGTTCTTTCAGGCTTTTGCCACTCGTGGCGGCATGTGTCTGCATCTGGAAAACCTATATGGTGAGAACCAGCACCACATTGCCGAAAGCCTGTTCAAAGCCCTCGCGCGTGCCCTGCGCATGGCCATTGCGCCAGACGACCGTCTAAAAGGACAGGCCGCCTCGACCAAAGGCTCACTCTAACCTGCCAATGCCCGCCCGTCGCATGGTCCATAAGACCAGCAAGGCCGCCACTATCTGTTCAAGCCATGCCAGCGGCAGCGCAGCCCAGATAAAGACCGCTGGTGCCAGTCCCATATTCACCACGCCAAGCCAGATCAATCCGAACACAGCCAGCGTAAAACATGTTGCCCCAAGCACGGCGCGCTCCAATGCGACCCCGAATTGACGTAAAAACATCCAGTAAAACCCCGTCGCCGCCAAAATCAGGATCGTATCCCACACCATCCATGACGCAAAAATCATGGGTGTGACGGCCGCAATATGATCCTGCCCGGGAAATGCCGCGTGCAGCATCGGCTTCACCATTAGGAAATAACGCACGGTTTCGGACAAATTGATCCAGACAAAATTGGCCACCAATGCGTGCTGGAAGGCCGTTTTCAGTGCATCCTCATTCGGACGTGCTATCGTCTGGTTCATCTGCTCCGGTCTCCCTCTGCCTGACCATTAAGTGCGCCAGTATACTCATTTCTCACGCGCCGCCAGATCTAAAGCGGCCCCGAGCGTGTCAGGATTATAAAGCGAGACACTTTCTGCTGCGGCCATCCCTGCCTCCAAACTTGCCGTCTTGTCTGGCCAAACAGCACCCGCTTCAATGGCTCGGCTGAGGTCAATAAGGCCCGCCCGAATATCGTCTTGGCCTACCCCATTATAGCGGGCATAGATCCGCCCCAGCGCAAGACGCGCCGTGCGCCGATAAAAAGCTGCTGCATTCTCAGACCCCGCCATGCCAATTTGCCGGCCGGCAAATTGCGCCTCGGCCCAGTCCCGCCGCCAGCCGACTTTAACCGGCTCAGCAGAAAAGCACCCCTCGGCGCGGCCATCAATATGCTGGAGATAGGTCAAAAGCGGTTCAAACACCTCGTCCGGCGGCGGCGCACCTGAAAACTCCTGTTCAATTAGCCCGCGCACGAAGACTGCCAATGCAGCCCTGTCCGTCCGGTCCACCTGATCGCGCCCGTCTTTGGTGGCGAGATCGGGTATCGGCACAGGATTAAACTGATTGTCCGCCCGATCCGCGCTGAACAGGCCCGAGGTGACATCCGCTGTCCCCGGCGCGCCGGATATGGCTTCAAACTGGAAGTCCCGATTGCCTCGCCCATTGCGATGGCAAGACCCGCATGAAAGTCCCATCTTCTCCGCTTGCCGGCCCAATAGCGCAGGGGAATTAAACACCATTTCGCCAAGCCGCACGTCGCGTGCAATCGTTTCGCTGGCCGCAGGCGCAAGACAGGCAGGCGGGAATGTGCTCAGTGCGGTCACGCGGTCGGCACTCGGCGGCAACCATCGCAATTGAGGTAGTTCAAGATCGCGTGCCTGCGTCTCACGCGCCCCTTCGCTGACACATGCGACAAGTCCGGCAAGCCCGAAAAGAAGACAGATCAGTGATCCCCTCAGGAGCTTTTCGCCTCCGCCCGCTCGATCCAGCCACGCAACTCGTCCGTTTCCGCACAGCCAAAATCACAGATCGCTTCGAGCTTGGCCAGTTGCCCGTAGGCGGCATCCATATCGCCAAGCTCGACATAATATTCGCCCAGATACTCATTCGCGCCAATATGATCCGCTTGCAGTTCAAGCGCGGCGGTGTAGAAATTGATCGCTTGGGTGTAATTGCCCGCCTTGCGATTGGCAAAGCCAACATAAGTCAACACATCCGGATGCGGACCAAACACGTCCTGGGCATGATCAAGCTTGGCCAGCGCCTCGTCATAAAGTCCGATATTGATCAGCCGCACAGCATCAAGATAGGCCGCGTCACCGTCTTCAACCGTGAACGTCACGGGCACCGGCGTATAAAGCGACGCACTATCCTCTCCGGCCGCCTCCGGTGACATCGCCGCGCGCAAAGTTTCAGCCGCTTGGGTCAATTGTGGCCCGCACGCGTCCGCACACCCCGCCAGCAATTCATCAAGCTCTGCCATCTGCGCGGCCGCTTTGTCCGTCTTGTCTTGTTGCAAATAGGCAATCCCGAGCTGCGCGCGCGCATCATAATTGGCCTCGTCATAGCGCACCGCTTTTTTCAGCGCGCTCGCCGCCGGACGCCATTTTTCCTGCGCCATACGTGACAAGCCGAGCATATAGTGCCCCTGCGCATTCGAGCGGGCTTCGCGTGTCACCGTCCGCATCGCCTTCTCCGCAGCGCGATAATCGCCCGCCTGATAGGCTGCAATGCCGTCGCGATACACCGCCGCCACATCGACGGTTGGTCGTGCCGAAGGCGCATTACCAAATCCTCCGCCACCTCCACCGCCGCCGCCACCATTTGCTGCGGCCATGCCGGGCAGGGCAAGCCCCAAGGCACTTGCTGCGATGATGGCGATGAGGGTTCTGGACGGGCGATTTGACATATGGGTCTCCAAGGCCGGATTGGGATGTAAAAACCGTGATAGATTATTTATGGCACACTCTATCGTTGCCAGAGTTCACAAAACCGCGACCCGGCAGAAACAGCACATCATCCATGTTTCTATGCCGTTTAGCGCTGCATCCGCCTCGGCAAACTGTCCTGCTGTGCGCTGGCTTGACGGGCCAGAGTGCGCCGCACAAACCCCGCCTTGTCCGCAAGCACCAGCCCCGCTGCGCGCAAAGGCTTCAGCACGGCGTGATCATTCGAGAAAATCCGGTCAATCGCATCGAGCCCCAGCGCCGTCGCATTGGCATCAAACCGCCGCCAGTCCTGATAGGCCTCGAGCACATTCAGCGCGCCAATATCAAGCCCCTTATGCCGGCCATCTTCGAGCACTTCAACAAGCGCGGCAACATCCTTGAACCCCAGATTAAGCCCTTGCCCGGCCAAAGGATTGATCCGCCGCGCCGCATCCCCGACCAGCGCCACACGCGGTCCCACCATGGCGTTCGCAATCTTCAGCTCCAGCGGATAGGAAACCGCCTTGCCCTCCAGCCGCATCTCGCCCGCAAAATCCGCAAACCGGCCGTTCAATTCCGCCTCGATCTCGCCAGCGCTCAGCCCCGCTAAAACCTCCGCCGCGCCGGACTTCATATACCAGGCCAGATTTGCCCGATCCCCCGCCAAGGGTAGGGTCGCAAACGGCCCTTCAGGGGTAAATAATTGCCGCGCAATCCCGTCATGCGGACGCGACAAAGCCACATTGGCCGCAAATACGGACTTGCCATAGCTGCGCCCTTCAACGGTAATCCCTGCCGCCTGTCTCACTGGCGAGTGCACCCCGTCACAGCCAACAAGCAATCGTGCAGAGTTGACCTCGCCCTCTGCCAGCGACACCGCCACGAGGCCAGCCTCCCGCTCATATCCCGTAAACGCTGCCTTTTGCCGCCAATCAATATTGGGTTCACCCGCAAGCTTTGCGTCGAGCGCCCCCTGAAGGCGCGGCGCTTCAATCATAAATCCGAGCGGTGTCCCGTCCGCATCTTCGGGCAAATCTTCAGCCGTAAACAGTGCCGAGGGTGCACCAAACCAGTGCGTCCCCCCATCGCTCGCCTCCAGCCCGTTCAGTGGCTGGGCATGCTCCAAAAGCCCCTCCGTCGCACCGCATCCTGCCAATAGCCTCCATGATCCGCGAACAATCGCAAAATTCCGCCCATCTGCCCGCATCTTTTCCGGATCGCGCCCGTCAACGAGCAGAACCGAAAACCCCGTCTGTGCCGCCGCCAGCGCCAGTGTCGCCCCGGTTGGCCCTGCGCCAATAATCGCAATATCATAAACGGATCGAGGGGAGGGCGGCATCTTTGTCATCGGCTGAAACTAGGCCGCCTGACACCCTCCGTCCAGAGTGGCGTATCGGCGCGGGACAGACCATCGCATCGAAGGCGTTCTTGACAAAAGTCCAGCGCAAACAAGCGGGCGGACCAAGATAACCATAAATTCACATAAAATGGATCGAAAAACTGCTGAAATTCGCTCAAAATTCGCACCCCGTTAAGAGCTTGCCGCCAAACTGGGGTCTAGGTGAAAAGTTTCTGGGAGTTGGTACATGGCAAGAGCGCGCACACTGGATGATGCCAGACTGGCGGACCAAGATCACCGCAGCGTAAGTGATCCTGTCTGGCGGATGCTCACCGGTGCTCTGGCCTTTGTCATTGGCGTCTTTGTGTGCGGCAGCGTCGGCTCCTATGCTCCCGCAGATCCAAGCTGGAATGCCGCCACCAGTGGGGATGCGCGCAATCTCTTCGGCGCCACAGGTGCCATTTTCGCCGATATGGCCCGCCAGAGCCTTGGCTGGTCGGCCTGGACCGCCGGGCTTGCCGCGATGATTGGCGGGGCCATGCGCACTGTCCTGATCGGCGAACCGAAAATCGCCCGCTGGTTTCTTGGCGCTTTGTTTGTGCCCTTGTCTGCGGCCAGTTTCGCCGCATGGCCCGTGCCGGCCTCTTGGCCGCTTAGTGCAGGTCTTGGCGGCGTGCTTGGCGATGGTCTCCTACATATGCTGATGTTCCCGTTCAAAGCGCTGATGATTCCACATCCGCAGCTTTGGGCAGGTATCTGCTGCGGCGCCGGCGCCTTCTGGGCTGCCAGCATGGCGCTTGGCTTTGGCCGCCGCGACGCCTTCCTCCTGCAAACCGCCGCCGCCCGCGAAAGCCGCAGAGCCGCTCGCGGTGTACGCGGGCTCCGCCACCGTTTCCGCAGCTTTATGGAGGCCCGCCGCAGCCATGATGAAGCTTATGACGAGGATCGCATCATTATCACAGGCGATGACGATTATACCGCAAGCCCCGAATTTATGGACGTGGCCAAGCCCGATAACGCCGCGCCCGAAAGCGGCTTGGGTCATTATGCAGAGGATGCAGGCCCCACGCCAATCCCCGTTAAGGCCAAGCCCATGCGCATCCCGCGTGCCCGTGTCCACAAGGGTGGCCGCGTCTCGCACGCCTCCCTGCCGTCGATTGACTTGCTGCAAACCCCGCCCGTCCGCTCCGGCGCGATTGACGAAGAAGCCCTCCTGGGTCAGGCCGAACGCCTCACCGAAGTCCTGCGCGAGTTCGGTGTCCGTGGCCGCATCATCGAGGTCCGCCCCGGCCCTGTTGTCACCCTGTTCGAGCTTGAGCCAGCCGCCGGTGTCAAATCCGCCCGCGTCATCTCGCTGGCAGACGATATTGCCCGCTCCATGAGTGCCAACTCCGCCCGTGTCGCCGTTGTACCCGGCAAAAATGCGATCGGCATCGAGCTGCCAAATGATGGCCGCGAAACAGTCTTCTTCCGCACACTGCTCTCCTCCGACCCCTACACCAAATCCAAAGCCGCTCTGCCCATGGCGCTTGGTGAAGACATTGGCGGCGCGCCCACCGTGGTCGATCTCGCCAAGATGCCGCATCTTTTGATCGCTGGTACAACCGGCTCCGGTAAATCCGTCGGCGTCAACGCGATGATCCTCTCGCTGATGTATAAGCTGCCGCCTGAACAGTGCCGCTTCATCATGATCGACCCGAAAATGCTTGAGCTTTCAATCTATGAAGGCATCCCGCATTTGCTGTCCCCCGTCGTCACCGACCCGAAAAAGGCCGTAAACGCCCTCAAATGGACCGTGCGCGAAATGGAAAGCCGCTATGAGCTGATGTCCAAGGCCAATGTCCGCAACCTTGCAGGCTTCAACACCAAAGCTGCCGAATACCGCGAAAGCGGCGAAATCCTCAACCGCAAAGTCCAGACCGGCTTTGATGAAAACGGCAAGCCGATCTATGAAACCGAGATCCTGCCAACCGAAGCCATACCAAACATTGTCGTCGTTATTGACGAAATGGCCGACCTGATGATGGTCGCTGGCAAGGAAATCGAAGGCTGCATCCAGCGCCTCGCCCAAATGGCCCGCGCCGCCGGCATCCACCTCATCACCGCCACCCAGCGCCCCTCTGTCGATGTCATCACTGGCACGATCAAAGCCAACTTCCCGACCCGTATCTCCTATATGGTCACGACCAAAATCGACAGCCGCACCATCCTTGGTGAGCAGGGTGCCGAACAACTCCTCGGCATGGGCGACCTGCTATACCAAGCGCCCGGCGGCAAGACCAAGCGCCTGCACGGCCCCTTTGTCTCGGACGAAGAAGTAGAAACCGTCGTGGCATGGCTCAAAGAGCAGGGCGAGCCGAACTATCAAACCGACATCCTCGAAGACCCCGAAGATGGCGAGGGCTCAGCCGTGATGGACGCCATGCTCGGCACCTCCACAGGCAGCGCCGAAGAAGACCTCTACGCCCAGGGCCTCGCCATCGTCCTGCGCGACAAGCGGGCCTCGACCTCTTACCTGCAACGCCGCTTGAAGATCGGCTATAACCGCGCCGCCACGCTGATGGAACAGCTCGAAGAAAACGGCGTCATCTCCGCGCCAAACCATGCTGGTAAACGCGAAATCCTGATGCGCAGCGACGCCCCGCCCGAAGCCTAAACAGCCTAGGGAAGTTCGACAGGCTCCGATCCGCCGTCCAGCAGTCCGCGGATCTCCTCAAGCGTTTCCGGCGTCAATATCCCGCGCACATGCTGTAATATCTGCCCGTCCGCGCTGACCACAAAAGTCTCCGGCACGCCGGTCAGCCCGAAATCCAGCCCGCCTTGTCCATCCCCGTCCAGTGCCACCGCCTTATACGGATTGCCAAGCTCACGCAGGAATTGCTGCCCGTTTTCAGGCGTATCGCGGTAAAGTACGCCAAATGTCTGGTCCGGATGGGTCCGCGCCAGCTCCATCAAGAGCGGATGCTCGACCTCGCAAGGCCCACACCAGCTCGCAAACAGATTGACCACCAGTGGCTCCCCGCGCACCCCTTGATGAAAGCTCACCGTGCTGCCGCCGCCCATTGTCTCGAAGCTCCGCACAGGCGCCGCACGCCCCTCCGAAAGCCCAGCTGACGGCTTGTCCTGACGCAAAAGATTCTGCGCCCCGACAACGCCAAGACCGATCAGCGCCAGCAAAGGCACAACAGCAAATATGCGCTTCATATCCGTCTCCTCAAGTGAATGGGGCGGAGTTCCCCTATGGCCTAACTATCTAGGGGCTTTCCAACATTGCCGCAAACATCCCCCAAAGAAAAAGCCCCGAACCGTCCGGCCCGGGGCTTTGTTCGGGAAAAGGAGATAAAGCCTAGTCGCTCGACATCATCCGCAGCACAAACTGGAAGATGTTCACAAACGAGATGAAGAAATTCAGCGCGCCCCAATTTGTCGCAACCGCCATCGCATCTGCATTGCCGCCAAATTGGTAATAGCCTTCCTTCAGGCTCTGGGTCTGCCATGCGATGAGCACCGCGGAGAACAGGGCAAAACCACCCGAAATAATCAGCTGCATCGTATTGGACTGCAAGAAAGCCAGCCCGGGGAAAATCATCGGCAAGACGAAGAACACCATGCCGATTACAAACGTTCCCCAGAGCGCCATCATGGCAAATGTGCCGATCGGCCCCAGATCACGTTTCGTGGTATAACCAAACAGAGACAGGCCGCCAAATGTTGCCGCCGTCACAAAGAAGGCTTTGGCAATCACCATATGGCTAAGCCCGCCAACGCCAATCCGCGCCATCGCAAAATACAGCCCCATAGAGAGCCCCATAGCGACCACAATCGCCCAATACATCGCCGCAGACCCGGCGGGCGTCGGCCGACGCATCGCAAAACTGGAAAACAGGATCAGCCCCACAGGCGCGAGCATCACCACCCAGCGCAGGCTCGTGCCATATAGCAGTTCCGTCAGCGGCGCGACCGATCCAGCCGCATAGGCAACGATACCTGCCAGCGCGATGCCCAGCGCCAATTTATTGTAAACACCGAGCATAAAGGCCCGCAGCCCCGCATCGGTGGACATATCCATAGCGCGCCCTTGCGCCCCAAAAGACCTGTTAAAATCGTTCATGACTGCTCCTTAAAACGTCAAATCCGGATGCTTTGCCGAAAAACGGCACACCCCCCATATTGGAACCCTTCGGCCCTTTGACAACATTAGATGTTGGCGAACCTTCCTAATTCGTTACGTATGTATCAGAAATTTTAGGAAAGTGGAAACATGACCATCGAAAACCGCCCGCTCGGCCGAACTGGCCTGTCCGTCACCTCCTGTTGCCTCGGCACAATGACATGGGGCCAGCAAAACACCGAAGCAGACGGCCACACCCAAATGGACTATGCGCTCGAGCGCGGCGTCAATTTCTGGGACACCGCCGAAATGTATTCCGTCCCGCCCAAAGCCGAAACCCAAGGCAGCACGGAAACCATCATCGGCACATGGTTCAAAAAGACCGGCCGCCGCCATGATGTCATCCTCGCCAGCAAAATCTGCGGCCTCTCGCCCAACACATGGTCACGCGATGGCGATGTCAAATTCACCCGCCAAACCCGCGAGCAAATTGACGAAGCGATCGGAAAAAGCCTCAAACGTCTCCAAACGGATTATATCGACCTCTACCAGCTCCATTGGCCCGACCGCCCCGTCCCGCTCTTTGGCAATAAAATGGACACCAAAGCCTATAACTACCCCTACGAAGCCTTCGAAGACATTCTTGGCCATCTAAGTCGCCATGTCGAAGCCGGCCGCATCCGTCATATTGGCGTCTCCAATGAGACCCCGTTCGGCGTAATGCGTTTTCTGGCCGAAAGCGATAAGCATAATTTGCCTCGAATGGCCTCCATCCAGAACGTCTACAATCTCGTGGCGCGCAAATTTGACGAAGGATTAGACGAAATTGCTATCCGTGAGGAGGTCGGTCTTCTCGCCTATTCGCCGCTCGCCCAAGGCTATCTGACCGGCAAATATCACGGCGGCGCATTGCCCGAAGGCTCCCGCAAAGCACTGTTCCAGCGTCTCGATCGGTATGAAAGCCCTCCCGCGCAAGTAGCAATAGACGCCTATCTCGATTTCGCCGCTAAGTGTAGTATTGATCCCGCTCAGCTAGCAATCAAATTTTGCGACACCCGAGCCTATACAACTTCTACGATTATAGGTGCCACGACCATGGAGCAGCTAAAGACCTGCATTGATGCTTTCGATCTGGACTGGACCGACGAGTTGGAGACCGGTATCGGAGCGCTTTATGCGCATTATGGCTCGCCTTGTGCTTAGCCTTAACCAGTCGTGCGAAGTGTTTGACAACACAATCCGCCGCGATAAAAGGGTTATCTTTAGGCGAGTCTGTCGGTGCTGGGGGCATTTAGGAAGTCAGAGATTAAAGGGGATTTAGTATATGGCTGACGCTTCGAAATATGCGGATAACGTAAAGAAATACGCAAAAAGATATAATCAGGCTGCGGCCGAAAAGATCGTAGGGCATTTGGGAATTGCTTTGCGAAATCGGGACAGCTCGCTCGTCTCGTGTTCGGACGAAACCGAGTTACAGCGTGTGCGGGAGAAATGGTGCCGCGGCAAGCTTGCCGTGGCTGATAAAAATCCGGAAATTGATGCGGTGATCCAATCAATTTGCGCAAAGCTACAGCCCGAAGGCGGCAACAAATCACGCGTCACCTTCTATTATCTGCTCGCTGAACATTATGGCAGGCTCGATAATCTAGCCAAATAGACGAGGCGGAAACCCAAAAAATCATGCTTCTTAATGGACCCCTCGGCGCGTCCTCGTCCTTGGGGCGCCTTGGGTGCGCCCCAGCATGGCGCGGTGTTAGGCCTAGCCGCTCCGTGCCATTTGCGCGAAGTCAGCGCCGGTCGGGTTCTGAAACAGCCGCAAATCAAATTCCGGCGCCGCCGCGAGCAAATGATCGAAAATATCGGATTGAATGGCCTCATATTCGAGCCAGTTCGTCGTCGTCGTAAACACATAAATCTCGATCGGCAGGCCGTGCTCTGTCGGTTTTAGCTGGCGGACGAGAAGCGTCAGCGTGTCGCTAATCTGCGGATGGCTCCGCAAATATGCTTCTATATAGGCACGGAACGTACCCAGATTTGTCATATGTTTGCCATTGACCAGTGTGGACGTATCAACGCCAGCAGCGGAGTTGAACGCGCTGAGTTCTTCCTTTTTTCCCTTGATATAATCTGCGATAAACTGGATGCGCGCAAACCGCGCCAGCATGTCCGCATCGCAAAACTTCACGGACCCGACATCCAGATGCACCGCCCGCTTGATCCGGCGTCCACCCGTTTCCTGCATGCCACGCCAATTCTTGAAACTGTCATTGATCAGCGATTGCGTCGGAATGGTTGTAATCGTCTTGTCAAAATTACGAATTTTTACGGTCGTCAGCCCGATCTCGATAATGTCGCCATCGACTGAAAATTTCGGCATCTCGATCCAATCGCCAACCGACACCATCTTGTTTGCCGAGAGTTGAATGCCCGCCACAAATCCCAAAATCGGGTCTTTGAACACCAGCATCAGAACTGCCGTCATTGCGCCAAGCCCCGCAAAAAAAGCAAAAGGCGACTTGTTCAGGATCAGTGAAACAATTGTGATCGCGCCAAAGAAATAGAGCAGCATTTTCCCAATCTGCACAAAGCTTGTAATCGGAAACGTCTTGGAAATTCGATAGGTCTGGTAAATGATCAGCCCCGCGCTCATCAGCGCGTCAATAAACAGGATAACCATCAGCGTCAGATAGATCAGGCTCGCTGTAGCGATGATATGCTGTGCCACTGGAAAAGCGGCAAACAGTGCCGGCCCCAGCGCATATATCACGATTGCAGGTGCAGCATGGGAGAGCCGCGAGAACACTTTCATCCGTGCAAATACATCGTCTCTTGCAGACTGCGAGCGCATGATAATCCGCGCCAGCGCACCAACAATAACAAACCGCATGAACAGATAGGCGACAAAGGCCAGTGCCAGAACGATGAGAAATCCGCCACCGACCGCAATCCCGAAACTCAGACTGTCGGATAAACCAAAGGGCGTCACAAACTCCAATATCTTGTCCAGCATCAGGCAAACTCCTTGGCGACCTCGGTTCAGCCTGTCCTCATGACCCAGTTCGATCAGGGAGGGAAGGGCCACCTCGCCCAAACGCGCAGCCCAGGTGCCGCTTCAGCGCCGCTTCATCCGCTCGATCATGTCGAGCATCGGCCTGGCAAGCTTTCCCGCGCTCTGGCCAAATCTCATCGCGCCCGTCAGCCGGTCGGAAATATAGCTGTCAAGCACCGCCTCATCGGTCTCGTCGAGCCAGCGCAAAAAGATCAGCGGCAAGGTCGCCGCCAGCAATCCGCGTTTGGAATATTTGTTATAATCCTCTGACGTGTCGCCAATCCCCGTCCAGATCGTGTCCGCAACAGACCATGTTCGCTGCATAGCGTCCCCCGCCACCCATGGCAAAAACCCGCGTGTGCTCGCCTTCCGCGCCGCCTCGCGATGGGGCGCAAGTGCCTCAAGCCATGCCTTGACCCCGAACGCCACTTTCTCGCGCACGCCCAACGCCTCAAGATTTGCCTCGGCCAGTTGCTCCGCCGTCTCCGCCTCGGCGGCATCAAAAAACGCCTCGACCAGATCGGCCACCCCGTTCGGCGCAGCCAAGGCCTGCTCGCCCGCGTCCAGCCCCGCCGCCTCCCCAGCCGCTTTCGCCGCCGCCTCTGTCCAGCCATCAAATGGAACCTGCGGCAACAGGGCGTCGAGCCAGCGGGCACGTAGGGTACAGGAGGGGGCTAAAGTCATCAAAACACACTCAATTGTTAAGCCAAATATGGCAAGTCTGCTGTAGGCAAGCGCGCAAAGCCGTGTTATGGACGCCGCCATCGGTTATAGCATGGCCAGACAAGTTTTAAGCCTGCGGCATGTTTGATGACGCAAGCGACATGAAAATTCAGGAGATTTTACCATAGTACAGATCATTGTGCGCGATAATAATGTGGATCAGGCGCTGCGGGCCTTGAAGAAGAAAATGCAGCGCGAGGGCCTGTTTCGGGAAATGAAAGCCCGCAACCATTTCGAAAAGCCCTCTGAAAAGAAGGCCCGCGAAAAGGCAGAAGCCGTCCGCCGCGCGCGCAAACTGGCTCGCAAACGCGCCCAGCGCGAAGGCATCGTATAGACCGCCTCGCCAATCTGTAAGACCAAAAAACCCCTCTGGCCTCTGCCATGAGGGGTTTTCTTTTATCCGCCCCCTGAGAAAACCTATAAAGCGTCCTCGGCCTGTTTTGTCTTCTTCCCGCCCGGCAAAAGCCCCCGTAGCCAGCCCGTCGCATCCGACACGCCTGCGCCATGAACGGCCCCCGCTCGATACACCTTGGTCGATAGCCACAAAATCACCATGGATGTTATCGCCATCAGCCCGACCTGACCGACCACCAACCAGATCGACGGATCATTCGGCATCCGCAAAATCAACAGAAACGGCGTAAAGATCGGCACCCAGGACACAAAACTCACAATCGGCGAGGTCGGGTCATTAAATGCCAGCATGATCATAAACATCGGCATCATCAGGATCAGGATCAGCGGGCTGAGCAATGTCTGCGCCTCCTGCACCGTGTCACACAAAGACCCCAGCGCCATAAAGATCGACCCGTAAATCAGATAGCCAAAGAAAAAGCTCAGCAGCGTCGGAATAATAATTTTCGCCTGCAACCCCGCGCCGATAATATCAAACACCAGTTCGCGCATTTCCGGTGGCAATTGGCTCGCCCCCATAGTCGTCAGCACAGTCCCCAAAATCGACCAGACCCCCATCATCGTTGATGTGACCGCCAATACCGCAAGCAGTTTGCCCGCCAGCAATTGCGGCAACCTGACCGAGGTCAGCAGCGTGTCAAAGATCTTGTTGCCGCGTTCTTCAATCGTCCCCATCAGCAAATATTGCCCCGTTGAGAACAAGACCCCCCACATGAAATAACAGATCGCCAGCGCGATAAAGCGCGGGGCCTGATCGGCAAACGTTACTTCATTGCCCGCTTGGGCTTCCTCCGCCTCTGTCCGCACCCGCTTCTGCTCGATCCCGCGCGCGGACTGATCAGCTTTGTCGAGTATGTCAGGGTCAACATTAGCGCTCGTTAAAAACTGGTCCCGCGCCACGCTGCGCGCCACCCGTCCCATTCGCGAGGTCAGCCCGTCCACATTGATCTCTTCACTCCAATACTCGATTGCGCTGCCATCAGACGGCACAATAATCGCGGCAAAGAGCGGTTTTTCCCCGTCTGGCCCGTCAATCTGCTGCTCGCCTAAGAGCCACGGTCTCAGCGCATCTATCGTCCGCGCAGGCGGCTCCACCCGCACAAAGTCCGGCAGCGGCATATCCCCGCCCGCCGCTTCAAGCGCGCTCGCGTCAAGCCCGGCACTGTCAGCAAATTGGCCAAGCGCTGCTTCGATCTCTTCGCGGTCGCGTGCAAAACTGTCCTCGATGGCAGGCCCGAACACGGGCGCCTCTTCGATCACAGCATAATAGCGTACCGGTGTGGAAGACGCCGCCCAGCCGCTGATCAACACTCCAAACACGATCAACACCGGCATCGCCGCCAGCCCGAGCCAGAACCCCCAAGCGGACACATAGCTCATATAGTCGCGCCGAAAGACCAGTAAGATACTGCGCATTATGCCGCCTCCTCTTCGACCGGTCTGGACTGGAACGCCATCGCATCCTGCGGGCCGGCGAGTTTCACAAACACATCGCGAAGCCGCGCCTCGTCCGGCATAAAGCCCGCCACCGGCACATTGGCCTCAATCGCCCCGCGCAAGACATCTTGCGCATTGCGCCCCTGATCCAGTTCAATCCGCCACCAATCCGTGTCGCCCTCGCTGGCGTCCCTGATGGCCGAAAACCCCTTGTCCGCCAGCGCGCCAGCCACATCAAAATCCCCGTGTACCCCGATCCGCGCCCCGCGCCCCAAAACGTCAAACGCCTCTTGCAAAGACCCGTCAAACACTTTCTTGCCGCCCGCCATCATGATGATCGAATCGCAGAGCCGCTCGGCATGTTCCATCACATGAGTTGAAAACAATATTGTCGCCCCGCGCGCATGTTCGGCAATGATTAAATCTTCAAGCCCCTGTTGATTGACCGGATCAAGCCCCGAAAACGGCTCGTCCAGAATCAGAAAGTCGGGCCTATGCGCAAGCGTAGAGAGGATTTGCACCTTTTGTGCCATGCCTTTGGAAAGCTTCGAATTCTTCGTCTTGGCAAACTTCTTCAGCCCTGCCGTTTCGAGCAGCTCATCCGCCCGCCCATAAGCGTCCGATTTGGAGAGCCCTTTAAGTCTGGCAAAATAGGCAATCGTCGTGCGCGGTGTCATTTTCTTGTAGAGACCGCGCTCCTCGGGCAAAAACCCGACCCGACGCAGCGTGGTCTGGTTGGGCGGCCCGCCAAACAGCGAAATCTCCCCCCTGTCTGCATTCATCACGCCAAGCGCCATTCGCAGGCTGGTTGACTTGCCCGCCCCGTTCGGCCCGAGAAAGCCGACAATGCCGCCTTGGGGCACGCTCAGGCTCAGATCATCAACAGCGGTGAAGAAACCAAACCTCTTTGTTGCGTTCGAAATGATAAGCGGG
>CALLUH010000286.1 GCA_938011445.1 uncultured Hyphomonadaceae bacterium
CGTGTGGACAAATTCGGGCTTGGGCTTTGGCGTTTCTTCAGTGGGCGCAGGACGGAAGCGGGCGAGCATGCGGCGGGCTTGGAAGTCCCCGCAATAGGAGCATGAGCTGATCTCGCGATAGGTGTCTTGGGAGGGGAGCCAGACTTCGAGGTCATAGGTTTTGCGTACGCCCGCGCCCATGTCTCCGGCACAGAGCAGCATTTTGCGATATGGTAATTCGAGCTTTTGCAGGATGGCTTCGGCGCAGCCTGTCATGCGTTCGAGCTCTTCGAGGCCCTCGTCTTGGTTGCGGACGATAGAGACAAGTTCGACCTTGTTGAACTGGTGCAGCCGGATCATGCCTTTGGTGTCCCGCCCTGCGCTGCCCGCTTCGGAGCGGAAGCATGGCGTGTGCGCCGTCATGCGCAGGGGAAGCGCGTCTTCGGCTAGGATTTGCTCGCGGACGAGATTTGTGAGGGGGACTTCGGCTGTGGGGATGAGGTAGTTTCTAGCTGTTGTAGGATGAGCTCCTGCCGACGGAAAAAAGATTTTTAGATCTCCTTTGGAGTTCTGGAAAACTTCTGCATCGGGAGCATGATCAAAAACCAAACCTTCAATACTATCATTTTCAAAGTCAAATTTTGAGCCTAATATCGAGGCAGCGAAGAATGCATCTTCTCCAAATTTCGGAAGTTGACCAGTTCCGACTAACGCACTTGGACGCACCAAAAGCGGCGGGCTCACCTCTTCATAGCCATGATCGCGCGTTTGCACATCAAGCATGAAGGCGGCAAGTGCGCGTTCGAGGCGGGCCAAGTCTCCTCGCAGGGCGACAAAGCGGGCGCCGGACATTTTCACGGCGCTGTCAAAGTCCATCAGCGGCTGGCCCTTGGCATTGACGAGCGCTTCGCCGAGGTCGGCATGATCTTTTGGGGCGAATGGAAAGCTGGGCTTCGTCCCCCACGCTTCGCAGGCTTGGAGATTACAACTCTCGTCTTCGCCTTCGGGCACATCTTGCAGGGGCAGGTTTGGCAGGCCCATCAGGATGTCATTCAGCGCCGCTTCGGTTTCGGCCTCTGTTTCGCCAGCCGCTTCAATCGCTGCCTTAGCTTCGGCGACAGCGGCCATTAAGCGCTCAGCTTCGGCCTCATCGCCGCTGGCTTTGGCTTTGCCGATCAGTTTGGAATTGGTATTGCGGACCTGTTCGGCGTCCTGTTTGGCAGTTTTTGCAGCGCGGAGTTTCTCGTCGAGCGCGAGAATGGCGGGTGTTTGCGGGTCGAGGCCCTTGAGCTTCCAGCCAGCGTCGAACGCATCGGGATTTTCGCGAATGGCGCGTAAGTCAAACATGGCAGTGCCCTTGGTGAAATATCGTTTGGGCTGGTCTAATCGGCTCGGCGGGCGATGTCCACGCTAAGCCGCTTCGGTCTCTTCGGCGTCGCGGCCACGCTCGATCAGTTTCACGCTCCAAATGCTAACCTCGTAGAGCATCATGACGGGCACGGTTAGGATGATTTGGCTGATGACATCGGGCGGGGTGAAGAAGGCAGCAAAACCAAGGATGATAACAAGCGCATATTTGCGGCCTTTGGCGAGCGTGTCTGCGCTGACAACGCCGATTTTACCAAGTAGCGTCAAGATGACGGGGAGCTGGAAAGACAGGCCAAACGCCAGCATGAGCGCCATCACCAGTGCGAGATATTCCTTCACACTGAGCAGGAGCTGGATTTGCGCAGGGCCGTCGCCAAACTGTTCCTGACCAAAGGCGAACCGGCCAACCCAAGGCAGCATGACATAATAGACAAAGGCCGCACCCGCCGTGAACAGGATCGGCGCAGCGATTAAAAATGGGTAGAACGCCCCGCGCTCATTCTTGTAAAGTCCAGGTGCAACAAAGGCATAGACCTGCCACGCAATAATCGGGAATGCGAGGAAGAGGCCCGCAAATAGCGCAAGCTTGATTTTGACGAAGAAGAATTCAAGCGGGCCGGTGAAGATGAGCTGCATCTGGGTGTCTTTGCCCGCCGCTTCGGAGGCATCGGCAAAGGGTTGGACCAGCCAATTATAGATCGGCAGGGCGAAGGCAAAACTGATCCCCGCCGCAAAGACGAGGCCGACAATACACCAGATCAGGCGGGACCGTAGCTCTTTGAGATGTTCAAGCAGTGGCGCAGCGCTCCGGCCAAGATCTTCGGCCTCATCATCGGGCAGCAAAACTGGCTCATGACCCTCCGGCGGTCCGGTTTCACTGGTCGGCAAATCGGTCACGCCTTGCCCTCATCCAGATCAGAGGCCGCCTTGGCAGACTTGCCGATGACCTCGTCATTCATCTCGCGCTCGAAGTCGCGCATTTCGTCGGTGGCTTCCTTGACGGTTTGACGCCGAAGCTCTTCGATTTCTTTTTGCAACTCATCAAGCTCGGCCTCGCGCGCAATATCGTCAAAGGCCGAGCGAAACTCATTTGCCATCAGGCGCGCTTTTGCGACAATCTTGCCGATCTGGCGCATCATTTTCGGCAGATCCTGAGGCCCCACCACGACGAGCGCGACAATGGCAATCATAATAAATTCAGTAAAACCAAATTGCGGCAGCATCTGTGCGCGCCCCTATGGGTCGTTTATCAACGGATGATCAGGACGAGGATTTCACTTCATCCTTGGCGGGGGTGACATCGACCATATCGTCCTTATCGACGGCCTTGGGCGCTTCATCGTCTTCTTTCAGGCCCGTTCGAAACGAGCGGATACCCTTGGCCATGTCGCCCATGATCGAAGAAATCCGTCCACGCCCACCAAAAACGAGAATGGCGACAACTAGAAAAATAACAATCTGTAACGGTCCAACTGAGCCCATGAGGGCCTCCTGTAAAAACAACTGTTTAATTATACCTGCAAACAGGTAACTTCTCAATGGCCTAAGCGTTGACGCTAAGGCTGGTCTTGTTCATCCATGAAATCGGAAATAAATTCTCCATCCGCTTCTGGCTCGGGGCCTGTCTCGATGTCAGTTTCGTCCATGCCGGGCATATCGTCTGCCTCAAAGCCTTCAGGGATCACGTCTGACAATAAACCGTCCGCTTCGAGCTCGGCTTTGCCCGGCAGAACGGTGAGATCTTCTAGCCCGAAATGTTCGAGGAATTTAGGCGTTGTGCCGAGCGTTACGGGACGCCCGGGCGTTTTGCGGCGGCCTTTGATTTTGACCCAGCCGGTCTCCATCAGCCCGTCAATTGTGCCTTTGGAGACGGCGACACCGCGCACCGCTTCAATCTCGGCGCGCGTCACAGGCTGGCCATAAGCAATAATGGCGAGGGTTTCGAGGGCGGCCTGAGAGAGTTTCTTCTGAACCTGACGTTCTTCGACGAACAGGAAAGACAGATCCTGGGCAGTCTGGAACCGCCACTTTCCAGCCACTTCGACCAGATTCACACCGCGCCCCGCATAGGTGCGCTTAAGCTCCATCAGGACTTCGGCAGGCTCGATACCTTGGGGTAGAATCTCTGCAATTTGCTGCGCACCAATAGGCTCGCCCGCCGCAAACAGGACCGCCTCCGCACGGCGCAGGCCTTCGGCCAGCAAATCCTGAACAGTATCGAGATGATCAGCGGCCGAGCGCTGATAGGCAAACGACAATTGCTGCACAGCCTTGCGGACATCTTCTGGGTCGGAATCACTCATCATCGGTCCATTAAGCGGGTTCATATGCCAGCCCCCTCTACGCTTCGCAACGGGCCCTTGGTATTTGGCCCTTGGGATGCGGGTATGCCTCGCAAATAGAGCGGTGTAAAATGTTCTGACTGGCGCACATCCAGATCGCCGTCGCGCGCGAGTTCCAGGGCAGCCGAGAAAACGCTTGCGGTCACCGATCGCGGCGGCAGTTCATCATCTGGAACCGAAACCTGACGACGGATGTGATCAAGACTTTCCCAATCATCAAGGCGATCGAGAATGGTCTTCAGGGATTTGCGCGCTGATTCGAGCGGCAGGACAAATTGTTTTACAACGCGATGGGGCGCCACTTCTTCCTTGCGCTTGCGGATAACCCCAAAAGCCTGGGTCATCTCATAGAGCGATGCGCGATACTCCGTGTGTTTGATAATCTTTGGCTGTTCAGGCCGTCCACGCAGAAAAACGACATTGTTCAGGAGCGGTCCGTCCATCAATTCCTCGCTGGCCGCACGCATGGCATCAAGCCGCTTGAGGCGAAAGGCCAGTCTTTGGGCCAAGTCCTGCGCCGACGCCTCTTCGCCCTCTTCCGCTTCGACTTTCGGCAACATCAGCCGCGACTTCAGATAAGCCAGCCATGACGCCATCAGGAGATAATCGGCTGCCAGATCAATGCGTTTCGATTTGGCCTGTTTGATGAAGGCTAGATATTGGGTGGCCAGATCAAGGATTGAGATGTGTAAGAGATCAACCTTTTGCCGCCGCGCCATGTCGAGCAGCATGTGCAATGGCCCCTCAAAGCCGGCCGTATCGACGAGGAATATCTCGCTCGCATCCATATCCGCTGAACCGGACGCCAACGCATCTATAATAACTTTCTCGGTCATGCGGCGGCTCCGTTCATAACGGTCAATTCGGTAAAGCGCGTCCATCCGGCGGCCGCATCAAACGGTTTGGCCAATGTTGCAAAGGCTTCCGCCGCCTCAGCCCGCTCAAGCGCGCGCCCTTCAAGAACCGGACAGGCCAAGCCCACTTGCGACATTTCGGCGAGAACCGTCTCCGGCTCTTTGGCAAATCCCGCACAATGCAGCACGACATCACAGCCCGCCGCCAAGGCGCCCTGCGCCCTGTCGGTCAGCGAGCCTCCAAGGGCCTTCATGCCAAGATCATCTGTCATCAGCAAACCATCAAACCCGATTCGACCGCGAATCACGTCAGAAATAACCGTCGGAGACAGAGTTGCCGGACGTTCAGCATCAAAGGCATCATAGGCAATGTGCGCGGTCATCGCCATCGGTGCGTCTATAAGGGCTGAAAAACTGGCAAAATCGCGCGAGAGTTCATTATCACCGGCGGTTACACGGGGCAATTCCATATGGCTGTCCACCTGCGCGCGGCCATGGCCCGGCATATGTTTGATCACACCGGCCACACCGCCATCGCGCATACCTTCAAGGGCAGCGCGCGACAGCTCACTTATGACATCTGGCATATCACCAAACGCGCGGTCGCCAACAATCTGATGGGCACCGTCAAAGCGCATATCAAGCACCGGCGCACAATTGGCGTGAACATTCATCTGAGCCAGTTCATGCGCGATGAGCCGATGGCCAAGCCACGCCGCTTCCAACGCCGCTTCTGGTTTTGTCGCATAGATTTGCCCATATGTCTGCGCGCTCGGGAAGATAGGCCATTCTGGTGGCTTGAGCCGGGCGACACGGCCCCCTTCCTGATCGACAAAGACGAGACAGGGACGGCCAAGGGCGCCCCAGATATTGTCAACCAAAGCGCGCGTCTGGTCGCGGGTCACGAAGCTGCGGCCCATTAGGATCACGGCCCAGGGCTGCGTCTGGGACAGCATGGAGGCTTCAGCGTCGATCAGCTCAGGGCCGGAAACGCTAAGGATACAGGCGCGCGGAGCAGCGCTCATCTGGCGACCACGATGCAGGATTTGTCACGGGACTTTAGCGTATCACAAAATGTACTGGCGTCAGATCGTTCCGCAAATGCGCCAGCACGAAGCCGATAGAAGATACCCTTTGCGCCAAGATCCGCGCGCTGAACCAACTTCTCTGCGCCCGAGAAAAGATCTGCATCTTCAGACACAAACCTACCCCACGCTTCGTCTGCCGCCGCTTCACTGCGCAAGGCGGCCACCTGAACCAGAAAGCTGCCATCACGTGCAAACCCCTGAACCGGCTCTGGACCCGGCGCGGGCGATGCAGATGGAACGGGCACAGATGCCTGATCGGATATGTCCGGAAGCGCGGTTATCGTGGCAGGTTCAGCGGCGACAGGCGTATTCGTCGCATCATCGGCAAGGGGCGCGGTGCGTCCGGGCCGCAGTTCCAATGGCGGGCCACCACTGAGCACGGTCTGAGCGGTGCCAGCCTCGCCGAGCGGTGTTGCGCGCGTGCTGCCGTCAATTTGGTCATATATGCGGTGCTCGAGATCACCATCAGCAGCATTGGCGTTTTCCCTTGGTGCACTTTTATAGGGTTCTTCCTCGGCAAACACGACAGGCAGCGCAGCCGCATCCGGCTTTACGCCCTGTTTGTAAGTGTTCCAGATCACAGCACCGAATATCAGCAATATTCCCATGGCAAGTGCTAGAATGAGCGGGCCACGCCCGCCATCATCATCGTGCAAATCAAAGCCGCGATAATCATCGTCAAATGCTCCGGCATCATAAGGATGCCTGTCCAAAGTTCGGCCCATGCGAATCTCCCAAGGAGGTTTGGTCTATTAAGCGTTAATTTTTACCCCAGTTTCGTTAACGAGCGCTAAATTACGAGCTGTCCAGCGCCGATCCATCAACGCTAGCGCCCCTGTGTGGCAATTTAATGATGGATCGAAATGGCTCAAATCATGCTCTCGAAATTAAACAGGCGACGGTGTTCTTCAATCGCGAAATTATCGGTCATGCCGGCAATATAGTCACAAACCGTCCGCGCCCGCCGTCGGCCGCGCACCTGCTCGGCATCCTCACGCCATTCGGGCGGAAGGGTCTCAGGCTCTGTATAAAACAGCTCAAACAGGTCTTTGAGAATACGTTTAGCTTGCGAACGCATTCGATTTACCTTGTAATGCTTATACATTTTCTCATGTAAAAAGGCCCTAAGCGCTTTTTGCTGCTCGTCAAGCTCGCTAGAAAACGCCACCAGCGGTATCGGCATATTGCGCACGTCCTCGGCCGACCCGGGGCGATACGCCTCTGCTCGCGCCTGTGTTTGCCCAACCAGATCACCTATCCAGTACCCGATCAGCCGCCGCACTGCCTCATAGACGGTTCGGGTCTTATCCAGATACGGGAAGTCTGATTGGACACTGCGGAATGTCTCCCCCACCAGCGGCAATTCGGCCATGTCTCCAATCTCGAAAAGCCCGGCGGCAATGCCATCGTCAATATCATGATTATTATAGGCAATATCATCGGCGAGCGCTGCCACTTGTGCTTCAGGGCCAGCAAACGTCTCCAATTCGAGCCCTTCAAGCTGCGGGTAATCACGGAAGGCGGCGGGCAGCGCTTCTATGGTCTGTTCGCCGGTTAAAAGCGGGCCATTATGTTTAACGAGGCCTTCGAGCATCTCCCAGCTCAGATTTAGCCCATCAAAGTTCGGATAACGCCGCTCAAGCTTGGTAACGACGCGCAGGGTCTGGGCATTGTGGTCAAACCCGTCATATTTGCGCATGCTGGCATCAAGCTGGTCTTCGCCCGCATGGCCAAAGGGCGGATGACCAATATCATGAGCGAGCGCCAGAGCTTCCGCCAAATCTTCATCCAGCCCCAACGTGCGGGCAACAGAACGGGCGATCTGCGCCACTTCGAGCGAATGGGTCAGCCGCGTGCGATAATGGTCCCCTTCATGGGCAACAAAGACTTGCGTTTTCTGCTTGAGCCTGCGGAAAGCCGAGGCGTGGATGATCCGGTCACGATCACGCTGAAACACCGTCCTTGTCGGCGATTTCGGCTCGTCATAATGCCGCCCGCGAGAGCGTTTCCAGTCGGTCGCGAAAATTGCGCTCTTTTCCATTGGCAAAAACATCCCTATCTTATGGACATGACCCAGATCACGCTGACCGAAACCGCTGCGCAACGTATTAATGCGATTCTCGCCAAGCAAACGGACGCGACCATGCTGCGCGTGTCGGTGGATGGCGGCGGCTGTTCGGGCTTTTCCTATAAGTTCGATTTCGAGACCAGCGCCAATGGTGACGATCTCATCATCGAGCGAGACGGGGCTAAAGTGGCGATTGACGAGATGAGCCTTGAGTTTCTTGACGGTTCGGAGATCGACTTCTCAACCGATCTGATCGGCGCAGCGTTCAAGATCAACAATCCAAACGCGACCGCAAGCTGCGGCTGCGGGACGAGTTTTTCAATATGAGCGGCGAGCCCCCTGTCTTCGGCGAAAATGGCGCCGTCATGAATAGCGAAACAATGACCGATGATTGGCGGGCGAAACATGCCGCAGGCGCCCAACAGGCCTTTGAAGTTCCGTGGGTACGGATCATCGCGTGTAACGCCTTCATCGTGATGACACATCTGGCACCACAACCTTATTGGCTTATCATCGCTGTGATTTTCGGGTTTGTGGTATTATGTCAGCCCTTCGTGAAGAAAGCCCACAAAGCACCCGTGCCTGAACGCGTCTTGATGGTATCACTTCTAATTCCACTGCTAACGCGTTGGTTAGAAGCGAACGGGTATTTGTCTCCAGATGCGGGCACGCTCTGGTTCGCCCTGAGTTTGATAATCGTCACAAGCTTGCTTGTGGTCTATTTCTTCTGCAGCAGACTTCTAGGAAGCCGTCTAAAATAAATAGCGTCACTCTTCCCTTCCCTAAGGACGGCCCGCTAGACTGATTGGAAATCATCAGATCGGAGCCAAGCCTTATGGACGTTATCCAAGCCGTAAACCAGCGCATCTCGACGCGCGCCTATCTTGATAAGCCAATCACCGAGGCTGAAGCCCGCGACTGGCTCGCCACTGGCCAGCGCTCACCCTCGGGCGGCAATCTGCAGCCCTGGCGAGTTATTGCGCTTGCTGGTGACGCCAAGACGGCTGTGGCGGATATGGCGATGAAAGCCTTGATGGCCAATCCTACCGGCGAGCCGACTGACTATCCGATCTATCCGGAAAACCTCTGGAACCCGCATGAAGAGCGCCGTCAGACCATTGGTCGGCAAATGTTCGAGACTTTGGGCATCCCCAAGGAGGATAAAGGCGCCCGCATGGCATGGTTTGCGAATAATTTCCGCTTCTTTGATGCGCCGCTTGCGGTGTTTATCATCCTCGACAAACGCATGGGCCATGGTCAATGGGCGCATTCGGGCATGTTCCTGCAAACACTTGCTTTGCTCGCCGAGGAACGCGGCTGGGCGAGTTGTATGCAAGAGTGCTGGGGCATGTTGCGGCCCTCGCTCAAGGCGCATTTGCAGCTCGGTGAGAGCGAGATGGTCTGGTGCGGCATGGCGGTGGGCTATCCGGACAAGGACGCTGCGGTTAACACGCTGCGTTCGGAGCGGGCCACTGTTGATGAATTTGCAAGCTTTGCGGGATTTCAAGACTGAACGCAGGCTGCCGACCGGCTAACCCTCGCCGTTCACTCAACTGTGTATTGCCTTGATTGGCCCGAGCCCCAAGGCTTTGTTACCAACGGTTCATCGGAAAAGATTTCGGAGTATATGCCATGACAATATCGAAACAGGTTCAGGCGCTGGGCGCTGTCGCAGCACTGGCCATAACGCTCGCCGCTTGCGGACCATCGGGCGACAATTCCGGCGGGACAGACTTGGCCACTGAAACAGCGTCGGCAGTCGTGCTCACCGGAAAAGAGACCTCTGAAGAGATGACCGCGCATTATGCTGACTTCCTGAGCAAATATATCAGCACCACAGACGGGATCAATTTCGTCGCTTATGGTGATGTGACGCCCGAAGACAAAGTGATGCTTGAAGCCTATATTGCAAGCCTGGAGGCGAGCGGGCCTGCGGGGCTGAGCCGTGACGAAGAGATGGCGTTTTGGTTCAATCTCTATAATGCCAAGACGATCGAGGTCATTCTTGACGCCTATCCCGTGTCTTCCATTCGCAAGATTGGCGGACTGATCAGCGGAGGCCCTTGGGACATCAAGAATATGACAGTTAACGGCGTTGGCGAGATGAGCCTCAACGATGTCGAGCACGGGACTTTGCGGGCAAACTGGGACGAACCGCGCATTCATTATGCGGTCAATTGTGCATCCTTTGGCTGCCCGAACCTGAAAGCGACGCCCTGGACAGCCGAGACGCTTGAAGCGGATCTGGTTCAGGCCGCGGTCGATTATGTCAACCATCCGCGTGGGGTCCGCGTTGAAGACGGCAAGGTTACAGCATCAAAGATTTTCAATTGGTATAAGGAAGACTTTGGCGGCGACAAAGACGGCATACTCGCCCATGCCCGCCAATATGCAAAGGGTGAGTTGAAAACCGCGCTTGAAGCGGCAACGACGATCAATAGCTTCGAGTATAATTGGGATTTGAACGAAGGTTAGGTTTCTCCATATCCCTAACCTGCAAGGCGACCGTCGGATATGCTCCGATGGTCGCCTTTTTATGACAAAAAGAACTGGCAGGGGGCGCAAACGGCGTTAAACAGATCCCTATGAAAATTGCATCCTGGAACGTAAACTCGGTTAAAGCCCGGCTGCCAACTGTGCTCGAAGTGCTCAAGGCGATTGAGTGTGATGTGGTGTGCCTTCAGGAACTTAAATGCGAAACAGATGCCTTCCCCTATATGGAAATTGAGGATGCGGGCTGGACCTGCGCCGTGCATGGTCAGAAATCCTATAATGGCGTGGCCATTCTCTCACGTCATCCGCTGGAAGATATTGAGACCGGCTTGCCCGGTGACGAGACAGACGAGCAGTCGCGCTATATTGAAGCGCTGGTTATGGCTGACGAGCCGATACGTGTTGGCTGTCTCTACCTGCCCAATGGCAATCCAGCGCCCGGTCCGAAATTCGACTATAAGATTGCATGGATGGAACGCCTCGCCAGCCACGCCAAATCAAGGCTCGGCTGGGAAGAATCTTTTGTGCTGGCGGGCGATTATAATTGCATTCCGCGGCCCGAAGATTGCTGGGATCCGGCGGTGTGGATTGATGATGCGCTCACACGGCCCGAGACATTAGCAGCATTCCAGCGGCTCAAGAATCTCGGGCTTACCGAAGCCTTCGAAGCGCTCGACAATCGCGGACATCAATATACGTTTTGGGATTATCAGCGCGGTGCCTTCCAGAAAGATCATGGCATCCGGATCGACCATTTGCTGTGTTCACCGCAAGCGGCCGACCGGCTCGAAGCTTTCAGCATTTATCGTGATGCCCGTGCGCTGACCAAGCCGTCAGATCATGTACCTGCGATTGCGACTTTCCGGTAGGCCGCTACTCCTCGCTCGCACATTTGGCATTATAGGCGGAAAAATCATCGTTGAGCTGCGTTCCCGTTGCGCGGTACGCCACTTCAACCGAGTCGAATTCAGCAACCAGATCGTCATAAGCCGTCTTGGCTCCATCAGCGTGCGCGGCATGATCGGCACTGAAGTTCCGCAAGGCTTCTGCCGCTTCCCAAGTATCGCCCGCCTCTTCAACGCTGATGACAAGCGCATCGCGTCGCGATGACAGCGCTTCAAACTCGACCTTTCTCTGCCCGAAGCTCGCCGCCATAGCATTGCAGGCACGCACCTCGCTATCGGTTAGCGCGGCCCCATATGCCTGAGGTAGGATGGTGATGGCGAGCAAGGGAAGCCAAAAAATTCTCATGTGTCATTTACCTCCAGCAAATGCGACGCAGGCAAGGCTGCGATAAGACAAGTTCTGGCAGAAATACGCTTAAGCCATACTGAATGAAACAAGGCGCAATTGTGCTGGCAGACCACTCGCCAGATCGCCGCGCTCAAGGCCTCGGTGCGCGGTCCTTCTTGGCCAGACTGTCGGCGAGCCGGAAAACAGCAGAAAAATCATCAATTAGACGCCGGATACGCTCAGCGCTCAGAAGGGAGGTAAACATGCTGACCGGCTCAAACAGATCCGCCCCCTCTACGGCAATCAGCAATTGCCCCTGATGAAACCCGCAGCGCAACTTCCCGCCCCGAAAATCAGTCTCCAATTCAACCAGTTGCTGCATAACATCGGGCGTGAGCAAAAACCGGCTCTCGACCTGATCGGTGGAATAGACCTCAAAGGCTTTCTCAAAGACGGGATCTTCAAGCCGGACCCGCTTGGTTCCCGAGACGCCGCCGAGCTTGTTAAAGATACCGCCATCGCGCAGGACCAGAGTGGTACCATAAAACGTCTTGTGAAAGTTGATCCTGAGACATTGACCATCAAACACGGTCACCCATTCGGTCCGCGTTCGACCTCTTGAGTCGGTGCGGCGGTGCTTCCTTTCGAGATGTGCTTCGAAGAACTCGAAATCAACGCCGTTTCTCTTGCCTTCAAGCCGGTCTTCAAATGACGCCCTGTCCCATCGCGGCAAAAGCTTCAGCGCATGCATATCGTGGACGAGTGGCTGATCTCCGCATTCTTCCGTGTAATGTAATCCGAAAAGCTGCGCGATCGGCGTCACCATTTGCGAACTAATCTCGCGCCCGATCTGTGAAAACTCACGCCCCATCGCATAGAAGATAGCCAATCCCGCCAGCACGCCTATGACGGAAAGGACAATCACGGTGCCGGTGAGCAAGCCAAGGACAATAGCCGCCACCGCAACACCAATGCCAGCATAGCGTCCCTTAATGGCTTGGTCCGCCGCATGCTGCCTGGCGGTCTCGCGTTCGCGCAAATTGGGAAGTATGCGGGTTACATAATGCTGCTCAAGCCCTTGAAACTCGGCTGGCGCGCTGCGCAACGCTTGCAGAATTTCGGGGTCGATACTTACCGCATATGCGCTATTTGTGTTCATGAGCTAAGCCTGTCTGATGCAAATCTATCAGGCAACATAAAGCTCAAGCCTTAACATCGCCCTAGCCAAAAGGATTGGATTATGAGGCGTACGCCGAGGAGGCCGAGCGGGGCTTAGGGATCGGTTTTATATGTCCGCATAGACATGCCCCTCACCAGAGAATCCTAAATGCGTGACCGCCCCTTCATGGGCAGGGCCGACAAGGCGGGCAAATTTTTCGATAGCGCCGGAGCCATAGCGCGTCTTGCGCGGGCTCCAATTGCGCTTGCGATCTTCAAGCTCGGCGGGCGTCAGATGCACGTCAATCGTGCCTTTTTCCGCATCAATCGTAATCATGTCACCATCTTCGATCAGCCCGATTGGTCCGCCATCAGCCGCTTCAGGACCAACATGGCCAATGCAGAACCCGCGCGTTGCGCCCGAGAAACGACCATCGGTAATCAGTGCCACTTCGTCACCCATATCCTGACCGTAAATCGCCGCTGTCGTTGAGAGCATTTCGCGCATGCCCGGCCCACCCTTTGGCCCTTCATAACGGATCACCAAGACGTCGCCCGCATTATAATTGCGCTCGGTGACGGCTTTGAAGCAATCCGCCTCGCCATCAAATACACGTGCTGGCCCTGCAAATTGCAGCTTCTTCAGCCCCGCCACTTTCACAATCGCTCCGTCTGGCGCAAGCGTGCCCCACAGGCCGACCACACCGCCCGTTGGCGACAGCGGATTGGAGACCGGATAGATCACTTTCTGCGTTTCGTCCCATTTGACGTCTTCAAGATTATCGCCCCAGCTTTTGCCCGTCACGGTCATGCAGTCACGATGGATCAGCCCTGCCTCATCAAGCGTTTTCATTAGCATAGGGACACCGCCCGCCTCGCCCATATCCTTCGCGACATAGTTCCCGCCGGGCTTGAGGTCTGCCAGATATGGCGTGCGCTGGAAAACCTCGGCGACATGGCGCAGCGTGAACTCGACACCGCACTCATTTGCCATCGCGGGCAAGTGCAGCGCGGCATTGGTCGACCCGCCCGTGGCCGCGACCACAATCGCCGCATTCTCGAAAGCTTCGCGCGTGCAGATATCACGCGGGCGAAGCTGGGAGGCAACAAGCCCCATCACCGCTTCACCGGACGCCACAGCATAAGCATCCCGATCAAGATATGGCGCAGGCAAAGCCGAAGACAATGGCAAGGCAAGGCCGATCGCTTCAGAGACGCAAGCCATAGTATTTGCGGTAAATTGGCCCCCACAGGCCCCGTCGCCCGGACAAGCAATTTTCTCTAGCGCTGTCAGCTTCTCCTCGCTCATGCCCTGGCTGCCCGCAGCATGCGCGCCAACCGCCTCGAACACATCAAGCACGGTGACATCCTTGCCCTCAAATTCGCCGGGCAAGATCGAGCCGCCATAGAGAAACACGCTCGGCACATTCAGCCGCAACATGGCCATCATCATTCCGGGTAAGGATTTATCGCATCCGGCCACGCCAACAAGCGCATCATAGGAATGCCCGCGCATGGTCAGCTCGACGGAATCAGCGATGACCTCTCGCGACACAAGCGACGAGCGCATCCCTTCATGGCCCATCGCAATCCCATCAGTCACCGTGATCGTGCAAAACTCGCGCGGCGTCCCGTCTCCCGCCTTAACGCCTTCTGACACGGCATGGGCCTGACGCATCAGCGCCGTGTTACAAGGCGCCGCTTCATTCCAGCACGAAGCCACCCCGACAAACGGCTTCTTGATGTCTTTGGTCGAGAGCCCCATCGCATAATAATAGCTCCGATGCGGCGCGCGCTCTGGCCCTTCGGTGACATGGCGAGACGGCAAGCGGGATTTGTCCCAAGATTTGGTCATGATGCAGGTGTCCTATAATTGCGTCCCGACATTAGCCGTCGGCCAGAATATCGTAAATGGCTCAAACGCCCGGTGGCGGCAGTATTAGTAGCCGAACCGCATAAGCTTAGCCTCCTGCACCGCTAAATCCTGGATCTAGTAAATAAAAGTTGATTTGTGCAAAACGCAATCTAGGCGGTATAGTATCGTTTTGCAGTAAGGGACCGAGCTTATGAGAATCACCCGGCTATTGTCAGGCATTGCTGTTGCCTCGCTTATTGGGGGACTGGCAGGAGCCGAGTCGCCATCCATCGCAGAAACTCCGCAGGAACGAATCCTCGATTCCGTTGTGGTCGAGGCTGTGCGTCCCGATCCCGGTGAGCCGAAAACCGGTGAGATCATCGTACGCCCCGTAATAGCCGCTCACAAAAGAAGAACTGTCAGCGACATACTGAGAGCAGATCTTGTCTTTACCGCGGTAGAGCTTGATGACAGCGGGGCCATCCAACCCTTCACAGATCAAGACAGGCAGCGCTATTCCATCCCTGTTGTCACGCCGTTATCGCCCAACATTGGAGGCCTTCGCAGGCAAATCGAGCTTTCAAGCTATCCGTCAAGAAACCTGCAACTACCCGGTGGGACGTATATTCTAAGTGAAGTGAACTACACCTACATTGAACCGAACCGAATTGACCTTTTTGACATCCCACCGGGGCAAACCATTAGACGCGCATCATATTGCCTTTCAGAACGTTCGTTTATCTTCGATATCAAAAATGGAGAAAAAGCCTACTTAGGTATTATCGCACTCGCCAACTTACCCAGAAATTTGGCTAGCAAGGGCAGTCTCGAGCCGATCGCGGGTGTTGATCAGAACCCAGAGTTCTCCTCGGTATCTACCGATGCCTCCGACAACCTGTCGGTCGTAGAACTAAACGATACGAACTTTCAGCCGGACGCGGGGCTATGCGCGGATACACGATACAATGTCGCCGGTTGGCAGCCTCGCAGCGCGTCATCGTCACGCTGAATCACCGACGTGTGTGAGGCTCTTATCCTCATAGAGCTGCAAGCTGTGCCTGCGCCTCGCCAAGCTTACTGATCGCCGCTTCAGCGTCGGCTTTGCGGGTGTGCTGTTCCTCGATGATCTCGGGGGGGGCGCGGGAGACGAATTTCTCATTTGAGAGCTTCTTCTCGATGCCGGCAATGTCTTTTTCGAGTTTTTCGATTTCTTTGCCGAGGCGGGTTTTTTCTTCGGCTAGATCGATGAGATCGGCGACTTGCAGGCCGAGCGTGGCTTCACCGAGCACGAGGCTGACTGCACCGTCTGGCATGGCGTCGCTTAACGCAATCTCTTCAAGGCGGGCGCGGCGTTTGATGACATCGCCATGGCGGGCAAGGCGGGTTTTGGTCTCCTCGCCTGCGCCGATAATGGCTAGGTTTGGTTTTGCGCCAGCGGGGACATTCAGCGTGCCGCGCACGCCGCGCACTTCAGAGATGAAGGAGAGCACCCAGTCTAGCTCGGCGTCTGCGCCCGCGTTTTCATACTCAGGGCCAAAGTCGGATAGGCGTTCGAGCATCAGGAAGCCCGTGCGATTGCCCGCGAGTTTCTCCCACAATTCTTCGGTGAGATACGGCATG
>CALLUH010000287.1 GCA_938011445.1 uncultured Hyphomonadaceae bacterium
AAAAAATGGTGGTCGATACAAGGATTGAACTTGTGACCCCTGCAATGTCAATGCAGTGCTCTACCGCTGAGCTAATCGACCAATATTGATTCTTCATCGCTCAAATCGGACTTTGTGAGCCATCTGTCAAGCGTCTTGACGGGGGCCGGGTCAGGCAGCCATAACCCGCTCGACTTCATCGACAATTTCGCGCAAGTGGAACGGCTTAGACAGAATCTTTGAACCGGCCGGTGTCGGTGCGCCTGAAGACAGTGCAACCGCCGCAAAACCTGTAATAAAAACAATCTTCATGGCCGGATCTAGCTCGGCCCCACGTCGCGCCAGTTCGATCCCGTCGAGCCCCGGCATAACAATATCTGTTAGCAACAAATCGAACACTTCACGCTCCAACGCCTCAAGCGCGCCCTCGCCATCCTCATGATCTTGCACATCGTGTCCAGCCCGCCGCAGCGCTGCAGAAAGAAAGGTGCGCAGCGAATGGTCGTCCTCTGCCAGCAGGATTTTGGTCATGTCACGCCTCGTTAATATCGCCCTATCGGGCACATTAAGACAGGTGATGGTAAATCTGAAATGAATAAAAGGGACTTGACCTGCGTAATCTTACACTAATTTATGCAAGAGTGACCCCAAATCTAGTCCCGCTCCTCGATAGACCTGTTTGCCCGACCATTGGATTGGAGGCTTTTGCGGCTATTTCTCCGCCAAAGCACACCGAACCCGCCCCCATTCTATTTGCTTCCCCTCATAGTGGCTCGGCTTATCCAGACGACATGATGGCGGACTTGCGTGTACCACTTATGGGCTTGCGGCGCACTGAGGACGCTTTTGTCGAGCAATTGTTTACCAGCGCGCCAGCGGCGGGCGGCCATTTGGTTTACGCTAATTATGCTCGCGGCTATGTTGACCTTAATCGCGATGCGCGTGAGCTTGATCCGCTGATGTTTCATGACGGGCCACCGCGTGCCGTCGGCTTGCCCACCCCGCGCGTTGAGGCCGGTTTGGGGTGTCTGCCAAAAGTTGCGGTCGATGGCGAACTTATCTACGCGCGGCCAATGTCCAAAGCGGACGGGGAATATAGGCTCGCCCGCGTCCACGATGCCTATCACGGGTTCTTGCGCGCGACCCTTGATCATTTTATCAAAGAGTCGGGTACGGCCGTGCTCATTGACTGCCATTCCATGCCGTCTCATCAGCCTGGCCGTAAATCACTGCCCGACATCGTGCTGGGTGACCGGTTTGGCTCCAGCTGTTCAAGCAAGCTTACCGGGCTTGTCGAGCGCACATTTCGCAAGCTTGGCTATAAGGTAACCCGTAATGCGCCTTATGCCGGCGGATATACGACGCGTTTCTATGGTCGCCCAAAGCGACATGTCCATGCGCTGCAGATCGAGATTAATCGCAGCCTTTACATGAATGAGACAGATATTTTACAGACGGCCGGGTTCAAAATCGTCGAAAATGACATCAAAACCGTTATCAAAGCTTGCTGTGGCTTTGCCAGAACGCAAATGGCCTAATCGCGACCTGAGCCAAAAAAAAAGCCGCACCAGAAGATGCGGCCGAGAAGTTAGGGAGGAAACGCCGAAGCGTTGGAGTTTATTTATGTTGCGCTGCAATAAAATACAACGCCCAGCCGCTATTTTGGGCAAATAGGTTCTATGCAAAAACGCATGGATTGAGCTGCGGCATGGCTCTTGCTCATACCGAACACAACTATCCTGAAACGGGACTCAGATGTCCCCAGAGAGTATTGTGGAGCGAGACATGGCAGACGAAACGGATCTACACGTTGGGAAAAGATTGCGCCGACGCCGTCGCCTGTTGGGCATGACACAGCAAGAGCTTGCTGTGCAAGTTGGCGTCCGGTTCCAACAGATCCAGAAATATGAGTGCGGGGCAAACCGGATGACCTCATCGCGGCTCTATGATCTGTCTCAGGCGCTCAATGTCACCGTGCAATACTTTTTTGATGGGCTGGACGCCCGCGACTTCCCTGGCAAGCCTGCCAATGATGCCGAACATCTGGTTGGCGATGTCCTCAGCCAAAAAGAAACCCTTGAGCTTGTTCGCGCTTATTATCGGCTAAGCGAAAGGCCTCGCCGCAGACTTCTCGAACTGGCCAAGGCGCTGGAAGTGGACGCGGACGACAATATGGCCTCCTAGCGCTCTTGCAGCCCTGAAGGCGACGCGCTAGTGGCCTAATCATGACCAGAAGCGCTTTAACCCCAGACGAGATTGACGAAGCTTGCGTATTTGCCGGCCGTCTTGCAGACGCGGCATGGCAGGCGATTGCACCGCATTTTCGCGCATTGGATGCCATCCAGAACAAACGCGAGGCCGAACCGGGCGCAGACTTCGATCCGGTGACAGAGGCTGATCAGGCTGCCGAACGGGCCATGCGGGCCTTGATCTCTGCAAACCGGCCCCAAGACGGCGTGCAGGGCGAGGAATACGCTGACAGCCCGTCGCAAAACGGCTTTAACTGGGTGCTTGACCCGATAGATGGCACGCGTGCTTTTGTCGCCGGCCTGCCGGTCTGGACCACGCTGATCGCCCTGTGTGGGCCAGATGGCGTGCCGCTTGTCGGAATGATTGACCAGCCCGTGCTGGGCGAGCGCTATCTGGGGTGGCCGGGTGGCGCGGTGCTCGAAAAAGCCGGACACCGCACGCCGCTGCGTGTTTCAGACCAGACCGATCTGCGCAAGGGTGTCATTGCAACCACTGACCCGTTCATTATGACCCCTGCCGAGCAAGGCGCATGGACCCATTTACGCCACACCGCCCGCATTGTCCGTTATGGCCTCGATGCCTATGCCTATGCACGGCTTGCGGCGGGTACGATTGATCTCGTCGCAGAAACCGGCCTTGAACCCTATGATGCCGCAGCGCTGATCCCTGTCGTGCGCGGGGCGGGGGGGTTTGCCTGCAATTGGCGCGGTGATCCGGCCAAGCCTGGCGGGCAGCTTGTCTGCGCATCCACTCAGGATCTGCTGGACCAAGCCCTGATCAGCCTACGCCGCAGCACTGACCGTTCCCCTACCACTTGAACGGTTTCCATAAGCGCAAACTGCGCCCCGCCAGTCTGGCAGAGCGCAGCCATCCTCAAAGCTTAAGGATAAAAAGCGATAGCGACGGGATCTAGGCTGCGGAGCCTTTCTTGCCGTCAATCAGCGTCGGCTTGGTTTTCTTAGCCTTGCCGATCGCGATTTTACGCGGCTTCATGGCCTCCGGCAGCTCACGCAGCAAATCAATTCGCAGCAAGCCGTTTTTCAGCTCCGCGCCGCTGACAATCACATGATCGGCTAGCTGGAACCGCCGGATAAAACCGCGCTCGGCAATGCCGCGATGGAGAAATTCGCGGGTTTCGCCATCATCAGGACGGGTGTGGCGACCCGTGACCGTCAACAAGCCGTCCTTGATCTCGATATCGAGGTCTTCTTCGGCAAAACCTGCCACAGCCAGTTCAATCGAAAAAGCGTCCTCGGCAAGGCGCTCGATATTGTAAGGAGGATAGCCTTGCGTGCCATCAAGCCGTGAGGCGGTGTCGATCATGCCCGCGAGGCGGTCAAAGCCGACCATTGTACGGTAAAGCGGCGTCAAATCAGTTGGAATACTCATAGTTTCAGTGTCCTTTTCAAAGCAACATCTATGTTTCTGGCCCTCACGATGTCGTGAAGAACCGCTGTTTTGGCTGTCGGCCGCTTCCCGAAATCGGCGAAGGGCTTTAAGTCCATATCCAAGCCCATAACGGCGCCAGGACGCTGATAATCTAGGTATAGACTTTGACCCCTTCAAGGGCTGCAAACAGGAGAAGATCATGAAACACGTACTTTTGGCCGGTTTGGCCCTGTCAGTATTGGCCGCTTGCGGCGAACAGGCTCAGGCCCCCACACCGACCGCCACCCAGACCCAAGCCCCCGCAGCCGCTGCGGTTGAAGCCCCCGTGCTTAGCCCAATGGAAGCGGCCCTATCCGGTGCATGGCGCAGCGACGACAACAAAGCCCGCGACCAATTCCGCAATCCTGCGGCAACGCTCGCTTTCTTTGGTGTCGATGCGGATGAAACCGTCATCGAGCTCGCGCCCGGCGGCGGTTGGTACACCGAAGTGATCGCGCCCTATCTCAATGCTGGCGGCGGCACTTATGTCGCAGCCACACGCGGCGATGCTGAGCGCGATGCTGCTTTTGCCGAGAAATTTAGTGATGCAGACGTTTTCGGCACCGTTAATATTGGCGTGCTCGGCGAAGACAGCATTGCCGCTGGCAGCGCAGATACGGTGCTGACCTTCCGCAATCTGCATAATTGGATGCGCGCAGGCACCGAAGCTAAAGTGTTTGCCGACGCCTATGTGGCGCTCAAGCCGGGCGGCGTGTTTGGTGTTATCGAGCACCGCTTACCATCGTCAGCCGAGCAAGACCCTCAGGGCGGTTCGGGCTATGTCCATCAGGACTATGCCATCGCACTTGCCGAGGCTGCAGGCTTCGAGCTTGCTGGCACTTCCGAGATCAATGCCAATCCAAAAGACACAGCCGACCACCCGTTCGGTGTCTGGACCTTGCCGCCAGCCAATACATGGCAGCGCGAAGGCCGCGAATTGCCAGAAGGCTTTGACGGCGCAAAATATCAGGCGATTGGCGAAAGCGACCGGTTCACTCTGAAATTCGTAAAGCCCACAACGACCGCTGCAACCGATAAGGAAGCCTCAGGCTCCTAACCTGCCAAACCCGCTTATTGCCGGTTCTGCGCAATCGACGTAAAGAAGGCCCTGTCACATGCTGGCAGGGCCTTTTTCAGATCCCCAAGAGCCTCGCCGTCACGGCCCTATAACGGCAAGAAAGATCCTCGCGCGCCATGACAAACCGCCAAGCGCCCCCGTCCGAACTCTTTGCAACGCCACTCGCCAAATACCGCTTGGACGATGGAAAACTCGTCGAGGCGCTCGAACGGGCTGCATGGGCACTTGAAGACGCCGACGAGGCAGGCGGGCAATGGTGCGACAATGAGGGCTATGATGGCTACACCTCCTATGCCTCGCTTGATGATCTGCCCACACGCGACCCTGCTTTTGCCGCCCTGAAAACATGGCTTGATGCTTGTGCTGCCAAATTCGCCGAGGCGCTATATTGGGATATGGACGGGCGCAAACTGGCCCTCGATGCGCTCTGGGTAAACATATTGGGCGAGGGCGGTAGCCATTCAGGCCATATCCACCCCAACAGCGTCATCTCCGGCACGCTCTATATCGTCATGCCGCAAGGCGCAGGCGCGCTCAAATTCGAAGACCCGCGCTTGCCGATGATGATGGCCGCGCCGCCGGTCAAAGCTGATGCCCCCGAACCTGCCAAGCGGTTTGTCTACCGCACACCAGATGCGGGCACGGCCCTGTTCTGGGAAAGCTGGCTCCGGCATGAAGTCTCGCCCCATCGCTCCGAAACGCCGCGCATATCCATCAGCTTCAATTATAGCCTGGAGGCGGGCTAATTTTACCTTACAGATCTGGCACTTGGAGCGATACTTTATATTTTCTGTCAGGCTCCTCCGCAAAACGGATCCACTTGCTGCCCAGCGCGCCGAAACTGATTGTAGCGTCAGCTGGCAGGCTGCTCGGTGGTTGGAAGTTAATCCGCGATAGCGCCTGATCAAACATAAGTCCTTCATCGGTTATAAAACGCAATTCTCCAGTCCGCCGCCGCCTGATGATTTTCACAATCTTAACAGTTGATGACTCACGGGACGCGGGGCGTAAGCGTTCAAGTAAGCTTGGTTGCTCGAGACTTGGGCTGGCAGTTTCCATAGCCGCACGTTCATTGGCAAGCGCAGCACGTTCGGCTTCGAGCGCTTTGCGTTCTGCTATGAGAGCCCCGCGTTCCGATGCTGTAGCATCTATCACGGGCGTATCAATGACCGGCGTCGCTGGAGCGGCGGGCGCTGGCGCCGCCAGGAGCGGAGGTGTAGGACTGACCGAACTCGTCGTGTTATCGAGCAGCTTGCTAGCGGCATCCATACAGACCAGCCTGACAGAGTCAGCCTTTATCGCGCGGCATGCAGCCATAGCCTCGATGGCCTCTTCCTCAGGCCCAGCCTCTGCTGGCGACGCCACGACCAAGATAGCTACCGCGCAACTCCAAATAAGATGTTGATACATTTACAACTCCAAATCAAATCGAGACTCTTTCTTACATCGTTTGAACCGTAAAACAAAGGTCTGGCCGTGGATTTGTAGCGTCCTGTTCCACAACGTACATTTGATCGAAAGGGGCGAGTGGATTCGGTTTGTGTGCCAAATCTATCCACTTGACGCGACAGCAAACAGAGTCCATCGCCAGCGGCGACGTCAGCCCATTTGTTTAGAGTAGGATATTTTATGGACATTTCAAAAATTGCCGCAGGCAGCAATCCACCCGATGATCTGAACGTCATCATTGAGGTGCCGCTCGGTGGCGACCCGATTAAATACGAGATTGATAAAGCCTCCGGCGCAATGTTCGTGGATCGCTATCTCTACACCGAGATGCGCTATCCATGTAATTACGGCTTTGTCCCGCACACGCTAAGCCTCGACGGCGATCCGATTGATGTCATGGTCGTGGGCAATCGTCCCCTTGTGCCCGGCTCCGTCGTGCGTGCGCGCCCGGTTGGGGTCCTGATGATGATTGATGATAAAGGTCAGGACGAGAAAATTCTCGCCGTGCCGCATCAGGCGCTGACCCGTTACTATGACAAGATCGCCACTTATCAGGATCTCCCCGCCATTCTGGTCGAGAAAATCCAGCATTTCTTCGAGCATTACAAAGACCTCGAAACGGGCAAATGGTCAAAGATTGACGGCTGGTCGGGCGTCGAGAAAGCGCGTGAACTGATCCAGATGGCGGTTGAGCGGGAAGCGCAAGGCTAGACATGGGATACCCATCTCTGGCTTAACCCGATCAACCTCTCTCTTGCAGGTGGAAGGTCCTTCGGCCATCCTCAAATTTCCGTCATGGCGGTATGATGCTGTAATATTTGTTCTGATTTGTGTAAGAGTTCTCCCGTAAATCGAATAGACCGAACACAGATCGGTGGAATAAGGTGGCTGACCGCCACAGCCAATCGAAGGAAACATCTTATGTCTGACGAACCGGCCAAGAAACCGACCCCGCGACAGAGGCGTCAGGGGCCGAAGCGTTCGGAAACCTCTCAGGCGGCCATTCTCGAAGCCGTGCGCGACGAGCTTGCCGAGACCGGTTGGCGCGGCTTTAGCGTGGACAATGTTGCCCGACGTGCCCATGCTTCAAAACAGACCATCTATCGCTGGTGGCCTTCCATCGGCACGCTCTGCATTGACGCCGCGCTCGCTCTGATACCATCCGCGCCTGATGGTGCCCGTGATGCCCAGCAGCGCATTGCCGCAATCATTGCACCTCTCGAAGCAACGGCACGTACAAATGCCGGTAATTATATCCTCCGCGCTGCGCTTCTCGCGGCTGCGGATGATGAGGATGCAGGCGAGAAATGGCGCGGCTGGATAAAATCGGAAATCCGCACGCCCTTGCGCATGGTTCTGGCAGAGCTGGCGGCCAAACAGGTGATCCGGCGCGATTGGGACATTGAGGACGCGATGGATGTCCTGCTCGGCCCGATCTGGCACCGTCTGATTGTCATGCGCTCGCCCATCCCTGAAGCCTTCAGCCTCCGCCAAGCCGAACGTCTGATCGCAGATTTGAAAGTCTGAAACCACTTTCTTTTCTCCCCGGAGGCTGGCAAGAGAGGTGCGAATTCCTTTCCTGTCCTTGCCGATGGAGCGTGCTGCGATGCGACTTCTTTCCCTCTTGCTCAAACGCGCCATCCTTGCCGGTCAGTTAACGGTCACCGATTATGACGGATCGGTTCATGTCTTTGGGCCCGGTGCTGACGAGACCGCCGGTGAAGTCGCTATCCGCCTCACAAAAAAGGGCGCCTCGGGTAAAATCGCACGTGATCCAGCCCTCGGGGCAGCCGAAGCCTATATGCATGGCAGGCTCGAAATGGAGGACGGCTACGAAATCTATGACCTGTTAAAGCTCGTGACCTATAATTTCCGATGGGTGCCGGGCAATGAGCTGCACAAGATTACCCAGCAGCCGCGCTGGAAAACATGGCTCGACGGCCGCAATCATGCCCGGCGGGCCAAGCGCAATGTTGCCCATCATTATGATCTCTCGGACGGGCTTTATGACCTCTTCCTCGACGTGAACCGGCAATATTCCTGCGCCTATTGGCAGCCCGGCAATGGCGATGATCTGCCGCGCGCCCAGACCGACAAGCTCGCCCATATCGCCGCCAAGCTGCTATTGAAACCCAATATGCGCGTGCTTGATATTGGCTGCGGCTGGGGCGGTATGGCGCTTTATCTCAACAAGGTGGCAGGCGTTGAAGTGCTCGGCGTTACTCTGTCCGAGGAGCAGTTGGCGGTCGCCCGCCAGCGCGCTGAAGAAGCGGGAGTTTCGGACAAGGTGAAATTCGAGCTCATGGACTATCGCAATGTCGATGGGCCGTTTGACCGGATTGTCTCTGTCGGCATGTTTGAACATGTCGGCGTGCCGCAATATCAGACCTTTTTTTCCAAAGTGGCCGAACTTCTAAGTGAGGACGGTGTTGCGCTGATCCATTCAATTGGCCGCGCCGATGGGCCGGGTGCAACCGACAGTTTTATGGCCAAATACATTTTTCCCGGCGGCTACGTGCCGGCGCTCTCCGAAATCACACCCAAGATCGAGCGGGCCCAATTATGGGTGACCGATATTGAAATTTTGCGCCTTCATTATGCCCGCACATGCGAAGCCTGGTACAGAACCTGTGTTGAGAAAAAGGAAGAGATTACCGCGCTTTATGACGAACAGTTCTGGCGGATGTGGGTGTTTTATCTCGCCGGTGCCGCGATGGCGTTCCGGCATATGGGGCAAATGGTGTTTCAGGTCCAACTGACGCGCTCGCTGGACGCTGTGCCCATTACGCGCGATTATATTAGCGATACCGAACGCCATTATGTCCGTCTCGCGGCTGGCTAGCGGCTTGCATTGTTACTTTATTATGGTCCGAACAGATGATCGACTGCGTCATCTGTGCCGATAGAGCACACATTTCATCTGGCTTTGAGGGGAGCGAGACACCGACTATGGCGCACAGTGGTTTCTTCAATGGAGTCCGCATCCGGCTCGTTGGGCGCTTGCATAGAATGTATGACGAGCGGTTTGATGCGCGTCGCGGCATCGAAACTGTCGCCAATGTCGATGCGGCTGATCTTGAGGATGTTATTGACCTGACAGGCTATGAGGGCGATGACGAAATGTATGCGGGCACGCCGAGCTTGCTTTTTGAAGCGCTCCACGCGCCGCTTGCGGGCATGGACCGTACTGCAACAACTTATCTTGATGTTGGGTGCGGCAAAGGCCGGATGTTGATTCAGGCGAGCGAAGCGGGTTTTCCGAGTGTTGTCGGTGTCGAGTTTGCCAAACCACTGGCCCAGACCGCGCGAGAGAATTTGCAATCAGCTCTGGGTCAAACGCAAGGCCAGTGGCGCATTGACGAGGCTGATGCGCGCACCTATCGCTATCCTGATGGGCCGCTTGCCTTATTCATTTACAATCCGTTCGACCCGCCTGTGTTCGAGGCATTCTTAGCCAATCTACGCAAAGATCTTGCCGCCCGCCCGCGAGAAATGCGTCTGATTTATAATCACACCTTGTGCGGGGACATGCTCGATACCGACCCGGTCTTTGAGCGGTTGCCCTATAATGGTACGAACCGTTTCTATGCCCGCACGCTCAATCCACATCCATTTGGCGCATGGCGCTATTGCGGTGCCAATTAGCCCGAGCACGTGCCTATGCGTCGGCGATTGCGAACAGAACATCCGGATTCTTCATGGATTTAATCTCCAGGATATTATTGTTCGGATCGGCAATGAAGAAGGTTTCCTGCTCGTATTTATCGCCCTTGAACCGCCGATAAGGCTCGTCAATATAGCTTAGTCCTGCTGCGGCAATCCGGTCCTTGAGCGCGTCAAAATCCTCTTGCGTCAGATGAATGCCGAAATGCGGCACCGGCACCGCGCCCATATCGACATCATGCCGAACCGATGGCAGCTGTTCTTCGCTCTGATGCAGCGTCAGCTCATTGCCCCAGAAATTGACATCCACCCAGCGGCCGTCTTCGCGATTGCCCAGCGTGCAGCCGAATACATCGGTATAGAATTTTACTGTCGTTTCGAGATCACCAGCGGGAATGGCGAGATGGACAATAGCAGACATGAGCAGGCTCCAGATTTGCGCAAGACCTAGCCATAAGCCAGTCCGTCAGAATAGGGAAGAGTGAACGGCTCATTTTGCCTTGGATACGGCAAGCGAGGGTAGGGCTGGTTCTGATTTAGCGAGCGCATGCACCAAAGCCAGACAAAACCCGCCTTCTGCGCAATTTTATCCCAAATAATGACAAGGGAGGCTATTTGTTCTTGAAATGTGGTGTCCGCTTCTCGACAAAAGCTTCCATGCCTTCAGACTGGTCCTCGGTCGCAAATAGCGAATGAAAAAGCCGACGCTCATGCATAATACCATGCGAAAGTGTTGTTTCATAAGCGGCATTGACCATTTCCTTGGTCATCATCGCAGTGGCGCGTGGCATTCCCGCAATTTTCTTCGCCACAGATTTTGCCTCATCGAGCAGATCCTCGACCGGCACAATCCGGGACACCAATCCGCAGCGTTCCGCTTCCTCAGCTTCCATCATCCGCCCCGTCAGGCACATCTCCATCGACTTTGACTTACCGATAAAACGCGTCATCCGCTGCGTCCCGCCCGCGCCAGGCGAAACCCCGATTGTAATCTCCGGCTGGCCAAATTTCGCATTATCTGCTGCGAGAATAAAATCGCACATCATCGCCAGCTCGCACCCGCCCCCGAGCGCATAGCCCGCAACAGCTGCAATAACAGGCTTTCGGCATCGCGAAGCGCGTTCCCAGTTTGCCGTGATAAAGTCGCGATAATACGCGTCCATATAGGTCAGCTCGCGCATTTCCTTGATGTCAGCGCCCGCCGCAAAGGCTTTACTTGAGCCGGTAATGATGATGCAGCCAATCTCGGTGTCTGCCTCGAACGTGTCGAGCGCTGCGGTCAACTCGGTCATCATCACATTGTTAAACGCGTTCATTGCGTCTGGCCGGTTCAGCGTAATTGTGGCGACATGTCCGTCAATCTCGGCAATCAGCGTTTCATAAGCCATAACAATCGGTCTCCTCGCAGCCCGTCGAAAATATCTATGATGACCAGCCCACACAAACCCGAGCAAGGTCACCATTGGCAACCCACCCGATCTATCCAGCCCCAGCCACGTCCCTGAATTACAGGATCGTCACACGGCGGTATACTAGAGCTTGTCCTCGCCGTCACCCTTGTTCGCATCACAGGTGACACAAAGCCTGATCCGCCCTAAAGCTGGTTTGCTGACAAAATCAGGGACATGGAGACACAAAATGAGCAATAATCTTCTCAAAACTGGCCTTTTTGGGCTAACTGGTCTCGCTTTGTCCGCCTGCACACAAGCGCTTGCCCAGCGTGCCACACCTGCTCCAAATGCGGTTCCGATTGTCGCCCAGCAAGCCGGCCCCGCCGCAGCCAGCCTTCGTGACCATGCACAGGAAACCGATATTGCGCTCCTGCACAAGCTTGTCACCGAGACCTCCGCAGACCGTATCGAGGCCGATATTCGCAAGCTCGTCAGCTTCGGCACCCGTCACACCTTGTCCGAAACCGAAAGCGATACACGCGGCATTGGCGCGGCGCGACGCTGGATTCATACCGAGTTCGAGCGCATCTCGGCCGAATGCGGCGGCTGTCTCGAAGTTATCTATGTTTCCGACACGATCTCCGGCGAAACCCGCATCCCCGATCCGGTCGAAGTCGTCAGCGTCGTCGCCATCCAGCGCGGCACGCTTGATCCCAACCGGATGATCGTCATGTCCGGCGACATTGACAGCCGCGTCACCGATCCGCTCGACGGCACGTCCGATAGCCCTGGGGCAAATGACAATGCTTCCGGCATGGCGGGCGCAATTGAAGCCGCGCGCGTCCTGTCGAAATACAAATTTCCGGGCACAATCGTCTATATGGGCCTCTCGGGCGAGGAGCAGGGGCTTTTCGGTGGCCAGATTGTTGCCAAACACGCCATTGAAGAAGGCTGGAATATTAAAGGCGTCATTAATAATGATATGATCGGCAATATTTCCGGCATCAATGGCATCACGAATAACACCACGGCTCGGGTTTTCTCTGAGGGTACGCGCGATGTCGAAACCCCCGAAGAGGCGCGCGCGCGGCGCTTTACTGGCGGCGAAGTCGACAGCCCCTCGCGCAATCTGGCCCGCTATATTGACCGAATGGCCGACCGCTATATTCCCAATCTCGATGTGATGATGGTCTACAGGCTTGACCGGTTCGGACGCGGCGGCCATCACCGTCCGTTCAATGCGGTTGGCATCCCCGGCGTGCGCATCATGGAAACCAATGAGCATTATGACCGCCAGCATCAGGATTTGCGCACCGAAGACGGACGCGTTTATGGCGACACGATTGACGGGGTAGATTTTGACTATGCCGCCAAGCTCACCGCGCTGAATATCGTCTCCATGGCGGGCATTGCGCTCGCCCCGCCCATTCCGGCCGATGTCACAATTGAAGGCGCCGTCCAGCCCTCGACCACGCTGAAATGGTCCCGGCCCACTGGCACAAAGGCCGAAAACCTCGCAGGCTACCGCGTCCATTGGCGTCTTACCACCGATGCCCAGTGGAGCCATTCCAAATTCGTCGGCAATGTCTCCGAATACACGCTTGAGAATATCGTCATCGACAATTACTTTTTCGGCGTCTCGAGCGTGGCCAAGGACGGCGCCGAAAGCCCCGTCGTCTTCCCCGGCGCTGCGGGCAGCTATGGCGGGTATGAGACATCACAAGAATAATTCTCTTCAACAAGCCGTTCGGTGTGCTGAGCCAGTTCACCGATAAGGGCAATCAAGGGTCAACCCGCGCCACCCTGTCAGACTATATCACCATCCCGCGCGTCTATGCCGCCGGACGGCTCGACCGCGACAGCGAAGGCTTGCTCGTCTTGACGGATAATGGCCGCTTACAGAAGCAAATCGCTGACCCCGAACACAAGACCCCCAAAACCTATTGGGCCCAAGTCGAAGGCATCCCCGACGAGACGGCGCTCAAAACCCTAAGCCAAGGCGTCGAGCTGAAAGACGGCCTCACTGCGCCCGCCAAAGCCGAGCTTATCGCCGAGCCCGAACATCTCTGGCCACGCGACCCGCCAATCCGGTTTCGCAAATCCGTGCCCGATTGCTGGATTGCGCTGACCATCACCGAAGGCAAAAACCGGCAAGTGCGGCGGATGACGGCTGCGGTCGGGTATCCCACCTTGCGGCTCATCCGTGCACAGATTGGCGAATGGACGCTTGACGGGCTCGACAGCGGCAAATGGCGTGAGGGCTAAAAGCGCACCCGAAAACTACAGTTTGCGGCAAATAAAGACTATAGCGCTCGAACGCTCTCTGATAGTCTCCCGCCATGCCAGAGCTACCCGAGGTCGAAACAGTCAGACGTGGCCTGTCCCCCATGATGGAGGGCAAGACCTTTCTGCGCGTCGAGCAGCGCCGCCCCGATTTGCGCTTTCCCTTTCCGGCCCGCTTTGCCGAGCGGCTAACCGGCCAAACCGTGCGGCATCTTGGCCGCGCTGCCAAATTCCTCAAAGCCGAGCTGTCGTCGGGCGAAATGCTTATCATGCATCTTGGTATGACGGGCCGGTTCACAATTGACGGTGCGCCTACAGCAAGCTTTGCAGCGGACCCCGGCTCGGACGCCAAACATGATCACGTCGTCTTCCATCTCGAAGGCGGCGTACAGATCACCTATAATGATCCGCGTCGTTTCGGCTTTATGGAGCTTTGGCCGGTGGCCCAGTTCGATGCCTATCCGCGCCTCAAAAAGCTTGGCCCCGAGCCGCTCTCGAACGGCTTTTCAGCGGCCTATCTCAATGAAGCCCTCGCCGGTCGCCAGACGCCGATCAAAGCCGCGCTGCTCGATCAGGCCGTCGTCGCCGGGCTTGGCAATATCTATGTCCTCGAAGCCCTGTTCCGCGCGGGCATCTCCCCCAAACGCAAAGCAGCGAGCGTGGTTGGCGCGCGGGCAGAACGGCTGGCTCCGGCGGTAAATGCCGTAATTGCCGAAGCGATAGAAGCGGGCGGCTCGTCGATCTCCGATTTCGCCGCAACTGACGGATCGCTCGGCTATTTCCAGCACAGTTTCGACGTTTACGACCGCGAGGGCGAGCCGTGTAAAACCTGCGCAGATCCAATCAAACGCATCGTCCAGTCAAGCCGGTCGAGCTTTTATTGCGGCAAATGCCAAAGATGAGCGCGGCTCAATGACCCTGCGACGCATCGCGCTCTGGGCTGGCCCGCTATTGGCGCTTGTCATGCTACTCGCTGGCCCGCCAGACCAATTGGATTTTGCCGCCTGGGCCACCGCTGCGCTTCTTGCATGGATGGCAATATGGTGGGCCACCGAACCGATCCCCATTCCAGCCACCTCGCTCCTGCCGCTGCTTATCCTCCCACTGATTGGCGCAGCGACCCCGGCCGAAGCGGCCGCCGGTTATGCCAGCACAATCGTTCTTTTATTGCTCGGCGGTTTCATCATTGCGCTCGGCATAGAACGTTGGAACCTGCACGAACGGATTGCCCTCAATGTGGTGGCTTTGTTCGGCAATCGGCCCAAAGCCCTTCTTGCGGGCTTTATGATCGCCACAGCGCTCCTCTCCATGTGGATTTCCAACACTGCGACAACGCTGATGATGGTGCCCATCGCCCTGTCGGTCGCCGCCTCAGTAGAAGGCGAGGGCGACACCCGCATCACACTCGCGCTCCTGCTGGGCGTCTGTTATGCCGCCAGCATTGGCGGTGTCGCAACGCCCGTTGGCACGCCAACCAATCTCATTGCGCTTGACGCCTTGGCCAAGATCAACGGCGCACAGATCAGCTTTGCGACATGGATCAAATTCGGCATGCCCGCCATGGCGCTGCTGATCCCTGCCGCATGGCTTGCAGTTGGCTGGGGCTTGCCCAGCGGTGAAAAAAGTCAAGCCGCCCAGGAACGCATTGGGCAGGCGCTCGAAAAGCTAGGAAAAATGTCCCCCGCAGAAGCCCGC
>CALLUH010000288.1 GCA_938011445.1 uncultured Hyphomonadaceae bacterium
GAGCGGACCGCAGACGAAATCGTCATTCCCTACAAAAAATACCGCTTACCTAACGGGCTGACCGTCGTGCTCCATCAAGACAATTCAGACCCCATCGCCCATGTCGATGTCACCTATCATGTCGGCTCGGGCCGCGAGGAAATCGGCAAATCCGGCTTTGCCCACTTCTTCGAACATATGATGTTTCAGGGCTCGGAAAACGTTGCCGACGAAGAACACTTCAAAATTATCTCCGAATCGGGCGGCACCCTCAACGGCACCACAAATACCGACCGCACAAATTATTTCGAGACTGCACCCGCCAACCAGCTTGAAAAAATGCTCTGGCTCGAAGCCGACCGGATGGGCTTTCTGCTCGATGCCGTCACGCAGGAAAAATTCGAAGTCCAGCGCGAAACTGTCAAGAACGAACGGGGCCAGCGGGTCGATAATGCCCCCTATGGCCTGCTCGGCGAACGCGTTGGCGAAGCGCTCTACCCCGAAGGCCACCCCTATTCATGGAGCGTCATCGGCTATCTCGAAGACCTTGACCGCGCTGATCTTGATGATCTCAAACGCTTCTTCTTGCGCTGGTATGGGCCAAACAATGCCGTTCTAACCATTGGCGGCCGGCTTGACGAAACCGAAACGCTTGAAATGGTCGCCAAATATTTCGGCTCCATTCCCGCTGGCCCCGAGGTCGCAGACCCCGTGCCAACCGCTGTCACGCTCGACGCAGACCGCTATATCTCGCTCGAAGACAATGTCGCGCTGCCGCTACTCTATATGAGTTGGCCGACCGTCTATGCCCGCCATCCCGATGAAGCACCGCTCGACGTGCTCAACTCCATCCTTGGCGAAGGCCGCACATCGCTGATGTATAAAAACCTCGTGCGCGAGGGCAAAGCCGTTCAGGCTCAGGCCGGTCATGGCTGTCAGGAGCTTGCCTGCCAGTTCACCCTGCTCGCCCTGCCAAATCCAGCCAGCGGCACGAGCCTTACCGAAGTTGAAACCATCATGCGCGCCTCCCTCGAAGAGTTCGAGACACGCGGCGTTCAGGACGATGATCTCGAACGCGTCAAAGCTGGTATCATCTCGGGCATGGTGTTCGGCCTTGAAAGCGTCTCGGGCAAAGTCAGCCAACTCGCCTTCTACGAAACCTTTGCGAACAATCCCAATTATATCCGCGACGATCTTGCCCGCTATGAAAACGTCACCAAGGAAGATGTTTTGCGCGTCTATGAGCAATACATCAAAGGCAAACCCGCAATCGTCATGTCCATCGTTCCCAAAGGCCAGATCGAAACCATTGCTGGCCCGGACACTTGGGAGCGTTATGAGCGCACCATCCCCGATGCCCCAAGCGCTGAAGGGCTGGCATTGCGCATCGCCGAAGATAATTTCGACCGTTCCGTTCAGCCGCCCGCATCCGATGTCGATCTCTCGCTCACCGTACCTGAATTGTGGCGTGCCGAGCTTGCAAATGGCATCCCCGTCCTTGGCGCGCTCAATAGCGAGACACCAACCACGGCAATCCAGATCAAACTCGCCGTCGGCCAGAAAAGCGAGCCTCTTGCAAAACTCGGCCTTGCCTCGCTGACCGCCTCCATGCTGGGCGAAGCGACCGAGACCTCAACCAATGAGGAGCTTGCCAACCGGCTTGCAAAGCTCGGCTCGGACATCTCGATCGGCTCGGGCGACGACACAACGACAATCACCGTCCGCTCGCTAACCTCCAAACTTGGCGAAACCATGGACCTTGTTGCCGAGCGCCTGTTCCAGCCCGCCTTTAATGAAGAGGATTTCAACCGTCTTCAGGGCCAGACCCTGCAAGGCATCGCCTTCTCCAAATCCCAGCCAGCGGTCACTGCCACGGCCGTCTACAACCAGATCCTGTATGGACAGGACAATCCGATGGCGTTTCCAAGCGACGGCACCGAAGCGACCGTTGCCGCCATCACCCTCGACGATGCACGCGCCTTCTATGAAGCAAACTATTCTGCCAGCGTCGCCTCGGTCATTGCCGTCAGCGATCTCTCCCAGGAGGAACTTAGCGCAAAGCTGGCAGTGCTGGAAAACTGGGAAGCCAAAGACGTCACCGTGCCCGACTTTGAACCCTTCCCGGATCTGAAAACCGGCACGCTCTATCTCATCGACAAGCCGGACGCCGCCCAGTCGGAAATCCGAATTGGCCGCCGCGCTTTGCCATTCGACGCCACCGGCGAGTTCTACCGGGCAGGCCTGATGAATTTTGTCCTTGGCGGCGCGTTCAACAGCCGGATCAATCTCAATCTGCGCGAAGACAAAGGCTACTCCTATGGTGCCCGCTCCTTCTTCCGGGGCGAAGATGGCTATGGGGCGTACACGGCACAAGCAGGCGTGCGTACCGATGCAACGGCCGCCTCGATCACGGAGTTCCTCAATGAGATCACCGAATATAACGCCTCAGGCATAACCGCTGAGGAGCTAAACTTTACCAAAAGCGCAATCGGCCAATCAGATGCCCGCCAATACGAAACGCCGTTCCAGAAGCTGCGCTTTCTCGACAATATCCAGACTTATAATCTACCCGATGGATTTATCGACCGCCAGAAAGCCATCCTCACCAGCTTCACCGAAGCAGACGTGAACGCACTGGCAGCGAAATATCTCAATCCCGAGGAGATGATCATGGTTGTGGTCGGTGACAAAGCCACCATTCTGCCCGAGATCACCGAGCTTGGTTTCGAGATTGTCGAGCTTGATGCCGACGGCGCACCCGTCAAGGAATAAGCTCGCGTACCCTCGACCCAAACAACAAAACCCCCTGTCTCTCTTAAGAGGCAGGGGGTTTAATTTATCCACAAACCGAGCTTAAAACCCTTAAAAACCAAGCTCCTTGCCACTCATCTCTGGCAACCGCATTAAGATAAGCAGATCGCGCAACTCCTGACGCGCAGCGACATGGCTCATCGTAAAGTTCACACTCGACTGGCGCTCGGTTAGATCCAGCAAGGTCAACCCGGTTGGGAACAGCTCGCGATAGATCACCCGCTCAGACAGTCCCGCTGCCATCCGAAATCCGATCCGCTTGGCAAGATTGTGGAGCGCCTCTCCGACTTTGAGCTTATTGCGAGCTTCGAGCGGCGACATCCGGTTACGCATAACAATCCAGTCAATCGGTCGGCGGCTCGTCTGCGCCTTTTGCTTGCGACAATTCCACACCATTTCGGAATAGAAGCTTGGCCGGATCACTTCCAGAGTTTGCGGGTTCACGTCACCCAACAGATCAAAGTCCACAAAGCTGTCATTCAGTGGTGTGATCAGCGTGTCGGCATAAGTGTGCGCCAGCCGCGATAAAAATGTATTTCCGCCGGGCGCGTCAATCAGAACAATATCGCAACTCGCCTTCAGCCGCGCGTAACTCTTTTCAAAGCGATCGCGTTCCTCTTCTTCGGCAATGTCGAGATTGCGTTCCTCGCTTGCGTCCACGCGGATAATTTCAGGCATGGGAAGCTGCGCACTGGTTGAGCGGATCCAGCGCATGCGATTTTCCATATAACGGGTGAGCGTGCGCTGGCGAACGTCAAGATCAATCGCGCCAACTTTCAATCCAGAACGCAATAAGCCAATAACGAGATGAACCGAGACGGTAGACTTCCCGGCGCCCCCCTTCTCATTGCCAACAACAATGGTTCGCGAGCCCTGTTTCGGTGTCAGCGGGGTCAGCTCCGCAGCGCCTTGAGACGTAAATCCGTCAGCCATAATCTACATGTCCCCGAGAACTCTAAACCGACAATTATTGAGACGTGAACGCCAAGACCGACGCGACCCCGCCAACGCGTTCGCCCGGCACAGTATCGAGGACATCAAACAAGTCTTCGTCATACGCGCCCTCAAAACCTTCGCCCCAATCATTGATCATCGCAGGCACACCATCAAACAGCAGCGTATCCGACCAGACCACGCCCGAAGATGAACCTTGATATGTTTCTGCGGGCACAGGCGCGCTCGGCGAGATATGGCTCAAAAGTTCGCGCACGCTCGAAAGCTGTCCGGCCAACGCGTTCATTGCGTTTCCAAAATCAGCCCTCTCCGCTGAAAGTTCACGCGGGGCGTCAAACATCCAGAGATCATTTTCAGGCAGCAGATCGCGCCTTAGTGGCTCAGGCGTCTCAAGGCTGGCGGGTTTCGGGGGTGCCGTCCGCAGGAAAATGCTGAGGACGAATTGGCGAAGGCTGGAAAAGATGGGCTTGCTCATACCCGAAAATTGCGCTCAATCCCTTAACACTTAGTTTACGAAACATGGCATTTTGGAATTTGTAATGAAACATCCTCTTGCGCGCGTCGCCACGCGGGCTGATCTAAGAGCAATTATCGGTGAGTGGCGGCAAGCGGGTTTGCGTATCGGCTTTGTCCCGACCATGGGCGCGCTCCATCAAGGCCACTTGTCGCTTGTCGGGGCGGCACTTGAAACGTGCGACCGTGTGGTTGCCAGCATCTTCATCAATCCGAGACAATTTGCGCCCGGCGAAGACCTCGATGTCTATCCGCGCATGCTCGACGAAGATTGCGACAAATTACATGCCGCCGGTTGCCATCTTGCCTATTGCCCGAGCGAGCCGGAAATGTATCCCGAAGGCTCGCTTACCAATGTCCGCGTCGAGACTTTGTCCGATCTGCTCGATGGCGGGCCACGGCCGCATTTTTTCTATGGTGTTGCTACAATCGTTGCCCGCCTGTTCATCCATGTCCGGCCTGATGTCGCCGTTTTCGGACAAAAAGACTACCAACAGCTTCAAATCATAAAACGCATGACCCGTGATCTCGGCTTTGAAATCGAGATTATCGGCGCGCCCACAGCACGCCATTCGGATGGACTGGCTCATTCCTCGCGCAATCTCTACCTCTCAGCCAAAGACCGACGCGGTGCGAGCGGCCTGTTCGCCAGCCTGCATCGCGCCCGCACCCGCATCGAAACGGGCACAAAAATAGAAGTCGCCCTCGCCGAGGCCCGCAACTATCTGGCCAAATGCGGCTTCTCAAAAATTGATTACGTTACCGCCACACACCCCGAAACCCTGGAAACCCTGCCAGAGGCCGAAGCCAAAAAGGGCGCAGAGGGCCGCCTCCTAGGTGCTGGATGGTTCGGCAAAACCCGCCTGATCGACAATATCGCGTTCCGGCGTCCTGATTAACCAAGATCTAATCCTCAAAAACTGGAAACGGAGGCAAATCGCTTTGCCTCCGTCCCAAAAGTTCGCTTAATAGCGCCGCATCTTAGAGTTGGTAACGGATCTGATCCGACCAAAAACGCTCCAGACGCGAAACCGTTTTGTTGAGATGGTTCAGATCATCATGACGCACGCTGGCTGTTGGCTCGAGGGCAACGGCTTGCTTGTCAAACAGGCTCTCGACGCGCTTGCGCACTTTCAAACCACGCTCTGTCAGCGACAAATGCACTGTGCGCTTGTCCACTTTCGACCGAACCTGATTGAGATAACCGCCCTCTTGAAGCTTTTTAACGTTATAAGACAAGCTTGTACCTGCAAAAGCACCGCGAGCGCGCAACGCAGAAGCTGGCGTTTCACTTTCGCCAATCTCATAGATCAGAAGCGCCTGAACGCCGGTCAAATTACGCTCACCGCTGCGCTCGAGATCATCTTTGACGACATCATGCAAACGGCGGTGTGCTTGTTCAAGTAAAGACAAAGACTTCAGAAAGGAGTCCGCAACTGTATTCGCAGTTTCCTGCGCTGTATTCGTATTCATATCCATCACCACTCAACTATTTCACTCAACTTTTGTTGTAGTTTGAGTAGATATAAACCAAGTCCCCTAATAATTTGCTAACCACCTGTTTTATTTGAGGAAGTTAATAATACCTGAGAAATCTTTAAGATTATGACCTTGCAATGAATATGCTTGATAAAGTGCTTCGGCGAGCGCGCCCATCGGGGTTGCCGCGTCTGCACTTGCCGCCGCGCCCATGGCGAGTTTCAAATCCTTAAGCATCATGGCCGTGGCAAAGCCGGGCTCATAATCGCGGTTGGCTGGGCTGGTCGCAACAGGCCCGGGCACAGGACAATAGCTCGTCATCGACCAGCTCTGGCCAGAGGCCTTGGACGAGATGTCATAAAAGGTCTGAGCATCAAGCCCAAGCTTTTCAGCCATGGCAAATGCTTCGCATGTTCCAATCATTGTAATCGCCAGCAGCATATTGTTACAGATCTTCGCCGCCTGCCCAGCGCCCGCCCCGCCCGCATGCACAATTGTCTTGCCCATATGCGCGAGCACAGCTTCCGCTCTGGCAAACCCCTCTCCAGTGCCCCCCACCATAAAGGTCAGCGTGCCCGCATCCGCCGCCGCCGTCCCCCCCGAGACGGGCGCGTCCACCATCTCAAAGCCTTTCTCGGCGGCCAGCGCACTCACAGCCCTTGCGGTGTCCACATCAATCGTCGAGCAATCAAGGCACAGCATCCCCGCCTTCGCCGCCTCGAACACCTGCTCATATACGTTGCGGACATGCTGACCTGCGGGCAACATCGTCACCACCGCGTCGGCGACCGAAACAGCGTCTAGCACATTTGCGCCATCCACAGCCCCGCCCGCCACAGCTTTCGCCACCGCATCCGCAGAAAGATCCACCGCGAGCACTTTGTGTCCGCCCTTGACAAGATTAAGCGCCATGCCGCCGCCCATATTACCCAGCCCGATAAATGCGATTGTTGCCATGTCCCAAACTCCCTGTTCTGCAATTCTCTTTTGTCAATGAAATCTATGACCCAAGCGGCGTGCCGCGTGCTGCCCAGGCCTCGGCTTCACCGGTTGCGTCAGCAAACAGCGCTTTCCAGCCCGAGGCGGTCTTGCGCAGAATATAGGTTGAAACCCAGTCCGTGATCACCTCGCCATCGGGTTTGGAGATGACATCCTCCACCTGCATGATCGCCTTAGCCTCCTCGAAGGACTTGCACCATTGAACGCTCCGCCTGACACGGCGCGCATCCTGCCGCTCATAAAACGAGATCAGCGCACCGGTATTGCGATCAAATTCGCCCTGCGTCGCCATTGATAATTGTCGTGCACCCGAAACCACCAGCGCCGGAAAGCTCCAATGCTGCCCGATCGCGTCAAGATCAAAACTCTCGAACGCGGCCACATAGCTTGCGCACCAGGCCTCAAGCTCCGACTTCAAAGCCGCCCCGTCCACACTCAAAACGTCAGCTCCTCAATATCAGTAAGCGGTGCAAACACATCGTCGATCATCGCGTCGCTCACCCCCTCTAGCGTCGGCGGGTTCCATTTGGGCGCATGATCCTTGTCCACAATCACCGCCCGTACCCCTTCGAGGAAATCGGCGCTTTGCACTTGC
>CALLUH010000289.1 GCA_938011445.1 uncultured Hyphomonadaceae bacterium
GCCCTGCCTGCGCAGGGCATACGGGGAATCCAGGTCTGCTTTTGATCAGAGATTACTTTCCCGGTTTGCGTCATCCTCTGGCTTGACCAGAGGATCCATCACCCACCGCAACAGCAGGAGATGGATTGCACGGTCGGGGCCCTGCAATGACGGTTCCTTGCCGCACGCCAACGACCGCAATGACGCCGGAAGCGGCCCTTAGCTCTCGACCCCGTCCGCCTTGATCGAGAGGGCGTGGAGGCCCGTTTCGAATTCTTTGGCGAGGGCTTTGTTGATCGCGCGTTGTTGGGCGAGACGGGAGAGGCCGGTAAAGGTGGCGGCGGTGATTCGGATATTGAAATGTGTTTCGCCTTCGGGGGCGGCGCCTGCATGTCCGGCGTGGCGGGCGCTATCGTCTACGACTTCAAGCGTTTCGGGCGCGAAAGCGCGCGTTAAAATGTCTCTAATGCGCAGTTCTCTGGTCATCAATTCTTGCCTCTCTTGGCATGTTCCGGCATGTTGCGTCCATGTCAGACGATTTTTCATACAAGCCGAAATTCATGGACATGCGGGTTAAACCGCCAGCGGACGATACATCCCGTCAGCGTGCCCAGGAAAATCAGGTGTGCGAGCACAAGGGATGCGATCTTGCCGGAGATTGCAAGTCCCCGCGTCATGGTGGCGGGCATCATTTTTTCTGTAAACGGCATGCAGCTGAATACAATAAGAATTGGAACTTCTTTGACGGCATGACCGATGGCGAGGCCAAGGAGTTTCTTGAATCGGCGCGCCATGGCCACAAGCAGACCTGGAAAGTCGGCACCGGTCCGGTCTCTGGCAAAAAGGCCGCTGCCAAGCTCGATCCGAAAAACTGGAAGGGTCGGGGCACATATGAGGATGGCGTCGGCCAGACCGCCCCGCACCGGAAGCGTGGCCGGACGCGGCTTGAAATGCGCGCCTTGAAAGAGCTGAACCTCAAAGAGAGCGCGACGGCCGCCGACATTCGCGCACGCTATGCCGATTATGTTCGCCGCTTCCATCCGGACTCCAATGATGGCGACCGCTCGTCGGAAGAAAAGCTTAATCGCGTCATCAAGGCGTGGAAGACGCTTAAAGCGGCTGGTCTGACCAAAGACTAAGTGCGCGTTCAAGTGAGACAACAATAAGGGAGTTGGACTTTGGACCTGAAACTGAACAGGAAACGGGCGCTTGTGCTTGGCGGTACGCGCGGGATCGGACGGGCGATTGCGGACACGCTGGCCGAAGAGGGCGTCGATATTGGCGTTTGCGCGCGCAATGAAGAACAGGTGGCGGAAGCGGTGGCCGAGCTTGGGGCAAAAGGGGTCAAGGCGACAGGCGCATCGGTCGATGTTACCGATGGCGCGGCGCTGAAGGCGTGGATTGCCGCAGCGGGGGCGGAGCTTGGCGGGATTGATATTCTGGTCTCGAATGCCGGCGCGATGGCCCAGGGCAATGATACCGCCTCCTGGGAGAAGAATTTCCAGCTTGATGTGCTTGGCGCGGTGAATGCGTTCGAGGCGGCCGAGCCCTTATTGGCAAAAGCGGCTGGCGAGCATGGCGACGCGGCGTTTATCATTATCGCATCGGTGGCGGCAGCACAGGCGGACAGGGCGGACTCTTACGGGCCGATCAAAGCCACGCTCATTCACATGGCCAAAGGGCTGGCCCGCGAACATGCCGGGCGCGGCATTCGGGTCAATGTGGTTTCGCCCGGCATGGTCTATTTCGAGGGCGGGGTCTGGCATATGGTCGAGACGAACATGCCGGACTTTTTCGAAAACGCGAACGCGCGCAACCCGACCGGACGCTGCGCAACGCCGCAGGAAGTGGCCGATGCGGCGGTGTTTCTCGCAAGCCCGCGCTCAAGCTATACGACGGGGGTAAACCTGCTCGTGGATGGGGCCGTCTCTAGCCGTGTGAACTTCTGAGATTGGGGCCAACAACACGATCCTTTGGCGTTTTTTACGCAAATTCGGACTTCAGACGCCCGAGCAAAGACGTGCTAACCTTAAGACCTTGGTAAGCCCCTCGGTTTAGTTTCTCAGAAAGCAACGCCTCCGTTATGGATCAACGGGCCAATTGGCATGGCAGCTTGTGTGGGATAGGTAGCGCATGGACAACGATATTAACAGCTTGCGTGTGCGCTGGCACCGGGAAACCGAGTTGATTATTGGCTGGTGCGAAATGGCTTTTGCGCTGATTATCGTGCTTCTATATAGCGGCGGGGGAAAGACATCCGACGTTGCGCTTGACACCACCTATACCGAACTTGGGGTCTATCTGTTTCCGCTCCTGTGCGCGGCTCGGCTTTTATATGTCCGGCTTGGCAAGCCCGGACCTATATTTGGCTGGCTGTCGGCGCTAACTGATATTGTCGTATTGACTGTGATAATTTACTTTTTCAGCGTGCAATACGGGTCCGCAGCGGCCTCTCTGAAAGCACCGACATTTCTGTTCTATTTTGTGATCATTGCCATTCACGGCATGCGGTTTAATTTGCGCATGGTTTTAAGCACGGGGTTTCTTGCAGGCGCATGCTGGCTTTTCATGTTGAGCACGCTTTTGCATCGTGGCGCGGATGTGACACATAGCTATACCGCATATTTCAGTTCCGAGGCCTTGCTCTTTGGTGCAGAGGTTGAGAAGATTTTCGCTCTTCTGGCCTTTACAGCCCTGTTCGGCTTCGGCGCCAAGCGGGCGGGTAATCTTCTTGAGCAGGCTGGCGCCGCAAAGCTTGCACAAGTGAAACTGGCTGAAACGGAAAAGTCCGCTATTTTGAAGTCGGAATTCCTGGCCAATATGAGCCATGAATTGCGCACGCCGATGAACGGGCTTCTGGGCATGACCCAGCTTCTGGGCGCGACCGAATTGGGCGAGGATCAGACCGAATATGTCCAAACAATCGAGCGTTCGGGCGCGGCTCTGCTGGTGGTGCTCAATGATGTTCTGGACTTTTCAAGTCTCGAGACGGGCAAGCTCGAACTGGCGCCATCCGAGTTCGATGTCCGTCGGGCTTGCCGCGATGTCGTGTCCCTCATGCGCGTGGCCGCTGACGAGAAATCCCTGCATTTGAGACTTGAAACGGAACCCGAAGTGCCCGTTTGGGTTATGGCGGATGCGGGACGGTTGCGGCAAATCTTGATCAAGCTGATCGGCAATGCAATTAAGTTCACCGAAAAAGGTCATGTCACTCTAAAGCTGAAAATGGCGCCCGATAGCGAACATATTGAAGGGGCGAGCCGTCTGGTTTTCTCGGTCGAGGACACGGGCATCGGCATCGCACCTGATGCGCTTGATCTGATCTTTGAGGGCTTCTCACAAGCTGATGGTTCATCGACACGAAGTGCAGGCGGAACGGGGTTGGGCTTGTCGATTACACGCGGGCTTGTCGAATTGATGGACGGCACGCTTTCGGTTCAATCCGAGCCTGATGTCGGATCGGTCTTTGCGGTCGAGGTGACATTGCCCCATGGCGACAAACAGACCCATCGTGCGCCCCCTGACAAGAAACAGCCACCAAAGCCGCAAGCCTTGCTGGTCGGCGAGCCTTCGGATTTCCTGCCCGCACAATTGGAAATGCTGACAGATGCCGGATGTGAGCCGAGCTATGCGGGGACCATTCGTGAAGCGGCCAAGGAAATTATTGATGCCGAGCAGGCAGGCATGCCGTTTGCGATGGCAATTCTGTCTGAGGGATTGGATGTTAATGTCACAAGTCGGCTTGTGGCCAATTTGCGTAAACGGCCTGTCTTCGATGCCACCCATTTTATTATTTTGGCCGCAGGTGACACGATCACGGCATTGCGCGAAAAGTTTCTCGGCATGATGGCCTGTGCGATCATCGAAACGAGTGACACCAGCGCAACTTTTGACAGCACCATACTTTCCGCGCTTGCCGGATTTCAGGCCCAACGCCTGCGCGGCAGGATGCAGGATATTGCCGCTTCGGTCCCCGCGCCTGCCCGTCAAATCCCTACCGCAAAAACGCGCGCGACAGCTTAGCTGGGTACTTCTGGTTTGCCAGCGGCGCGCAAGCACGCTTCGATCTGGGGATGCAGGCTCTCATTGGCGGCAAGCACGCCTCCGGTTTCGAGCAGATCATTGGCATCAAGTCCTGACACAATCCCGCCCGCCTCGCGCACCATCACAATGCCCGCTGCAATGTCCCATGATTTGAGATCACGCTCCCAGAACCCGTCAAACCGCCCAGCGGCGACATAGGCCAGATCGAGAGAGGCTGCGCCATAGCGGCGAATACCGGCCACACGCGGTGTCATGGCGGCCAGCTCGCGCCAGAAGCGCGCATGGGTGTCCTCGCTCTGGCCATACCAGGGCGTGCCGGTGGCGATGACGGCTTCTGCCATTTGTTTGCGCGAAGCGACACGTAATTTGCGGTTTTCGAGCCAGCAGCCGCGCCCTGTCTCGGCCCAGAATATCTCGTTTTTGAAGACATCATAGATGACGCCGGTCAGCAATTCGCCGTCGCGTTCAAGCGCGATGGAGACGGCATAATGAGGCTGGCCGTGGAGAAAGTTCAGCGTACCATCAAGCGGATCGACGATGAATTTATTGGTCTTGTCGGTGCCTTCGACGATGCCGCGCTCTTCCATCACGAAGCCATAGCCCGGGCGCGCCTTGGTGAGCTGTTCATAGATCACCTCTTCGGCCTTGTGGTCGGCATTGGAGACGAAATCGGCGGGGCCTTTGCGGGAGACCTGCAAGTGTTCGACCTCGGCAAAATCGCGCGAGAGGGAGCTGCCAGCGGCGCGGGCCGCTTTGATCATCACGGTGCCGATCGGGGAAGGACGGGACATTTACAAAGACGCCTTAGTCGGAGCGTTTGAGATAGGTGGAATCGGATGTCTGGACGATGATTTTCTCGCCGACATTGATGAAAGGCGGCACCATGATGCGCAGATCGCCAGCACATTGGGCGGGCTTGAAACTATTTGCCGAGGTCTGGCCTTTGACGACCGGTTCGGTTTCGAGCACTTCGAGCACCACCTGTTCGGGCACAGCCACGCCAAGCGGGGTCTCCTCGTAAAACTCGATGCGCACCATCATGCCGTCGGTCAGATAGGCACCATTATCGCCGACAAAATCGCGTTGTAGTTCGATCTGCTCGAAGCTCTCAGTGTCCATGAAGGTAAAGCTGTCATCATCGCCGAACAGGAACTGATAGTCTTTTTGTTCGAGCCGGACTTTCTCGACCGTTTCAGAGGACCGGAAGCGCTCGTTCAGCTTTGAGCCATTGAGCAGATTGCGCAATTCGACCTGATTGAACGCGCCGCCCTTGCCGGGCTTGACGGAGTTTGTCTTCATGGCACGCCAGACGCTGCCCTGATGCTCGATCACATTGCCGGGCTTGATCTCGTTTCCATTAATCTTGGCCATGAGAAATTCCTTTGTGCTTAAGCCATGCGGGGTAGCTGGGCGAGGCGTTTGGGTCAAGCAGGGATCACCTGTCAGGGGCACCGTTAGCACGATGCGATCATTGGCAACAGACTGCGTGCAAAGCGCGAATTGACTAGAGCATGTCCATATATATCGCGACCAAAGGCGTGCTCTCGTTTTTTGCTTTATGCGTATTTTAGCCACAAAACCGGTTCCCGCTTTTCACGAATGCGCTCTAGGAACCGGCTTCAATAAGCCAGTTATGTGCGCGCCAGAGGCCGTAAAAGGCTGGCGCGTTTAGAAGCACGGTGAAATAGAACACGGTGCGGAAGGACTCCTTCCTGGTCTTGTGGCGGAACAGAAGCTGACTAATTACGGCGCCGAGTGCGCCGCCAGCGCTTGTGACGATGTGCAAGGCTTCTTCGGGAACGCGGAACACGATTTTTTCTGGTGCGTCGCGGCCTGTCATTTCAGCGGCAATCCGCGCGCTCTCTGCCCGGTCTGCCGAGACGCGCGCGCGGCGTTTGTCGATTCCGTAAAGCAGGGGTAGCGAGACGAAGTTCAGTATCAGGACATAAAACGGGACAAGATAGGGCAAAGAGAATTTGACAAGATTGCCCACAATCTTCGGCTCGTCCAGTTTGTCTAGTTTCAGGACGTGATAGGATACAATTAGCGCAGCGAAAATGGACAGGCCAATAGCAATGCCGATCCCGCGCCCGACCCATTCAGCCGACAGCTCAGAAACCAGTAATCTGGTCAGTAACCCGACCGTGCCTATCGAGACCACTAGAAGGAAGCCGACGCCGATGCCAAGGCCGAGTGTCAGGTCTGCTAGCTCTTCCAAATTGCGTACCTCCACCACGCTACGATGTAAAATACAAACATAAAACCACTTGTTGAACAATGGGGTGGAAGGTGGCTTGTGTATGGGAGTGGGGTAGTTTAGCCGAGGACGGCGGCGAACGCTTCCACAGCGGCGACAGGGCCGTCCTTATGCTGCCAGACGCCCGCAGAGACGGCGAGGAAGTCTGCGCCAGCGGCAATGAGAGGCGGCGCATTGTCTACGGTGATGCCGCCAATGGCGACGCAAGGTAGCTCCATCAGCTCTTGCCACCAGTTTAGAATGTCAGGCTCTGCGCGCGTTG
>CALLUH010000290.1 GCA_938011445.1 uncultured Hyphomonadaceae bacterium
GCATCGAGCGGTTTTATCGCGATGCCCGCATCTTCCGGCTCTATGAGGGCACGAGCCAGATACAGCAGATCATTATTGCGCGGGAACTGAGCCGTGCCGCCAAGTGTGGCGAATTATAGGAGAGATCTGATGCGGGCTCTGCTTGCAGTTTTGTTTTCACTTGCCTTGCTTGGCGCTGGCTGGGCGCAGACGGTAGAGCATCCCACGCGGCTTAAGGGAACGTCCGCGCAGCTGCTTAGGCCAGAAGAGTCTGCGCGCTTTGCTGAAGCGCTGGATGTGAATAAAGAGGTTTCGTGGCGGGTCTATGTGCCCGAGGGCTATGATCCCGAAAAGCCTGCCGGATTGCTCGTCTATATCAGCCCGTCATCGTCGGGGCGTATCCCGCCCGCGTGGAAAGGGGTGATGGATGAGGAGAACATGATCTATATTGCGGCGGGAAAGTCCGGCAATAAGGTCAATCCGACGCGGCGCATGCTCTTTGCGCTAATGGCGCGGATAAAGGCGGGGGAGACGTTCGAGCTGGACCCGACGCGGATTTATGTTTCCGGCTTTTCGGGCGGCGGGCGGATGGCGTCTTATGTTAGCGCGCTGTTCCCGCAGATTTTTACTGGCGGGCTTTATATTTGCGGCGTTGAATACGCAACGCTGGCCGAGCCGACGCCGGCCTTTCTAGCGCGTCGCCATGTGTTCTTGACGGGCCAGCGGGATTTTAATCGCGATGAAACCAAGCGGCGTTTTGGTGAGATGCAGGCTGATGGTGCGCAGGCGGTGCATTTGATGGACATTCCGAATTTCGAGCATGAGCTTCCGCGTGCGCGGCATTTGCGCGAGGCGATCTCCTTTTTGGACACGGGTGCCGCGCCGGAGTAAAAGCGTTCAATCTTCTTCTGTTTTGCGAAAGTCCGATATGCCAAAAATCACGACAATAAACCCCGCCGAACTTGGCCTCTCTGCGGAGCGATTGCAGCGTGTGCCGGAGTTTTTCCAGTCCTATCTTGATGCGCAGAAGCTGCCCTGCATGGCGACGCTTTTGAGCCGTGGTGGCGAGGTCGCGCATTTGGGCCTGCGTGGCAGCATGGAGATGGGCGGCGAGGTGCCGATTGCGGAGGATACGATTTACCGGATCTATTCGATGACCAAGCCGATTACGGCGGTGGCGGCGATGATCTTGTTTGAAGAGGGCAAGCTGCGGCTTGAGCATGAGGTGGCGCGCTATCTGCCCGAATATGCGGATGTGATGGTCTGGGATGGCGGCACGCCGGACGCGCCAAAGCTTAAAGCTCCAGAGCGGCCGATGCAGCTGCTCGACTTGTTCACCCATACGTCGGGGCTCACCTATGGTTTCCTGTTCCAGCATGATGTGGACGCGATCTATAGGCGTGAATTGCAAGGGACCGAGAAAGGAAACTTGCGCGAGTTTGCCCGTGCGTTGGCCCAGCTGCCGCTTGTCTTTTCGCCGGGGGAGCAGTTTAATTATGGTCACTCGATTGATGTGCTTGGCGCGATTGTGGAAGTGGTGTCCGGCCAGATGCTTGATGTGTTTTTCCGTGAGCGGATATTTGAGCCACTGGGCATGGTGGATACGGATTTTTACGTGCCTGCGGAAAAATGGGACAGGCTTGGGGCGTGTTATTCGAAAGATGAGAAGACCGGCGAGACCGTGCTGTCTGATGGTGCGGGGGCGGCGTCCAAGCTTTATGCGACGCGGCCAGCCATGCTGAATGCGGGCGGCGGGCTGGTCTCGACGCTCTATGATTATCACCGGTTTGCGAACATGTTGCTTGAGGGCGGGGCGCTGGACGGGGTGCGCATCCTGAGCCCGAAAACGGTGGAGTTTATGACGCTCAACCATTTGCCAGAGGGTAAGAGCATATTGGAGATGGGTGACAAGACCTTTGCCGAGGGGCGCATGGAGGGGAACGGGTTTTGCCTTCTGGGCAGCGTGGTGACGGATGTAGTCGCCACGCGCCAGCCATCCTCGCTTGGGACATTTGCATGGGGCGGGCTGGCGACGACTTATTTCTGGATTGATCCGGAAGAACAGATCATCGGCATTCAGATGACGCAGCTTATCCCCAGCTCGACTTACCCCGTCCGTTCGCAATTCCAGCAGCTTGCCTATGCGGCCATTGAGGCGTAAGGCTCTCGCCCGAGATCCGCCATAGGGGCCAAAGATGAGTAAGAACACGATGGATGAGGGCTTGGACGAGGCCGAAGCGGGGGCTACGAAGAAAAAGCCGCCAGCCAATCCCGTCAAAGAGGCGATCTTGAAACTGGTCCATGAGAAGGGTGTTGGCGGGGTGGTTTCGCCAACCCAAGTGGCCCGGCTTGTTAGCGAAGAGAAGTGGCAGCGCGTGCTCAAAGACGTGCGCGGCGAGGCTGTCCGGCTGATGAAGTCCGGCCATGTTACGATTTATCGTAAAGGACGACCTGTCGAAAACACAGCGCACACATTGTTTTTTATTAGGCTTTATTCACTTGGCCTATAAATACCACAACGATTACAAAGCTCTAGCTAAAAAGTTAGCGCTATAAAATCTGGCAAATGGCACTCAAAAATAGACATGAAGACAAGGCAGTACAG
>CALLUH010000291.1 GCA_938011445.1 uncultured Hyphomonadaceae bacterium
AGCCAATGCACCCCAAGTTCGCGCAGTTCCGTCCGCGTTAAAGGCTCCGCCGCACATGGATCACACCAGCTCATATCCCAGGCATATTCCATAAACACCGCCTTGCCGTTTTCCTTCTCGACCTGATGGCGGAACATGTCCTTATAGAAGTCGCCAAACTCGTCTTTGAGATAAACCGGCACATCCATATCCGATGGCAGTTTCACCGTCCTGTAATTCGTCGTCTCGACCCGTCCCTGTCGCGTCATCGCAAAAACAAATAGCTCCTGCTTGCCTTCCGCATTCACAGTCCCCAGCCGGATCGGCAGCATAAATTCCTCATCCTCATAGGCCACCTGAATGGGTCTCAAATCCGCATTCCCGTCATGACGCTCCAGCGAAACCTTAGCGACAAAGAATTTCATTCCGCGCTTGAGATACGCCCCAACCGTCTCCTCCGCCCCATCTGGAATATTATAGCCCTCCTGATTGAGCCACGTAATCAATCCATCTGATTCCTCCGCAGACAGAATAAGAATATCATATTCACCCACCTCATATTCCGCCTCGATGGTCACGCCCAAGTCTTCAGCTTCTACAGATAAAGATTTTTCCAAGCGGCTCCCGGTGACCTCAACGGAACTCAGTGCCCGAGTTCGATACTGTAATTGCTCACACGGGTTCGCATCAAAATACTCGACCAGCCTTGGTGCCGTGTAAGCATCCAAATGATCCATCAGCGCCGGATTGGCAACATTGATCTGCCCACGCTCGGGCACATCCACCACAGGGATCACCATCGCGAATTCGGACGCATCCCCGCGATAGTCAGACGCCATCGTCACCACCGTCCGCTCCCCATCGCGCGCGATCGCGACTTTCGACGCATCATTAAAAAGATCCGTCTCCGCTTTGGCGACATAGAAGCCACAAAATGCGTTCGCGCCCGGGCTAAAGGCGAGCGGCGTCAGCGCGCAAACGCCCGCCATCATCAGTGTCTTGAGTGTCATCTCTTAGTCCTTCCTTTCGTTTCCCCAAAGTCCATTCAAACCGTTCCGCCGGCAAAATCCGGTCAATCAATATCGTCAGCGGCGCAAGCGCCGCGAGCGCATAAATCATCCCCCCGCGCACATGCGGCCCCCAGCCTAGCCATGCCGCAAGCCCCGCCACAGATGCTGCAAATACAAACCGTCCCATCCGCGAATCCGGCGTCGAGCGCGGATCAGTAATCATGAAAAATGCGAACACCAGCAGCGCGCCATTTTGCATCTGATGGGCCGGTATCACAAGCGGGTCTCCAAGCCACATTGCCCGCCCAAATAGCAGCGCCGCAAAGAACGCCAGAAACCCAAGCGCAATATCAAGCCGCTTCGCACTCGACAGCACCAATGCCGCAAACCCGAGCGCAAAGGCGGCCACAATCGGCGTTTGCCCCCATTGCCCAGGCGACACCCAAGCCCCGCTGCTCGCCAGCGTCACCACTGCAATGCCAAGACAGGCCGGATTGAAAACATGTTTCCCATTATACCGGATCAGAAACTTAGCCCCGATCCCCACAAGCCCCGCCGCAAACCAGAACGCAGGGTCCGACGCCCGCAACAATATCGTCACCCCCAGCGTCGTAATCGCAGCCGACTTCCACTCGAAAACCGTCCCCGTCGCCCGCGCACCAACAAACTGCGCCAGCATCGCGCCCGAAAGCGCCGCGCCAAACGCCGTAAAGCTCGCCCCGAAATCAGACACAAAGCGCGAGAGGAAAAACAGGCTCGACAGCGCCAAAAGCTGCCAATGCCGCGCATCCGAATTAAGCGCGCTAAAAACTCTCCGGGGCGACTCCCAAACTCTCATAATGTTAGTCCATAACACAAATACGGACAGATTGTGACTACCACTGCAATCACTCAATCATCACGGAACCTGTTGGTAATCGGATAGCGCCTGTCACGCCCGAAATTCTTGCCGCCCACCTTCACCCCCGGCGGCGCCTGTCTACGCTTATATTCAGCAATGTAGAGCAAATGCTCGATCCGCCGCACCACCGCTTCGTCATGCCCACGCGCCAGCAATTCATCAATGTCCGCCTCCTGGTCCACAAGCCCGCGCAAAATATCATCAAGCACGTCATAAGGCGGCAGACTGTCATCGTCGCGCTGATCCTCGCGCAGCTCCGCGCTTGGCGGTTTGGTAATAATCCGTGTCGGGATCACTTCGCCCGCTGGTCCCAACCCGCCCGCAGGGACGGCAGAGTTCCGCCATTTGGCCAGCTCGAACACTTCCGTCTTATAGAAGTCCTTCAGCGCATTATACCCCCCACACATATCGCCATAAAGCGTCGCATAGCCGACCGCCATCTCCGACTTGTTCCCCGTCGTCACGACCATATGCCCAAACTTGTTCGACAGCGCCATCAGCGTCACCGCCCGCAAGCGCGACTGGATGTTCTCTTCGGTCGTGTCCGGCTTGGTCTGCGTAAACTGCTCGGCAAGCATCTCGCCAAGCGCGCCGACACCGGGTGCAATATTGATGCTCTCATAGCGCACCCCCAACGCTTCAGAACAGGCCCGCGCATCTTCAAGGCTCTCATCGCTCGTATATTTCGACGGCAACATCACGCACCAGACCCGCTCTGCCCCCAGCGCATCCACCGCGATTGCTGCCGTCAGTGCACTGTCTATCCCGCCAGACATGCCGAGCACCACGCCTGGGAAACCGTTTTTGTTAACATAGTCCCCAAGCCCCATCACCGCCGCGCGATATTCCGCCTCCCAACCCTCGCTGTCCGGCCTGCAACCGGTCCCAAGCCCGACAAAACCCTTTGTCTCAATATCAAACTCGACCAGCGCCGTGCCCGTCTCAAACTGTCCAACCAGTCCGCACCGCTCCGCATGGGTCGAATTGGTCGCGTAAGACGCGCCGTCAAAGACCAGCTCATCCTGCCCGCCAACCTGATTGACAAACAGATAGGGCAATCCCAAATCCGCCCACTGATCAAATGCGCCCGCGCGCTCTTCCTGAATGCTCCGCCGCCAAGGCGACGCGTTCGGCGCAAGCAAAACATCCGCTCCCGCCGCCTTCACCCCGCGCGGCACATCGGCAAACCACAAATCCTCACAAATCCCGAGGCCAAACTTCACCCCGCGATAGAGATAGGCTTCATGCTGCCCGCCGCCGACATCAAACAGCCGCTTCTCGTCAAACACGCCATAATTGGGCAGATGACATTTATCATACCGGGCCAGAATGTTCCCGTCGGCCAGAAACACAATCGAATTGAAAAGCTTATCGCCATCCTGCCAAGGCGTCCCGATCACAAGCCCCGGCCCATCCTCGGTCAAGCCTGCAAGCCCGGTCACCGCCGCCATCGACTGCTCGACCGCGCTCGGCTTGAGCACAAGGTCTTCAGCCGGATAGCCCAGAACAAAAAGCTCGCTCAGCACAACCAGATCCGCGTGCGCCGCCCGCGCCTCCTCCAAAGCCCCCTCGGCCAGCTTTCGGTTGCCCCTAATATCGCCAACGACCGGATTAAGCTGCGCGGCGAGAATTTTCAGTGTCTTTGTCATGCCCCAGAGATAAGCAACTAGCCTAGCCGCGTACAGCCCCTAAAACGCCTTCGCAAATTCTGCCCACCTGCCCTTCGGACAAATAGGGATGCATCGGCAGCGACAAAACCTCCTCTGACGCCCGTTCACATTCGGGCAATCCACCCGCCGGATTGAAATGCTCGAAAGCGGGCATCCGGTGCAGCGGGGTGTCATAGTAGATGGATGTCGGAATGCCCTGTTCGGAAAGCTCCGCGCGGACACGATCCCGGTCCGAAACGCGGATCGTAAACAGCCCGCAAGCGGAAGTAGAGTTCATAGCAGAGTCCGAAAACCGGCTCTGAATCTCCACAACTCCCGATAAGTGCTTACGATACAACGCATCAATTGCCAGCCGGCGCCCGCGCTCGGCTTCAAATATAGACAGTTTTTCAGACACAACCGCGCACTGAATAGAGTCGCATCGGCCATTTAATCCTACACGTATCGAGTTCTTCCGGTCCTCGCCCGTACCATGCCAGCGGATCGAGCGGAGCATGTCACCAATGCCTTTATCGGTCGTCAAAATCGCGCCGCCATCACCATACCCGCCCAACGTCTTGGTCGGATAAAAACTCGTCGCTGTAATCGAAGCCAACGCCCCGACCCATTTGTTCCCGCTCTGCCCGCCAAAGCTTTGGGCTGCGTCGGATATGATCTCTAAACCATACTGGTCTGCAACCGTGCCAATGCCTTCATAATCGGCTGGCAATCCATACAGATCTACGGGCATAACCGCCTTGGCCCGCAGATTACGCTGCCTCGCCACCTGTTTGACGCGCCGTTCCAAATCCTCAGGGCACATATTGAAGGTCTTGGGGTTTATATCGACAAAAACCGGCGTCGCGCCTGCCAGCAACACGGCGTTCACGCTGGCATTATAGGTAAACCCGGGCACAAACACCGCATCGCCATAACCATAACCCAGCCCGATCATCGGCATCACCAGCGCTTGGGTTCCGGAGCCAACAGCAACAGCATCCGCAGCGCCAGTAAAGGCACACAGCTTCTGTTCAAGCTCAGACACCTCCGGCCCACCAATATAGCGGCCATGGTCGAGTATATCGGTCCAGCGCGTCTCTAATGCGGGCCGGATGCTCGCCTGTTGCGCCTTCAGATCGAAAAACCGGATCGGCGCATCCGAAGCCAGTTCGATTAGGTCTACGGGCGCGTGTTCACTGTCGGCCATTCTCAAGAATTTCCTGTATTCATTACAGCATGTGACGCCAATTTCTCCGCGGTGGCAACCGCAAATGCTGCGGTTTCACCTGAAACCGGCGTCTCTGCTAGGCCCAGACAGGCGGCGAAAAATCCTTCATCGGCAACCCCTAATGGATCGGGCAAGTCTGACGCAAACCTTGCATTCAATGTAAACCGCGTCGTGTTCGCCACCGTCCGCTTGATAAAATCGACCTCCACCTCGCCATCCTCAAACAGCAGCTTCATCCGCCGCTCCAGCGAAGGCGCAATCCGGCT